>NZ_JQNK01000002.1:300327-600655 GCF_000745215.1 Methylosinus sp. PW1
GCTCGCGGAGGAGGGCGCCTCGCTCCATCTCTACGGCAAGAAGGAGACGCGCCCCGGCCGCAAGATGGGGCATGTGACGCGGGTGTTCGAAGGTCGCGATTAGCGCGCCAGCGGCTCACCGCGCCTCCGCCACTCTGCGCCGGCCCGCCGCCGCGTCGAGATTGCGCTCCACCAGCGGCGCAATTCCCGCCACGATGCGGGCGACGCCCGCCGCATTGGGATGGATGTGGTCGTCCTGCATCAGCGCCGGGTGGCCGAAGACGCCCGCGAGAAAGAAGGGATAGAGCGAGGCGCCCCAGCGCGCGGCGAGCTTCGGATAGATTTGATCGAAGGTCACATTATAGACGAAGCCGAGCTCGGGCTTGGACAGCATCCCGCCGATGACGACGCGGGTTCCGCGCTTCTTATAGCCGTCGAGAATCCAATCGAGATTGCGCGCGACGACGGCCGGATCGGTCTGCGTCAGCATGTCATTGCCGCCGAGCTCGACGATGACGACGTCGGCGTCATAATCCTGCGGCGTCGAGGCGAGGCGGGTGGCGGCGTCGGCGGTGGTGTCGCCGGCCATGGAGCCATTGACCACCTCGACATTGCGATAGCCGTCGGCGCGCAGCCGGCGGGCCAGCGTCGGGCCGAAGCCATAGCCTTCCGGCACGCCGAGGCTCGTGCTGAGGCTGTCCCCGAGAATGAGCAGCTTGAGCGCAGGAGTAGGCTGCGCCGCTGCCGCTTGTGTGAAGGCGAGCGTGAACAGAGCCAGGGCCAACAGAAGGTCGCGACGCTGCCGCCGACCCGTCGCGTCGAAAAAAGAAGGTCTCAAGACGCACCTCGAAAATAGCCGGGTGAAATGTCGAGGGCACGATAGGGGCGGCGCGTATATTCGACGTGAAGAAATAGCGTCGGATTCGGCGCGTCGCCGAATCCGCGGCCTTTGCGCGATGTTCCGGAAAACGGACCAGCTCCACGCCTCAGTTGAGCTTGACGCGAAACGCCCCGCCGAAGGTCGCTGGCCAGCGCGCGAGAGTGACTCTCGCCGGGTTGGAGGCCGAGCCGGTGTCCCAGGCGGTGTACGGCCTCTCGTCGCCGATGTTCTTGGCCCAGAAGCTGAGGCTGTATTTATCGTCGTCCGTGCGGATGCCGACGCCGACATTCATGATCGCGTAGCTTCCCTGCCAATATTGCAGAATGGACCAAGGATTGGTCAGCTGCGTCTTGTCCTGCCAGTTGACGTTGAAATAGCCGAACGCCGTGAGGGGCTTCGAGGTCCAGTCGTCGAGGCCTGCGAACTTTCCGAAACCGCCGAGATCGGCGAAAACGGCGCCGAGCGGCTGCTCGTAATTCGCGCCGATGTTGAATGTCCACATCGGCACGCCCTGCCAGCGCGTGTTGGAGAGCGACAAATATTTCGGCGCCGCCTGGGTTCCCGACGTCCATTGCCAATCGGTCGGCGGGGCGGCGTCCGGATAGGACACCCATCGCGCGTCGGAGAAGGCCGCGTTGACGCTGATCCACAGCCTGTCGATCGGGCTCCAGCGGCCATCCAGCTCTATTCCTCGCAGACGCGCATGGTCGGCGTTGCCGAGCGAGGATACCGAGATCGGCGCGCCGAGCGCGTCGACGCGCGAGGAGTCGACGGTCGTGGTCTGAAAATTGTAGAAGTCGTTCCAATAGAAATTGGCGTTGAGCTGGAGCTTGTTGTCGAGCCAGTTCGTCTTGACTCCGAGCTCATAATCCCAGGAGACCTCGGGCTTGGTGAAGAGCGGAGTCCAGGCGCTGAAGACTTTCTGCTTGGCCGCATCGGTCGAATAGGTCGGATTGCCGCTCGTGTTGACGGCGGCCGCCTTCTCGGCGCGGCCGACGATTCCATAGAAGAGAATGTTCTCGTCCCATCGATATTGCGGATTGAAGATCGCCGTCACATGGTTGGAGCGCGTGGTCGCGCCGCCGCGGTCCGAAAGGCCGAAGCCGCTCGCCGCGATGATCGCCTGATCCTGATCGACGATCGAGACGGTCGGATAATATCGGTTGAGATGGCTCACCGAGCCCTGGCGAATTTCGTAGCTGTTGCGAACGCCGAGGGTGAGCGCCAGCTGCTCGTCATAATGCCAGGTCGCCTGCCCATAGGCGGCGAACTGAATGTCGCGCGCCTTGGTGTACCACCAATCCTGCACGCCGGGCAGCGCGCCGGGCATGTTCAGCCATTTCGCGGCGTCGGAGCCGAATTCGACATGGTGCATCTGGTTCGCGGAATCGTCGTTGAGGAAATAGAGGCCGGTCGTCCACGCCAGTTCTTGATCCTTCGGCGATGTCAGACGGAACTCTTGCGACGCCTGACCGACATAAGTGTCCATGCCATCGCGCCAGAGCGCCAGCAATTGCGTCTCTTCGAAATAGCGCTGCTCGTTTCGGTTGAACCCATATGCCGAGATCGACGTGAAGATATTGTCTCCGATCCCAATATTGAGCTCGTTGGTGGCGGTGATGGTTCTCACCGGGTCGACGCCCATGCGCGAGATGGACGGCTTATAGGGGTCCATTGACAGGATCGGCTTGCCGAGCCGCTTCCAGACGTTCTGGACCCAGGTCGAACTCGGCCGCGTGCCATTGGCGTAGACGAGGTAAGAATCGGCGTAAGGCGCGCTGTTGTAGCCATTATATTCGTGAGAGGCGCTGTAATTGAAAATGAGCCGGTCGGTGATCTCGTCGCCGACATAGAGAAGCTGCCCGCGGACGCCCCAACGGTCGGTGTTCTTATAGCCGGCGCCGCTCACCTGATCGCGAATCCAGCCGTCGCCCTTGTCCATGAAGAAGCTAACGCGATAGGCGAGCGCGTCGTCGATGATGGGACCAGTGACCGAGACTTTCTCGATGACGCGGCTGTAATTCGCGAAATTGGTCTCGACCGTCGCCCCTTGCGTGAATGACGGCAATCTCGTGTTGATGATCAGGCTGCCGACCGAGGCGTTCTTTCCACTTGCGGTGCCCTGAGGTCCATAGGCGATCTCGAAGGATTTGAGATCGAACAGGTCCATCCACTGGAAGCCCCAGTATCTCCAGAACACATTGTCGACGACATAGCCTGTCGGCGATTCTGTGCCGACGCCCGTGCCGGCGCCGATGCCGACCCATCGCATGGTTTGACGCGACGACTGCTGCGTGCCGCCGTTATTGGCGCGATAATTCGGGATCTTCTGCTGCAATTCGTCGGCGCGGTTGATGTTTTCGCGCTCGATGGTCTTCTCTTCGACGACGATGACGGAGCGGGCCTTTTTCTGCGCCTCTAGAACAGGACGCGAGGTTTCGCCCCCATTATCCTCCTCGCCGGGGACGACGACATCGCCGACCTGGACATTGACGGAACCTGCGGCAGGCGCGTCCTGAGCGAAAGACTCCTGTAATTGAGTAGAGAATGTGATCGCCGCCGCGGCCAAATAGGCGACGTACGAAGCGCTGGACATAAAATAAATTCGTGGCTCCGACGCGCCTCGAGGCTCTGAGCGGAACATGGACTGAACCTCCTTTTTTGTAAACTAATCCTATCAAATTAATAGAGTATTATTCCGATACGCTTGTCAAGCCGAGCTCGAGTCGAAGGGCGGCCGGCGGGCGTTCATTTGCACGTCGACACGCGCATCCGAACGAGAGGCTCCGGCGCTTCCGCGTCGAGCATCATCGTCGGCATTGCCGGCGCAAGATGCGTCGGATCGCTTTGAAGACTTGGCTGGGGTGGGTGGAGCGCTTCCCGTGACAAATCGTTTCCACGAACCGGAATACGACGCGGTGGCTCTAGCCGGCATCGTCTCCGCGCTGTTCTGCAGAGCGAAGCCGACCCAGTTATCATAGGAACATCGCTCCGCGAGTCCCGACTTTCATTGGCAGAGCCCCGAGCCGCGCCCGTGGGCGCTCTCGCGGCGTGAGGACGCTATTCGGCGAACTCCATGATCACCGCATCGACGGCGAGGCTGTCGCCCGGCTTGGCGGCGATCTTCTTGATCGTCACGTCGCGCTCGGCGCGCAGCACATTCTCCATCTTCATGGCTTCCACCATGCACAGCGGCTCGCCGGCCTTCACCTCCTGGCCCTCGACGACGTCGACCGTCTTGACGAGGCCGGGCATGGGGCAGAGCAGATGCTTGGAGACGCCGACATTCTTCTTCTTCGGCATCAGCGCGTTGAGCTCGGCCTCGCGCTTGGTGAAGACGCGCGCGTCCACCGCCACGCCCTGGTGCGAGAGCTGGAAGCCGTTGAGGATCGGCCGAATCTGCACATAGATGGAGGCCCCGTCTATGGTCCCCTCGAAGACGGGATCGCCCGGCCGCCAATGCGAGGAGATGCGGCGCGTGCGGCCGTCCTCCTCCTCGAAATGGACGATCAGCGCCTCGCCCTGCGTGTCCAGCGAGACATGGAACGACTGCTCGCCGAGCGCGCAGACGCGCTCGCGCTCGAACTCGAACGGCCGGCCGTGGCCGAGCTGTCCGCTGATCAATCGCTTGCGCTCATTGCCGATGTGATCGACCAGCGCCGCCACCGTCGCCAGCACATGGGCGACCTCGCCATCCGGCTGCGGCGCGGCGAAGCCGCCCGCATATTCCTCCGCGATGAAGCCGGTGGAGAGCTGGCCGGAACGCCAGCGCTCATGCTGCATCAGCGAGGCGAGGAAGGGGATGTTGTGGCGAATGCCGTCGATCACGAAGCGATCCAGCGCGCTGCCCTGGGCGTCGATCGCCGCGAGGCGGTCGGGGCCATGGGTGACGAGCTTGGCGATCATCGGATCGTAATGGATGGAAATCTCGCGGCCTTCCGCGACGCCCGTGTCGTTGCGCACGGTGATCGCGCCCTCGCGCTTCTCCTCCGGCGGGCGATATTTCACCAGACGGCCGATGGAGGGCAGGAAGTTGCGGGTCGGATCCTCGGCGTAGATGCGGCTCTCCACCGCCCAGCCATTGATCGTCACCTTCTCCTGGCGCAGCGACAGCGGCTCGCCGGCGGCGACGCGGATCATCTGCTCGACGAGATCGATGCCGGTGATGAGCTCTGTGACCGGATGCTCCACCTGCAGGCGGGTGTTCATCTCGAGGAAGTAGAAGCTCTTGTCCTGGCCGGCGACGAACTCCACCGTGCCGGCGGAATCGTAATCCACCGCCTTGGCGAGGGCGACGGCCTGCGCGCCCATGGCGGCGCGAGTCTCCTCGTCGAGAAGCGGCGAGGGGGCTTCCTCTATCACCTTCTGATTGCGGCGCTGGATCGAGCACTCGCGCTCGTTGAGGTGAATGACATTGCCATGCTTGTCGCCCAGCACCTGAATCTCGATATGGCGCGGGTTGACGATGAATTTCTCGATGAAGACGCGGTCGTCGCCGAAGGAGGAGGCGGCCTCGGAACGGGCGCGATTGAAGCCCTCGACCACTTCCTCGGCCTTGAAGGCGACGCGCATGCCCTTGCCGCCGCCGCCGGCGGAGGCTTTGAGCATGACCGGATAGCCGATCTCATTGGCGATGCGGACCGCTTCCTCGCCGTCCTGAATGACGCCGAGATAGCCGGGAACGACATTCACCTTGGCGGCGGAGGCGAATTTCTTCGACTCGACCTTGTCGCCCATCGCCTCGATCGCGCGAGGATTGGGGCCGATGAAGACGATTCCGGCCTCGGCCAGCGCCTTGGCGAAGGCGGCGCGCTCGGAGAGAAAGCCATAGCCGGGATGCACGGCCTCGGCGCCGGTCTCCTTGCAGGCCGCGACGATCTTGTCGATCAGCAAATAGGATTGCGCAGCAGGGGGCGGGCCGAGATGAATGGCCTCGTCGGCCATTTCGACATGAAGCGCGTCTGCGTCGGCGTCGGAATAGACTGCGACCGTCTTTATGCCCATGCGGCGAGCGGTCTTGATGATGCGGCAAGCGATCTCGCCACGATTGGCGATCAGGATTTTACGAAACATGCGCGCCCCGATACATGCGGAACGGCGCGCCTGCCATTCTCGACCAGCGAGAAAAGCGGGCGCGCCGGGATTTGATCTGCGTCAGGCCTTGGCCTCGGTCGGATCGTCGGCATGGCTGACCTCCACTCGGTCGACGATGCCGAATTCCTTGGCCTCCTCCGCGGACATGAAGTGATCGCGATCGAGCGTCTTGTCGATCGTGTCATAGTCCCGGCCGGTGTGCTTGACGTAGATTTCGTTGAGACGCCGCTTGATCTTCATAATATCCTCCGCATGGCGGAGGATATCCGAGGCTTGGCCCTGGAAGCCGCCCGAAGGCTGATGGACCATGACGCGGGCGTTGGGCAGAGCGATGCGGTTGCCGGCCTCGCCGGCGCAGAGCAGCAGCGAGCCCATGGACGCCGCCTGGCCGATGCAGAGCGTCGCCACCTTGGGCTTGATGTATTGCATCGTGTCGTAGATGGCGAGACCGGAGGTCACGACGCCGCCCGGCGAGTTGATGTAGAGAAAAATCTCGCGCTTCGGATTCTCGGCCTCGAGAAACAGGAGCTGGGCGATGATGACCGAGGCCATATGGTCCTCGACCTGACCGGTCAGAAAGATGATTCGCTCGCGCAACAGGCGCGAATAGATATCGAAGCCGCGCTCGCCGCGGCTCGTGTTCTCGATCACCTGGGGGATCAGATATTGGTTGTAGACGTCGATCGGATCACGCATCTGTTTTGCGCCTTTTTTAGATTTGACTGGCCTGCGACCGAGGCTCCGCGCAGCGGGGCTCTGCGCTCCCGGCTTCGCGGCGGCCTCTTCGACCCGCCGTCTTTCCCTCGCATGGAGTGAAAGCCACGAGCCAGCTTTTGGCTCGTTGGTAGCATATTGCGGCAAGCCGTCCAGACAGAAACCGCAAAAGGGGCGAGCGGAAACCCCGGGGCCGCCCTTAATCGGCCCCGGGTCGGCGCGCCGGATCAGGCGGCGGGCTGGGCCAGATCGTCGTCTTCCTCGGCGGCGAGCAGCTCTTCCTTAGTCACGGTCTTGTCGGTGACGCTGATCTTGGCGACCAGATGGTCGACGACCCGCTCCTCATAGAGGGGGGCGCGAATCTGGGCGAGCGCCTGGGGATTGTTGCGGTAATAGTCCCAAACCTGCTTCTCGCGGCCCGGGAAGGCGCGCACGCGCTCGACCAGCGCGTCGGTCACGTCCTTGTCCTCGACGGTCACGCCCGCGCCCTGGCCGATCTCGGCCAGCACTAGGCCGAGACGCACGCGGCGCTCGGCGATCTTGCGATATTCCTCGCGCGCCGCCTCTTCCGTCGTGTTCTCGTCCTCGAAGCTCTTGCCGGAGCGCTTGCGCTCGGACTCGAGCTGCGACCAGATCGTGTCGAACTCCTGGGCGACGAGGCCCTCGGGCAGCTCGAAGCTGTATTTCTTGTCGAGAGCGTCCAGAAGCGAGCGCTTCAGCTTGGCGCGCGAGGCCTTGGCGTAATCGGCCTCGAGATTGCCGCGCACGGCGAAGGTCAGCTCGGCCAGCGATTCGAAGCCGTATTTGGTGGCGAAAGCGTCGTCGATCGGCAGCTCCGCCGGGCCGGCGACGGCCTTGACGGTCACGTCGAACTCGGCGTCGCGGCCGGCGAGCGTCGGCACGCCGTAATCCTCGGGGAACTTAACCTTGACGACGCGCTGCTCGTCCTTGGCCGCGCCCTCGAGCTGCTCCTCGAAGCCGGGGATGAAGGAGCCCGAGCCGAGCACCAGATCGACGTCGCCGCCCGTGCCGCCCTCGAAGGGCTCGCCGTCGAGCTTGCCGGTGAAGTCTATGGTGACGCGGTCGCCCTTGGCGGCGGCGCCTTCTTTCGCCTCGAACTCGCGGATGCGGTCGGCGAGATCGGAGATCGCCTTCTGGACCTCCTCCTCCGAGACCTCGGCGATAGGACGCTCGATGGCGATGTCATCGAAGCCGCCGAGCTCGATCGCCGGCAGCACCTCGAAGGCGACGGAATAGGAGAAGTCGCCCTCGGCTTCCAGCGCCTTCTCGACCTCGGCCTGATCGGTCGGGAAGTCGAGCCGCGGCTCCATGGCGACGCGCAGGCTATTGTCCTCGACGATCTTGCGATTGGCCTCGTTGACGGCCTCCTGCAGGACCTCGCCCATTATGCCTTTGCCATAGATTTTCTTGAGATAGGAGAGGGGCGCCTTGCCGGGGCGGAAGCCCTTGATCTGCGCCTTGCCGCGCAGCTCGACGAGCTGCGACTCGAGCTTGGCGGCGAGGTCGCCGGCCGGAAGCACCACTTTGAACTCGTGTTTCAAGCCCTGCGACAGGGTCTGCGTCACCTGCATGTCGTTTTCGCCTTCTCGAATCTCGACCAGTCCGGCGTGCGCCGGGAAAATATCTCTGCCGCCGGCGCGCGTCGGATGGTGCGGGCGGAGGGAGTCGAACCCCCACGACTTGCGTCACCGGAACCTAAATCCGGCGCGTCTACCAGTTCCGCCACGCCCGCGCCCCGACGCGCAAACGCCCGACGAGCCGCCGGCTCGCGGGCGAAACGCCAAAGGACCGAAGCCACGAGCCAACCGGCGTCGAAACGTCGCGGCGACAATCGAAACGCCGGCTTCGAAATACCGGCGTCGACGCGCGGACGCGGCCACGCGCCGGCTCGGGCGGGGGGCTCTATAGCACGACGCGCCGCCGGCGCTAAAGAAAATGTCACCTGTGGGGATGTAGGTTCGCGCCCTGTTGAAAGCCGCGCTCCGCTCGGGCCATATGCGGCGGCGAGGAGAAACCGGAGCCATCATGCCTTTCGACTGCTCACGCCGCGCTTTCGTGCGCGGAGCCGCCGCGACCCTCGTCTCTCTGGACGCCCGCGCCGAGCCGCCGGCCGCCGGCCCCAAAACGCTGATGGCGCGCAAGGGGACGGCGCATCTGCTGCCGGAGCCGGGGCATGCGACCGAGATTTGGGGATTCGAGGGGAAGGCTCCGGGGCCGCTGCTGCGCTACGCCTTGGGCGACGAGCTGGCGGTCGGCCTCGCCAATGGCCTCGAGAAGCCGCTCTCCATTCATTGGCACGGCATGCGCGGCGACAACGCCATGGATGGCGTCGCGCCGCTGACCCAGGCGGAGGTCGCGCCCGGCGGGCGATTCGACTATCGCCGCAAATTGGTCGACGCCGGTCTCTTCTGCTATCGGCCGTCGGTTTTCGGGGCGACGCCGGAACTCTGCGGCCGCGGGCTGAAGGGCCTCGTCGTCGTCGACGAGCCCAAGCCGCTGGAGGCCGACGCCGATCTTCTGCTCGTGCTCGACGATTGGCGGCTGGACAAGAATGGCGCGATCGAGGGCGATTTCGCCTCTCCCGCCGCAGCCGCCGGGGCAGGGCGCATCGGAATGCTGGTGGCGGTGGACGGCGCCCCGGCGCCGGCGCGGCGCGATTTCGCGCCGGGCGCGCGCATTCGCCTGCGCTTCGCCAATCTCGCCAATGCGCGAATCATGTTCGTCGGCTTCGACAATATTCAGCCCTTCGTCGTGGCTGTGGACAGCCAGCCCTGCGACGCCTTCGAGCCCGTGCGCCGCACCATCCCCGCCGCGCCCGGCGCGCGATTCGAATTGCTGTTCGATCTGCCGCAGGCCGAGAACGCCGCCGCCAAGCTGATTCTGCGCGGCATGGACGAGCCCGACCGCGAGCTGGCGATCTTCACGACACGCGGCGCAAAGGCGGCGTCGCGCCCGCCCATAGCGGCGCTGCCGCAAAATCCTCTCTTGCCCATAGAGATAAAGCTGCAGGCGGCCAAGAAGGTCGATCTCACCTTGGAGCCGCCCGCCGCTCCCGGCGCGCCTTGGCGCATCAATGGCGCGCCGAGCAAGGCCTATGGCGGGCCGCCTCTGTTCCAGGTGAAGCGCGGCGCGCCGGTGACGCTCGGCTTCGTCAATCGTTCCGATGTCGCCGCCGTGATGCATGTCCACGGACATTGCGTGCGGCTTCTGCACGACCTCGACGATGGCTGGGAGCCCTATTGGCGCAATGGCGTCGTCGTGCCGCCGGGCAAGACCAAGCATGTCGCCTTCGTCGCCGACAGCCCCGGCAAATGGGCCGTGCATGACGATATTCTCGAGCACGAGGCGGCAGGGCTCGCCGCATGGTTCGAGGTGAAGTGAGCGCGAGCCGCGCCGGGCAATTTGGGATTTACGAATAAATATAATATTCTGAAATAAGGATACGATAACGTCCCGAGCGTTAGACTGGCGCCGCGAGGCCGCAGTGTCACGCCGCGAGCGGGCTTAGAATTCGGTTGCGTCACACTCGCCCGTTGAATCAGAGCGCCCCGATGACCGAAGCTTTCGAGTTCGACATCAAGAAGCCGGAAGATTTTCCACATTGGGAGTTCGATCATATCGATCTCGAATATGACTCCGTGACGCGCGCCGTATGGATGAATTACAAAGCGTCGTCGCCTCCCTTCTATGCGATGCAGACGCTCTCGGACATGGCGAGCGTTCGCGAATCGCTTCGGCATATGCATGCGCTCGACGGCTTTGCGCGGTTTCCAGTCCGCTACTTCGTGATGAGCTCGAACAAGAAATCGGTGTTCAGCCTCGGCGGTGACCTCGTGACCTTCACCTCCTCCATCCGTGGCGGCCGGCGGGACCGATTGATCGCCTACGCGCATGCCTGCATCGATCTCATCTATTCGCTGGTCTGCGGCCTCTGGCTCCCGATCATCTCGCTCTCCGCCGTGCACGGCCAATGTCTCGGCGGCGGCTTCGAGGCCGCGCTCGCCTCGGATTTCATCCTGGCGGAGGAGAGCGCCAAGCTGGGCGTGCCGGAGGCGAGCTTCAACGCTTTTCCGGGAATGGGGGCGGTGTCGCTGCTCACGCGGCGGCTCGGCGTCGCTCAGGCGGAGCGAATTATCGGCTCCGGGGCGATCTATTCGGCGAGCGAGATGCTCGAGCTCGGCGCCATCGATCTGATGACCCCCGACGGCACTCTGCGGCAGGCGGCCGACGCCTGGATGCTCGAAGGCGGCGACGAGCGCTGGCAGCGCCGTTGCGCGCTGGCCGAGGCGCGGCGAAGCTGCTTTCCCGTAACCAGGGACGAGCTGATAGAAATCACCGATCTCTGGGCGGATTGCTCGACAGCGCTGAGCGACCAGGATTTGCGGCATATGGAGCGGCTCGCCGCCGCCCAGAAGCGAATGGCGACCTCGAGCGGAACGGCGGACGACGGCCGTTCCCGTTAGCGCCGGCTCGTCGGCGATCTTTTGCGACATGAAAGTCATAGCGATGACGAAACGACAGATCGAGGATGTCGCGGCGGAGGATCAGAAGTACGAGATCTATGCCGATCTCGTCGAGACTCTGTTCGGCACGCCGGGCTCCTTCGTCGCGGGCATAGGCGCAGGATTGCTCGTCGCCGTCATCGCATGGCTCACCACGGGCGATCTCGTCTATTTCGGCTTCGTGCTGGCTCTGCTTCTGATCAGCGCCTATCGCATTCATGTCCTGGTCGCTCACACGCGCACGCCTGTCGAGCAGCGCCGGCGCGACGCCCGGCAATGGGAGCTGCGCTACGCGATCGGCGGCGTGAGCTTCATGACGGTCGTCGGCGTGACCGCCGCCGTGCTGTTCAACGCTCATCACAGCGAGATGGTGGCCTATTACGGCGTTGTGCTGATGACGGGATGCGCCGGCGCGCTGGCGGGGCGCAACGCGGGCCGGCCGCACATCGTCCTGGGGCAGGTCATCGGCGTCTGCGCGCCTTTGGCCATCACCTGCCTCTTCAATTTCTCGATCTGGTACTGGGGGCTGACCGGCATCATCGTGCTCGGCATCGTTTCCGTCGAGTCCACGACGAAATTTCTGAACTCGGTGCTGGAGTCGGCGCTGCGCAACGGCCGCGACGCGGACACGCAGCGTCGGCGTTTCAAATCCGCCTTGAACAGCATGACCCATGGCCTGTGCATGGGTCGGGCCGACAAGTCGCTCACTGTCGTCAATCGTCGAATGTATGAGTTTTTCGGCCTCGATTCGGAGACGATGCCGAGAGATCTCGCCACGTTGACGCGCATGATCGGCGAGAGCGCGAACATCTCGCGCGAGGACACGCAGGTTTTCCTCGAGCAGTGGACATCGCGCGCCTCGCTTCCGCGCACGGACGTCTTCTCCCGCGAGATCGGCAATCGCATCTTCGATTTTCGCTGCGAGCCGGCCGACAATGGCGCCTTCGTCACCGTCGTCGAGGATGTGACCGAGCAGAGACGCGCGGCGCGCGAGATCGAGCGGATCGCGCATTTCGACACTTTGACCAGCCTCGCCAATCGGTTCCAGTTCCAGCAGCGGCTGGAGCGCGATCTGCGGCACATTCGCAAGCGCGGGCTCAGTCTCGCGCTTTTGTGCATCGACCTCGATCAGTTCAAGGAGGTCAATGACACGCTCGGACATACGATCGGCGACCGGCTTCTCTGCGCGGTCGCCGAGCGCCTGCGCGAATGCGTGCGCTCGGTCGACATGGTGGCGCGCTTCGGCGGCGATGAATTCTGCATCCTCATGCATCCAACGATCGAGACGCCGCCGGCCGACGCGCTGGCGCGCCGCGTCATAGAGGCGATCGGCCGCCCCTATGTCGTCGAGGGACACACGATCGTCATCGGCGCCAGCGTCGGCCTCTGCATCGCGCCGCGGGACGCGATCTCCGTCGAGGGGCTGCTGAAATGCGGCGATCTCGCAATGTATCATTCCAAGGCCGCCGGACGACGGCAGGCCATATGGTTCGAGACGTCTATGGAGGACGCGCTGGTCAGCAAGCGGCGCATCGAGCGCGAGCTGCGCGAGGCGCTCAGGACCGAGGCGCTCGAGGTTCATTACCAGCCCATCTACGACGCGCGCGACCAAACCATCTCGACCTGCGAGGCGCTGACGCGCTGGCGCCATCCGCAATTGGGCTATGTGCCGCCGTCCTCTTTCATCCCGATCGCCGAAGAGACGGGGATGATCGTCGAGCTGGGCGAATGGGTGCTGCGCCGCGCCTGTCGCGACGCGCATCTGTGGCCGTCGGCGGCGCGGGTCGCGGTCAATTTCTCCTCGCGCCAGTTTCAGCAGCCGGACATGATCGAGCGCGTCCGCAGCGCGCTCGACGCCGCCGGGCTGGCGCCGAGCCGGCTCGAGATCGAGATCACCGAATCCACGCTCATGCAGGACACGGAGGACGCCGCGGCCAAGATCGCGGGGCTGCGCGCGATCGGCGTCCGCCTGTCGCTCGACGATTTCGGAACCGGCTTCAGCAGCCTCGGCTATCTAAATCGTTTTCCGGTCGACAAGGTGAAGCTCGATCGCAGCTTCGTGTCGGAGCTCAGCGTCTCCAGCAAGACGCAGGCGATCGTCGGCGCGGTCTCACTGCTGACCGCCGAACTCGGCATAGATCTCGTCGCGGAAGGCGTCGAGACGCATGAGCAGCGCGCGCTGCTGCTCGCCAAGAATGTGCATCTGATGCAGGGCTTTCTGTTCAGCATGGCCAAGCCGCAGGCGGAGTTGACGCAGATCTTTTCCGGCGTCGCGCGCGGCGGCAAGCTGAAGGTCGTCGCCTGAGAAAAGCGCCCGGCGCCCACCTATCTGCGGGCGCCGGGCCGAAATCGCGTCTCGCCGCAAATCCTGCGGTCAGCCCCGCCGGCTCGCGGCGGTCGTCGTCTCCACCCGGCGCACCGGCGGGGCGCTGATGCGCTGCGCGCGGAACATGCTGTAGGAGGCGTTGTAGCGGCGCCCGCATTGCCGCACATAACTCTCCGCGCCCAGCAGGCCTTCGCCATTCTCGACGATATGCTTGACGAGGCAGAGCTCCTGCATCTGCTCGGCGGTGAGAATCTCGCCATTCTCCATCAGCCGCTCCGCCTTCACGAAGCCGAGCTTCTGCGCCAACGCCCCATAGACGCCGACGGCCGAGGCGAGGTCGGCCTCGAAGGAGAAGCGCGCGTAACGGTCGGCTACCATCATCGAGCAGGCGAGGGCGAAGTCCAGATCCGCTCCGTTCAGATAGGTCCTGGCCCATGCGATCGATATTACCGGCGCATCGAGGATGAGCCGCGCGGTCGCCGACGCCAGCTCGTCGAAGCCTTCCGCGGCGACGGCCGTGGAATCGTCACAGTGCGCGAAGTCGAAAACCAGATATTTGAGACCGGGCAGATGGCCTTCCGAAATTTTGCGCAGCAACAAGGTCAGGCCGTCGATGCTGTCGCGGTCGAAACCGCAGGCGAGCTTGCTCACCAGGATCGTATCCAGCTCGTCCATGCGATGGATCTCCAGCGACGAGCGCTGACGGATGAAATCCAGCGGATCCGAAAAGTCGGAAGGGGAAACATAAGTCTCGGCGGCGACAGCGGAGGTGATGTCGTTCTTCGAAACTACCGCATTCATGTTTCGTCTCCTATCTCGAATGGTTTCGCAATTCTTACCGAGTTACTTAAATTTTTAAAGAAATTTCGGCCGCGTCTTCGCTCATGGTTAATAGCCCCGAGCAAAATTTACGTACGTAGTTTCCCGATTCTCGCCGACTGGGCAGGTTGCGACTTTTTGCCGCTGGCGGATTTTAGAATTATGGAAGCACTGCCCGAAAGTGCGGAGGACTGCGGCAAAGCACGCGCTGGAGAGGCTCGGGCGTCGGCGCCGTCGGCGGCGGGGCCGCGGCATTTCCGCGCCGGCTCGTTTCCGAGCGAAAACTTCGTCCCTATGTCGATGGCAGTGTGTGCTAAAAGCCGGGAGCGACGATCGGCCGGGGGAGGCCGAGTCGCATCGCGGTCATCGACGCCACGGTCGGCGAGAGTGCTGCAGCCGCTCATGAGAAGCGGCGAGAACATGGATAGGGAGAGAAAAGATGAATCTTCGACTTCTGGTCGCTCTTGCCATGGCGACGGCCGGACTGGTCGGCGAGGCCCATGCGCATGGCGGCGTGAGCTCCGACACCGGCCAGTGCATCATGAAGATCGGCCCCGACACGATGAACTTCACCGGCTATCAGCCGCTGAAGTCGCGCGAGATTTTCTGCGACGACATTCCAGATGTCGGCCCGACGATCATCGTGCTGGACGCGGTGCAGGACGAGCTGCGCGACATGGCGCTGGAGATCCGCATTCTCCGCAATGTCGGCCAGAGCGACGACAATGAGAATCTCGAGCAGAACACCGAGGTTTATCTGCCGCCGAAAAAATACCGCACCGGCACGCTCAACTTCGAATATAATTTCACCAAGAAGGGCAACTTCATCGGTCTCGTGAAGGCGAAGGCCGACGATGGACGCGAATATGTCTCGCGCTTCCCCTTCGCGGTCGGCACCACAGAGGACAAGAACACCATCATCGCCGTGTTCTTCGCCGCGCTCGGCCTCGTCGGCTTCGGCCTCTGGTATAAGAACAGCTTCATCGACAAGAAAAAGAAGGCGGCCTGATCTTTTTGGTCATGAATGCTCCGGCCGGGCGAGTGTCCGGCCGGAACGCTTCAGGCGAGCTCGACGAGACGGCCGTCGCTGAGCGTGACGCGGCGATCCATCTGCGCGGCGAGATCGAGATTATGCGTCGCCACCAGCGCGGCGAGGCCGGTGTTGCGCGCCAGCGTCATCAGGGTCGCGAAGACATGCTCCGCGGTGCGCGGATCGAGATTGCCGGTCGGCTCGTCGGCGAGCAGAACATGCGGCGCATTAGCGACCGCGCGGGCGATGGCGACGCGCTGCTGCTCGCCGCCCGACAGCTGCGAGGGCAAATGCCCCGCCCGGGCTCCGAGCCGCAGATAATCGAGCAACTCCGCCGCGCGCCGCTCCGCCTCGCGACGATCCAGCCCGTTGATCGCCTGCGGCAGCGCGACATTCTCGAGCGCGGTGAATTCCGGCAGCAGATGGTGGAACTGATAGACGAAGCCAATCGTCGAGCGCCGCAGGCTGGTGCGCTCATTGTCGCTCATGTCGGAGGTCGCCAGCCCGGCGATGAGCACCTCGCCGTCGTCGGCGCGCTCCAGCAGGCCGGCGATATGCAGCAGAGTGGATTTGCCGGCGCCCGAAGGCGCGATCAGCGCCACCGTCTCGCCGGGAGAAAGCGCGAGATCGGCTCCCATCAATATATCCAGCCGCCCATCGCCTTCGCGATAATGGCGGGCGACGCCGGAAAGCTCGAGAACTGTCATGGGCCTCACTCGTGGCGCAGGGCGTCGATCGGATCGAGGCTCGCCGCTTTCCAGGCTGGATAGATGGAGGCGAGAATGGCGAGCACGAGCGTCATGACGACGACGAGCGCCACCTCGCGCGGCTCGACGATGGAGGGTAGGCGCGACAGAAAATAGAGCTCCGCCGGAAACAGATTGGCGTGCATCAGCTTGTTGAGCAGCAGCCGGATCGCGTCGAGATTTTTGGCGAGCGTCAGGCCCAGCAGAAAGCCGGCGATGTCGCCGACGACGCCAATGGACGCGCCGATGATGAGGAAGATGCGCAGCACCGCGCCGCGCGTCGCGCCCATGGTGCGCAGAATGGCGATGTCGGAGGATTTGTCCTTCACCAGCATGGTGAGGCCGGAGATGATGTTGAGCGCCGCCACCAGCACGATCAGCGTCAATATGATGAACATCACATTGCTCTCGACCTGCAGCGTGTCGAAGAAGGTCTTGTTGCGCTGCCGCCAGTCGGTGAGCATCATCGGCCGATCGATATTGGCGTCTATGTCGGCGCGGAACTTGTCCACGGCGTCGGGCGCGTCGAGAAAGACCTCGATCACCGTCGCCTCATTCTCGTGATTGAAGAAAAGTTGCGACTCGGCGAAGGGCATGTAGACGAACACGCGGTCATATTCCGACATGCCGATCTGGAAGATCGCCGTCACCGGATAGGCTTTTATGCGCGGCGCCACGCCGAAGGGCGTCGATGCGCCTTTGGCGATGAGAATGCTGATATTGTCGCCGACGCGCACGCCGAGCGACTCGGCGAGGCGCTGGCCGATGGCGACGCCGCCGGCGCTGTCGAAGCCCTGGAAGGTCCCGTCCTTCACATTGCCGGCGAGGCCCGGCAGACGCAGAATGTCCTGCTCGCGTATGCCGCGCACCAGCGCGCCCGACTGCCCATAGGGGGAGGAGACGCCGGCCGCGCCCTCCACCATTGGCGCGACGAGCTTGACGCCCGGCAGGCGCTGCAGCCGCGCCGTGACCTCGGCCCAATCGGTCAGCGGCCGCTCGGCCGCCTGGACGAAGGCGTGGCCGTCAATGCCGACGATCTTGTCCATCAGCTCGCGGTGAAAGCCGTTCATCACCGACATCACGACGATGAGCGTCGCCACGCCCAGCATGATGCCGAGAAAGGAGAAGCCGGCGATCACAGAGACGAAGCCATTGGCGCGCCGCGTCCGCACATAGCGGAAGGCGACCATCCATTCGAAGGGCGCGAAGGCGCGCAAGCGCGGCGGCGGCTCGGTCTCGACCACGGTAGACAAAGTAGATTCGCTCATTTCGGCATTGTGCCCATCCGCTCGAGCCTTTCAAGCGCGCCACAGAAATGGGCGTTTCCCATGTGAGAGAGGCGAATCGAAGGCGAGGGCGTGGGCCGTCGCCGCGGCGTGGCGGAAAACAGACATCGGGGCGAGAGCCGAGCCTGCCGAGGCCAGAAAAATTAACGTCTGGCCCTTAATTTGCTGCACTGCATTCACCACCTCGACATCGGCGGTGGGCAATCGAGGAGACGAGAAATGGGTTCGATCGCCCAGCTGAAGAGCGCGCCGCGCAAGGCGCATGGCGCTGTCCATGACAATGTCGAGCTCGATCGTTTCGAGCTCGATCTCGAAGACGGAACGGCCGTCGCCTATTACCGCATGGCGCCCGGCGCCATCGTCTTCACCCATACGGAGACGCCGGCGGCGCTGCGCGGCAAAGGCGCCGCCACGGAGCTGATCCGCGGCGCGCTGCAATGGGCGCGGGCGCGTGGGCTGAAGGTCGTTCCCGAATGCTCCTTCGTGGCCGATTATATCGCGCGCCACCAGGAATTCGCCGATCTGGTCCTGCGCAAATCGGCCTGACTCTCTACCCCTCGTCCGAGAGCGAGAGCCATTGATCTTCCGCCTCGGCGAGCGCCGAGGCGAGATCGGCGCGCTGCTGGGCGAGGCGATTGGCCTCCTGCGGATTGCGCGAAAACGCGCTCGGATCGGCGAGCGCGGCGTCGACGCGCGCCATTAGCTCGGCGAGCTTTTTCATGCGCTCTTCCGCCGCCGCCAGCTTGCGGCGCGACTGGCCGGCGTCGCGCTTGCCTTTGACCGGGCGAGGGGCCTCGCGCGGCTCCTCCTCCTTGCGCTGCTCGCGGGCGTCGCCATTGGCGCGAGCCAGAACATAGCGCGCATATTCGTCGACATCGCCGTCGAAGGCCTTCACCGTGCCGCCTTCGACCAGCCATAGGCGATCGGCGCAGGCCTCCAGCAAATAGCGATCATGCGAGACGAGCACGATCGCGCCCTCATGGGCGTTGATCGCCTCGACCAGCGCGGCGCGGCTGTCGATGTCGAGATGGTTGGTCGGCTCGTCGAGAATGAGCAGATGCGGCCCATAAAAGGAAGCGACGCCGAGCAGCAGCCGCGCCTTCTCGCCCCCGGAGAGGCGCTCCACCTTCGTGTCCGCCCGCGCGCCGGAAAAGCCCGTCTGCGCGGCCCGCGTGCGAATGCGCGCCTCGGGCGCGCCGGGCATCAGCGCGGCGAAGACGGAGTAGGGCGAGTCCTTCTCGTTGAGATCATCGACCTGATGCTGAGCGAAAAATCCCGCCTCCAGCTTGGCGGCGCGCACCATATTGCCGCTCTTGGGCTCGAGCCGCCCCGCCAACAGCTTGGCGAAGGTCGATTTGCCGTTTCCGTTGGAGCCCAGCAATCCGATGCGATCGTCATTGGAGAGGCTGAGCGACAGGCGCGACAGCACGGTGCGCTCGCCATAGCCGACGCTCACATTCTCGAAAGCGATGATCGGCGGCGACAGCGGCTTTTCCGGCGAGGGCAGATAGATCGGCAGCACCTCGTCGTCGACGACCGCCGTGGCCGGCCCCAGCTTCGCCAGCATTTTGAGGCGCGACTGCGCCTGACGCGCCTTGGTCGCCTTGGCGCGGAAGCGATCGACGAAGGCCTGCAGCTCGCGGCGGCGCTCTTCCTGCTTCTTGCCAGCCTTGGCGGCGAGCGCGCGCGCCTCCAGCCGCTGCGCCTCGAAGGAGCTGTAATTGCCCTTGTAGATCGTCAGCTTGCCGCGCTCGAGATGCAGAATATGCGTCGCAACCGCATCCAGCAGATCGCGGTCATGGCTGATGACGACGACATTGGCCGGATAATGCGCGAGATAATCGACGAGCCAGAGCGTGCCTTCGAGATCGAGATAATTGGTCGGCTCGTCGAGCAGCAGCAGCTCCGGCTGTGAGAACAGCACGGCGGCGAGGGCGACGCGCATGCGCCAGCCGCCCGAAAACTCCGAGAGCGGGCGCCGCTGCGCCTCCGCGTCGAAGCCGAGGCCGGAGAGAATCGCCGCCGCCCGCGCCGGCGCAGCATGGGCGTCTATATCGACGAGGCGGGTCTGGATTTCGGCGATCTCATGCGGGTCGGTCTCGGTCTCGGCGCGTTCCAGCAGGGTCGCGCGCTCGATGTCGGCGGCGAGCACGAAATCGACGAGCGCTGTCGGCCCGCCGGGAGCCTCCTGCTCGACGCGGCCGATCTTCAGCCTTGCGGGGAGGGAGATGGTTCCGCTCTCGCCGGCGATCTCGCCGCAGATGATTCGGAAGAGCGTCGTCTTGCCCGCGCCATTGCGGCCGACGAAGCCCGCGCGCGTCCGCGGCGGCACGAAGACCGAGGCCTTGTCGAAGAGCAGCCTCTCGCCGAGCCTGTAAGTGAGATCGTCTATGGAGAGCATGGCCTCGCCTCTAGGGCCTTTGCCGGCGATGTGCAACGTCGGCGCCGCCGAAGCCTCGCGCGCGGCTTGTGAGAAGGCCGTCTTGGCGCTTGTCAGCCCGAGCGCAGCCCTCTATATCTGCGCCCGCTTCGCGCCGCCCTCCGGTCGGCGCAGCCCGCGCCCATCGTCTAGAGGCCTAGGACGTCGCCCTTTCACGGCGAAAACACGGGTTCGATTCCCGTTGGGCGCGCCATTTGCGTATAAAACCGCGAACACCCTTGCCGATTTGTTCTCCGGCGACGACGGCCTGTTCGAGGCTGGTCTTGGAGCCGTGAATGCGGATGACGTGGTCGTCGACCTCGACGGCCTCGACGACCGCCCGCAAGTAGGCTCTGCGGAACGACGTTTCGCCGACTGTGATCTTCTCGCGCATGAAGGCCCCGAATCTTTCGAGCTGTTCCGGTTCGAGCGTGATTTGCGGCGCGGCCTGGGCTTTGATCCGCTCCAGCGCGGCTTTCGCCCGCTCCCGTTCGGATTTGAGCGCGGCGAGACGATCTCGGAGAAGATCGTCCATGTCGGTGACGCCATCCTCGACCATTTTATAGAGACGCTTCAGCCTGTCCTCGGCCCGGGCGATTTCCGATTGGAGGGTTTCCGCTCGATTGCGGACCTCTTCGTCGCCGGCGGCGCGCTTCTGGGCCAGGGACGTCAATATGCCGGCCAGCCGATTCGGGCCGAATAGTCGGTCGGCGAGATGGGTCGTGACCAGACCATCGAGCCGGTCCATCGGGATCGAGCGCCCCTTGCAGCCGGTTTTGCCGACGCGGGCGGCGGTGGAGCAGCTGTAATAGCGATGCACTTTGCCGCTCTTCGAGGTCCCGGTGCGCAGCGTCATCGCGCCGCCGCAAGTGGCGCAGACGGCGAGGCCGGTAAGGAGAATGGGGCCGGTGACGACTCGGGGCGGCAGGACGCGCGGGTCACGGGCTTTCAGGCTCGCCTGGGCCTTGTCGAACACGGCCGCTTCGATGATCGGCGGAACGGCGATCTCTATGACTTCACTTTCGGCCTTGGCTCTCCCGGTTTTGGCCTCGCGCTTGTTGAAGCGCCACCGGCCCGCATAGACCGGATTGGTCAAGACCTTGTGGACCGACGCGACGCCGAAGCGCGCGCCGAGTCGCGTTCTCAGTCCGCGCCCGTTGAGCGTCTTCGTCACCTCCTTGACGCCTATCGGGCCCTTGCCGGCCTCGCCTTCGAGATACAAGCGGTAGATCATCCGCACGGTCTCGGCCTCGACAGGATCGACGACGAGCTTTTTCTTGGTCCTGTGTCCGCGCTTCTCCACTTCGGCGAGTGAATAGCCGAGCGGCAGGCGTGAGCCGTTGTAGAATCCCTGGCGGGCGTTCTCCTTCATCGCGCGCAAGACATGCTTGCCGTTCTCGCGGCTCTGATATTCGTCGAACAGCGCGATGACCTGGCGCATCATCACCTGCGCCGGATCGTCGCCGAGCTCCTGGGTGATGGAGACGAGCCGCACATTGTGCTTGGCGAGCCTGCGCACATACATTTCCAGGCCGAAGGCGTCGCGGAAGAATCGGGAGAAGGAATGGACGACGATGACATCGATCGGATGATCATCGTCGCAGGCGCGTTCGATCATGCGCTGAAATTCGGGACGATGGTCGTCCATGGCGGAAGCGCCGGGCTCGACATATTCGGCGACGATGCGCCAGCTGTGGCGTGCGCAATAGGCGCTCGTCTGCGCCTGCTGGTCGGGGATAGAGAGGTCGACCTCCGCCTGCCGCGTTGTGGAAACCCGGAGATAAAGCGCAGCGCGGGTGCAATCGGGCATGGGGGAAACTCCCATCGTCATCAATTTCGTGGCGCGAGTCCGATCAATCGGCGGAGTCTATTCCCGAGATTCGCAGGCGTCACCGGCATTTCGGCTGCGCCAGCGACAATCGCCCCGGATCGTCCCGCAATGAGAAGCAAAACGAGCCGCGGAGACCGCGGCTCGAAAATTGTGAGATCGACAATCTCGCCGTCACACGACCCGCTTCAAAACGTCGGAAACGAATCGAGGCGACCGATACGGACCAAGTCGGTCAGCGCCGAGCGGACCTGCGGCCAGGGAAATTCGGGGCAGTTCTCGCACCATTCGCCCTCGCGGAGCACAGCGTGGAGCTTGGCCGCGACGCCTTCGACGGTCGACGCCGGCGTGGCCGCCAGCGCATCGGCGAGATCTCTCGCTATATCCGCGGCTCGCTCTTCGTCTTTTTTCGCTTCGGAGTAGCCGACGGCCAAATCTGCGGCAGCCCAACGCGTACGATAGATTTCTTCCTCGATGGCGCAGCCCGCCTCGGCGCCTTCGACATCGTCGACGCCGTCTGACGCGCGGATCATCTGCATCAATCGGGTTTCCAAGCTCTGCTGCTTCTGGCAGAGAACATCGGTGAGGTCCTGGGCGGTCTTCCATTGCGTCCACAGGGACGTTGCCGGATCGACGACCATCGTATGAGACGAGTCGACGCTCGCGATTCCCTTGAAAGGCGCCGGCGTGACGGCGCCGACGCTCGCAACCAACAAAGTCCTTCGGGTGAAAGCAGACGCACTCGTGATAGTCTCGGGGTTAGCCATGATCCGAGCTCCTCATAAGCCGGGTTGTGGTCAGGCCGGGCGAGGTGTTGACGCACGTCGTCCGGCCGCACAGGCGCGTGGCGCACACGGCTCGAGGCTGTTTCCAGTTGCTCGGGCGATGTGATAGCGAGAGCGCCATGCGAGTGGAATCATATCACGTCCGCCGCGGAGATCAACAATATATCATATGAGCTGTATGTGATCACAGGAGCGCAAATACGGGCGGCGCGCGCCCTCATTCGTTGGACCGCCGAAGACTTAGCGTCTACCGCAAAAATCGGCATCGCCACCGTGCGACGCGCCGAGGGCGAAGACGGGCAGCCGTCGACCACCGCGGCAAACCTGAACGCTATTCGCATCGCCTTGGAGAATGCAGGCGTGGAATTCATTCCCGAGAATGGCGGCGGCGCCGGCGTGCGGCTGAAGAAGTAGAGGGGTCGCCGTCGACCGGCAACAAGTGGGCGATCTTCATTTCCTTGCCCCTTCATCGACGTGGTCCGATTCCTTGGCCGGACAAGTCGCCGAGCCACGCCTCGATTACATCGACCTCGGCGCGCGTGACCGGGACCTCTTCGGGCCAATCATCGGTGACAGTCCAGGTTTCGAGGTCTCGTTGCGCCTCTCGATCGATGTTCGACCGAGCGTCATTCCGCGTCGACGCGACCCGGCGATCGGCGCCGACGCAGCGAGGATCGAGAGGATTTGCACGCGCTCGGGACATCCCGGCAGGATTGCGCTCTCGATCTCGAACAAGAATGGCCTAATTTTGCGCCGCGATGCGCTTTCCTACGCATCGCCATCGGAGAGAGGGTGAACGGATAACGGCCGGTTCATGATCGCCGCGCTCGCCGAGGTCTCGGCGACACGGCGAGTCCGAGGAAGACGAGCACCGCTTGGTTGAGGCGCAGGATATCCTCTTCGTCCAAGCGCCCGATATGTGCGCCGATCTTCGATTTCGGAACGGTGGTGACCTTGTCCGCCATCAAGCGGCAGGGCACGCGCAATCCGTTGCGCTCGTTCGGCTCCACGGGCAGACGGAACAGAGGCGCATCCGTCTCGTCTGTCGTGAAAGCGCAAATAGTAATGGAGTCCGTCGCGTCGAAACTGTCATCCTGTAGGATGACCACAGGGCGCGGCTTGCCTGCGTAGTCCTTGCCGCCGGCAACGGTCCAGATGTCGCCGCGTCTCATTCGTTACCGTTGTCATCGACGTCGATGACCGACACCGCATCGATGAACGATTGGTCATCGTGAGAATGGGGGCTCATAGCGACGGCGAGCGACTGGCGATGCGCCTCCGCCCGGAAGGAAGCGGCGCGCACGTCCGGCACCCAAATCTGTATTGGGCGCAGCCCTTGGGCGCGCAGGCGCTCCCGGTGATCCCGCACCTTGACGCGGGAGGGCTTGGGCTTCGCGACCGAGGCCATGATCATCTCCTGTCGGTTACATGTAACCTATCACGAGCCGTCGCGTTTCGACAAGACCGATCGTTTGCATCGGGGCAGGTCGCGGCCGCAGCTCTACAAAGCTCAAAGCATTTGTTACAGCTCCAGCCCGCGCTTCCGGCCGAGGTCCCAATCGATGCCGCCGCCGTCACGGTGAACGCCGCTGAGATATTGGCCGATGCGCTTTTCGAGAACGGGCTGCCAAGGCACGAGCTGGAACCCGAGGCCGTCCTCGATCATCGCGAAGCGCCCGCTGGCGAGATTGGCGACGCCGGCCAGCCGCCCCGACACATATTCCCCCTGCCTGCTCGGCGAATACGACAGCCCGCGCTCGGCCGCCATCTGCCGGCCGACCCGCTCCACCTCCCGCCGCTCCAGCGTGGCGATAGCGCTGCGCGGGATGGAGATGGATTTTCCATTGTCCGTGGCGAGACCCATTTCCACCAACCGCTCTCCGCGCCGGTGGAGCGCGTTCTTCACGTCGCGACCGAAGCCTGCCTCTGCTAACGAAGTCTGCTTGTCGGCGACGAGTTCACGGTCGAGCCACGTCGCTCCGTCGCTCGCGATCTGCCGTTCGAGATCGAAGGTCGAGAGCGTGCGCACTCGGAGTCCATCGCCGCCCTGAGCGAGGTCATAAGCTCGGCCGCGCTCGACGATATCCATCGGCACGCGCCAATGGTCCGCGTCGACGCGTTCGACGTGCCCGGCCCGGCGCAGCGCCTCCAGCCGGCGGACATGGAAGCGGACGAATGCGTCCGGGTCTTTGCCCTGCCGCTCGAAGCTCTCGCGGATGCGTTCGAGATGAGCGCTCGGCCGGTAGACGCCGTCGTCCTCCGCGACAATGGCGATGTTGCGGTCGGCGGGCCTCGGACCGGAAACGGCGGGCGCGGCTTCGACGATCATGCCTCGACCGACCTCCTCGATGCGGCTCGGATCGACGAACTCCATGTGATGGACTCGTCCGTCGAGGCCGTCGACGACGAGGTAGACGCGCTCACTCATCTCGTCGCCGGCCAGCCCTTTGGCCAGCACCCGGCCGACGATCGGCTCCTTTCCAGTCTCCCCGTGGCAAACATATTGCGCGACGCCGCGCTCGTCCGCTAGACCGTGACCGGCCAGCGCCCGACGGATGGTCTCGATCGCTTCGTTGCGCGCTCCCAATTCTTTCAGCATCGGCTCGGCGCGGTCGGAAATGGTCCACCCCCCCGTCTCGAGTTCGGCAGCAAGCCCGTAGCGCTCTAAACGCCGCACGCGGCCGAGTAGCAGCGCCCGGTTCTCTCGGACAAGATAGGAGGCGCCTTCCCCGAGCCTGAGATCAATGACGCCTTGTTCGCGCTGCTCGGCGAGCAACATCTTGTCGAGCCGCGTCAGCCGCTCCGCCGCAACTTCGTTCGCGAGCTTCGTCTGAAGCTCGATCTCGCTCTGATGGCCGAGCTCCAGCGTGACGAGTTCGCTTGCCCGGTGACGAACGCCGTGAGCGATATAGTCGCCGGCGATATTGAGGATGCGGCCGTCGTCGAGCACGCCCCGGACGATGATGTGGGTGTGAGGATGGCCGGTGTTGTGATGATCGACGGCAATCCAGTCGAGACCCGTGTCGAGATCCTTCTCCACCTGCCGCATGAGGTCGCGGGTGAAGCCTCGCAGGTCTGCCATGTCGCCGGCGTCCTCCGGCGCGACGATGAAACGGAACTGATGACGATCGTCGCGTCCGCGCTCGATGAAGGCGCGGCCGTCTGCCTCATTCTCGATCGCCGAATAGGCGTGGCCCTTCTCGCCGTCGCGAGTGACGCCATCGCGTTCGAGATAGCGGAGATGGGCGTCGAAGGCCTTGCTCATCACGCCGCGCATTTTTGGACCGCGCGTTCCGCGTTGCGGGTTGAGCTTCACGACCCGCGCCTTCACGACGACACGTCGCGATCGGAACAGTCCGACGGAGTCGCGCCGCCAGCCGCCGCCGTTTCTCGGAAGCGCCGCCGCCACCTTCGCGCCTCGTCCCCGCGCGTTGAACCGGCCGCCTCCTTCTCCTCCTTTCCGGCCGACTGCGTCCGCGGAGCCTCGGCCGATCCGGCTCGGATTGCCGCCGGCCTTGCGAACAGCGATCTCGACCTGCCGGACGAAGGGCAGCGAGCGTGGACTGACGCTCCTTCCGCCAGCTCGGGACCGGCCGGGTCGAATGTGGAAATCGTCTCTGTCGTCGCTGGCCATGGCGAGACGATCGGCGTCGAAATCCGCCTGCGCAACCGCCCTCGAACGCCGATCGCAGTCGGGCGTGAAAATACCGGCTGTAGCGTAGAGCCGGCGGGACATGCCACGCGGCGCCTCTCGAACGCCCGCGTCTATCACCCTGCAAACACGAACGAATTCGATTCCGGCGGAACCAGCCGCACATCGCGTAGTACCATGCCTGCGCATTTGTAGGCTGCAAAAACCAATGTGCAGACAACCAGTTCCGAGCGCGGCGCGGCGCGAACGTCAGTTCGCTTTATCTTGCCCTCCTATTCGGGCGTCGTCGTGTTGTCTTCTTCGCCATGTGTGTCTCCATGCTAGGATCGTATCCGATCGTATCCGCTTCTTTTCTTCGATGCGACAGCCTACGCCAGTATGCGATGAGAAACGCCAGGGGATCCATGCAGTCTTTCGTGCTCGGTCCCGCGTGCCGGGAGGGCGCACATTTTTGCGTCGGGATCGCGGGCCCACACAAGCAGTCGGGCGCGCTGTCGGCCTCCGAGGAGGCGTCGTCGCCGGCAAGATATCACGCTCTCCGCATCCACTTCGATCCACCAGTTTCTCTCCCGCCGAATGGCGGAACTCGTGTCGGCGTCGCGCCGTCAATTCGTCGTCTTAATGTCGCTCCTGAGCGCTTTCGTCGACTCCGGCGGCGCGCTCACGACGTGATCGCTAGCGTCCTCTTCGCTCCTCTTTTCGGCGCGCCCGAGGACTCTTCCCGCGCCGAGAAACGGAACACGCCGCCATCGGTTCACATCCGAAGCATGGCGCCGAAGAGCTTGCGCTGTCACCGCAATTGGAGATGGGGTCGTCGATATCTCGCCATTCTGAACACGGCGCGACGTCAGT
Source organism: Methylosinus sp. PW1 (assembly GCF_000745215.1). Lineage (NCBI taxonomy): Bacteria > Pseudomonadati > Pseudomonadota > Alphaproteobacteria > Hyphomicrobiales > Methylocystaceae > Methylosinus > Methylosinus sp. PW1. The sequence goes on from NZ_JQNK01000002.1 coordinate 327,261, forward strand.
CCAGCAGCTATGCCGATGGCCCGGGATTTGGCGCCGCGCGTGATATCCTCGACCGTTGCATGCCGTCAGCGCCGACGCTGAACCGTCGCTTGGAATCGCGCTGTCACGGCACGGATCGGGCGACATCGCGATGCGTCTCCCGATGCAAGCTGCTGCGCATGAGGGAAATCCACGCATATGTGCTTTGGGCTAGCGCCGGCGTCAGGCCGGATACCCAAATGAACGGGCACATCGTGCCCTGGGGATTCGCGGCGTCTGCGCCTCCCCGGGTGATGGAGCCTGCGTTATTCCGCCCCTCGAGGAACATATTTCTCGCGATCTCGAGCATCGCCATAGCAGCGCAAGCTCGAGGGGCGCGTCGAGGAGATCGTTCCGGCGCCCGCCCGCCGCCGTTTCAATTTCGGCTATCCGTTGGCCAGCCCCCGAGAGCAAAAAAGAATGCCAACAGCAAGCAAGCGGAAACGCTCGCAGCCTCCGAAACGAACGAGGCCATGAACGCTCCGAGATAGAGCATGGGGCCGAGCCGGTAATGCTTAGTGAGGCGCGCCGCCGCGTCCTCTGTCGGAGCGATCGCCTGTGGCGCCCGTAGCCTCCCGCTCGTCGAGATATGCCGCCACAATCCGTGAAATGCCAATGAAATAGCAAAAAAGTTTCCGGTGTATGCGTTAGCGGCGACTTGGGCCTCGGGATGCAGCAGATATTCCGCCAGTAATCCTGTCGAGAATGGAACCAGCGTGACAACCATCAAGAGCAAGCCATTCCAATAGACAAGCGGATGATCGGCTCGCCGAATGGTGGTGAATATCCAATGGTGATGCGCCCAAATGGCGAGGATGGTTACGAAGCTGATCAAGAAACCCAGATAACTGGGCCAAGCCGCGCCAAGCGAGCGCGCCAGACCTCTCTCCGCGACTGCCTCGTGACTCGGGAGCTTGATTTCGAGCACGAGTAGCGTGATTACGATCGCAAAGACGCCGTCGCTGAATGTCTCAATCCGGGTGGTTTCTTTGTCGTCCTGCATTCGCATCCGTTCTCGATCTCTGAAGCGGCGGCGCATTGCCGACGCTTTGACGCGCCGATCGACTTTTTCGGCCTCTCATGCCGGCGATGGGCCTCGAGCTTCGTCGACCGAGCCCGCAGCCGTGTTTGCCAGAGGCAGAGTGAAGCTGAAGATCGCTCCCCCATCCGGATTGGCTTCGGCCCATATCTTTCCGTAATGCGCTTCGACGATGTTGCGTGAAATCGACAATCCTACGCCTATCCCTCGCGTCTTCGTGGTGACGAAAGGCTCGAAAAGCTTTGCCTTGACCTTCTCCGGCACTCCGGGACCGGTGTCGGCGACATCGATGCGAATCATGTCTCCTTCGACCAAGGACGTCGATATCGTCAACTCGCGCTTGCCCGAAGCGCTCATCGCATCGATCGCGTTCCGCATCAGATTGATCAGGACCTGCTTGATCTGGACCTCGTCCACGAGCGCGCGATCGTCCTTTGCATTCAAATGAAATGTTCCTCGGACCCCGGACTGCTTCGCGGTCGGGAGGGTGAGCTCATAAGCCTCCTCGATCAGCTTGTTCACGTTCGAGAAGGTTTTCTTCGGCTCGTCGCGGGAGACGAATTCTCGCAAATGATCGACGACCTGTGCGGCCCACATCACCTGCTCGACAGCGCTCCCCAAAATGCTTTCGATGCTGGCGGGGCGCCGCTCCGACGGCATTTTCAACGAACGTTGTGCCGCATGGAGATATGTCGCGGCCGCCGATAGCGGCTGGTTGATCTCGTGGGCGAGGCCGGTGCCCATTTCCTTCATCGAGTTCAGACGGTCGGCTTGCAACTTCTGCACCTTTTCTTCCGAGCGCGTCGTGCTGGTCACGTCGATGAACGTCGCCACGACTCCGTCGATTTGCTGGGAGGCGCCGCGATAAGGGGTCAGGCGGGCGAGATAATAGGGAGCATCGACGTCGTTCTTGTGCACGCGCCGCTCGATCGAGGTCCCGCTTTCCAGCACCTCGAGAAGGTCGGCCGTCAATTCGGGGTAATCGAGCTTTGTCGCGAGGTCTGTGAGCGGTCGCCCGGCGTCCGAAGGGATGATATTGAAGATTTGCGACGCCGCGGGCGTGAAACTCCGGATAACGAGATTGCGATCCATGAAAATCGTCGCGATGCGGGTGCTCGCGAACACGTTCCTCAAATCGCTGTTGGCCCGGTCCAGCTCGTCGATCTTGCTCTCCAGCTCATGATTGACGGTTCTCATCTCCTCATTGAGCGACTGCAGCTCTTCCTTGGAGGATTCGAGCTCCTCATTGGTCGACTGCGTCTCCTCATTCATCGAGATCAGCTCTTCATTCGCCGATTTCAATTCTTCAAGAGCCGTTTCATATTCCTCGATCGTCGCCTGAAGCCGTTCGCGCGTCTCGAACAGTTCCCTTTCCAGCCGCGCCGCGTCGCCCGCCGGCTCGCGCTCGCCCGGAGAGAGCGGCGTCTCGTCCGCCGTCGATGGTTCTCTCGGTTGAAACAAGATCAGGAAAAGCGCTTTGCCGCCCTCCCGGTCCTGCAGAGGCTCGGCGGTCAGCGAGACGAGCTCCGTGTGGCCGTTGTCGATTTCGACTTTCACATTCTGACGCGTCGCGGATCGGCGCGTCTCGATCGCCTCGCGCAGCACGCTGCGCAGATCGAGGCGCAGCCCTTTGCGCGCCATCGCGAAGATCTGACGATCCGGCGCGCCGGGCGCCGCTTCGAGATATTTGCCAGTTCGGGTGGAAAAATGAATGATGTCGCCGTCCTCGTTCACGACGACATGCGGAGGCGCGAATCCCTCGGCGATGCGCGCCTCCACGGCGCGCCGCAATTGTGACGCGGATCCGGCGCTGGTCTTGCCGGATGCGGGCGCGGGGAAGGAGAGAGCGTGCAGGCCCGCCATGAAATGCGGCATGCGCACGCGCCGCCCGGGATCGCGCGCCTCGAACAGGCAATGCTTCTTGTCGAGCGGCGTAAAGAGATCAGAGAATTGGCCTATGCTCTCTGACATACCGAGAAAGAGAATCCCGCCGGCGCGGAGGGAATAGTGAAAGATCGGGAGCACCTCCCTCTGCACATCGGCGCCGAGATAGATCAGCAGATTGCGGCAGGAGACGAGGTCCATATGCGAGAAAGGCGGATCGCGCAGGATGCTGTGCGGAGAGAAGACGCAGAGATCGCGGACGGCCTTTGCCACGACATAGCTGCCGGACTCGGCGGTAAAGAAACGTCTGCGTCTCTGATCCGAAACGGCGTCCATCAGCGCGGGGGGATAGCGGGCGGCGCGCGCGATCGTCAGCGCCGCCTCGTCGATGTCCGTCGCGAAAATGGTCACGCGCGGGGCGACTCTCAATCCGTCGATATGCTCGCGCAGAATAATCGCGATCGAATAGACTTCTTCGCCGGTGGAGCAACCCGGAACCCAGACCCGCACCGTGTCGGCCGCGCCTTTTCCCTCGAACAGCCGCGGGATGGCGCTTTCGCGGAGCGCGTTGAACGCATCCGCATCGCGAAAAAAGCTCGTGACGTTTATCAAGAGGTCGCGAAACAACGCCGTCGCCTCTTCGGGAGCCTCGCGCAAGCGCTCCACATAGTCGGTGATCTTCTCGCATTGCTGGATATGCATACGGCGACGGACCCGGCGCATGAATGTCTTGGTCTTGTAGCCGCTGAAGTCATGCCCCGCGGCGTCACGCAGGATCGAATAGATGGCTTGGCGCGCCTCTAGAACGACGCTGTCGTCGTCGTTCATCGGCCGGTCCGATGCGAGATCGTCCGGCTCTTCGAGATCGCGTATGATCTCGACGAGTTTTTCCGCCATCGCGTCGACCGGAATCGCGAAATCGACCAGTCCGCTGGCGATGGCGCTGCCGGGCATCCCCCCAAATCCGGGCCCCGACCCGTCGCTCGCCTGCGCCATGGTGACGCCGCCGTGCTCCTTGATCGCCTTGATGCCGAGAACGCCGTCGCTGCCGCTCCCGGACAGGACGACCCCGATAGCCGATTCGCCACGATCGCGAGCGAGCGCGCTGAAGAAAACGTCGATCGGCGAACGCTCGTGATGGGCGGGGTCCGTCGCGATCAGCCGAAGCCGCCCCGAGGCGATCGTCAGGACTGCGGCCGGCGGGATGACATAGATCTTGTCCTTTTCGAGCCCCTGGCCGTCACGAGCGACCTCGACGCTCATTTTGGCGTGGCGCGCCAAAATATCCGTGAGGAGGCTTTTCCGATCGGGAGCCAGGTGCATGATGATGACGAAGCTCATGCCCGGATTCGCAGGCATGGCCCGGAACAGGCTCTCCAGCGCTTGGATGCCGCCCGCGGAAGCGCCTACGCCCACGATTGGAAACGATTTGTCCGCCTTCATCGGCAGCGCCCTTAGCCTCGCCTATACTCGCCTATGTATGATGCGCTCCAATGCGTTCGATGTCACGCTGATCTGTAACGCAGCAATGGCGAACTCGCGTCATCCTGACCGCGGGCTGAGGCGCGGAACAATTAGTCGAGGTATTGCTTGTCGAAACGCGTCACGGAACCGCTGAAACCATCGTGTTCATTCCGCGGAATTGGCGCGTCGTAAAAGCGGATAATCGGCGTTTTCGTACAGATTGCGGATCTCGACGCCGACATAGCGCGTGTCGTCCACCTCGAGAGAGCAGCTGCGCAACATGTCGGAGGAGACGTTTTCCATTGCGAAGCGGATCGCGTCGGCCGCCCGTGCGAACCTCTTATAGCCGAGGCTATTCGGACGAGATTTCGTGCCCTTGTAAGAGAACAATCCCGCCTCCACTCGATAATCAAACGCGCTCATTGTCTATCCCATTGGTTCGACGCGCCTGCGGGCGGCAGCGTTCGTTTCTCTACATCGGCAGGAATATCCGGCCCGTTTCTCGACGTAGGATGCGATTTTGGAAAGAGTGTTCGAGAGTTGAAAAAGCCGGCTGTTCGCCGCCCGCGAATGTGAGGCCGTGCGACGCCGTATCGGATCGATGTTTGCAGAGGAGGTGATGCGCTTCGCGCGCCTAAGGATCGGCCCAACGGCAAGGTCGTCCGACCTGAATCATATGGCGCGTCGTCGCCCGAGGTTCAAGTGGCGTTCGGGCAGTGGCTTTTTCGAGAGCTGTCCAGCAATGGTGGAGTCGGACATGGTAAGAGCTGTCTGCGATTCGAAAGAAACGAGCGGCGCCACGGCTAACACTGACCCGTCGCCGACCTAATCCGATCGCCCTACGTACGGTGGGCGCGTCTTGCGTGAACCGCTGACCGGTCGACATCGGAGACGTCGTCATGGTCGATGTCAAAGCATGTCGTATCGAATTTCGGTGTCCGCAATGCGGGCACGAGCTCGAACAGACGATTGGAAAATTGAAGTTACAAGCGCGGATAATCTGTCCAGGATGTGGAATCGGAATAAACATCGACGCGACCCGGCTGTCGAATGTCATCGAGGAGCGCTTTGCAAAACCGGCGAACCCGTGATTCTCTGGGGCGTCCGAGGGATGTGAGTCACCGATGTCACGCCGCAACTTCAGCCAACCTTCGCTCGCCGACGCATTCGTGAAAGCCTATTCTCGTCCTGGTGGGTTTCTGGAAGATATCGCCAAGACGTTCGAGTGGAGCGCGTTCGACGTTATTTTGCGTCCGCTGCATTCTTCGAGCGACGGCGCGCCGGCCTATCCGCCACTGACCATGTTCAAGATCGTGCTGTTGCAGCAGTGGTATGGGCTGTCCGACCCCGCCGCCGAGGAGGCTGTGCGCGATCGCCTGTCGTTTCGGCGCTTTTGCGGGGTTCCGCTGGACGAGGAGACGCCGGACCATTCATCGATCTGGCGGTTTCGTCAGCGGCTCGCCAAGCTCGGCCTCGACGAGAAACTACTTGCCGAGGTCAATCGACAACTCGACGCGCGCGGGCTGATCGTGAAGCGCGGCACGCTGGTCGACGCCACTATCATCGCGGCCGCCGTGAAGCCGCCGCCCCACGACGAGGGGCAGGTCAATCCGCGCGACCCGGACGCGAGCTTCACCAAGAAGAACGGCGAGACCTACTTCGGCTACAAGGCGCATCTGGCGGTCGACGAAGAAAGCGGCATCGTGCGCCAAGCGGAGATGACGAGCGCCGATCTGCACGACAGCCAGCGCGGCGAGGCGATGATCCAGGGCGATGAAGAGGCCTATTACGGCGACAAGGCATATGATAGCGCAGCGCTACGCAAGGCGTTGAACGACAAGAAGATCGACGACAAGATCGCCTATAAGGCGAAGCGCGGAGCGCGACAGCCGGACTGGCAGAGATGGTTCAACAAGACGGCGTCGAGCGTTCGCGTCGGCGTCGAGCGCGCCAACGCGACGATGAAGAACTGGTATGGGATGGCGCGAGTACGCTACCGCAGCCTCGCGCGCAACAATTGTCATCTTCAGTTCGTCGTCATGGCGATGAACATGAAGCGGGCGCGGGTTCTCGAAGCGGCGGCATGACGCCGCGAGGGGAGAGGTGTGTCTCGAACCGGATAGGGATGCGAAAAATGACCGGCTGACGGCGCAGAGCATTGCGCCAGATGGCGCGCGGGCGCATCAAAGCCCGTCGATTGCGGCCGAAAAACCGTAAACGCCGAGACCTCGGCTATTCTGCGAAGCGCTCATCGAGGAAATCAGACAAGCTGTCGAAAAGGTTCCCCCTGAAATCACGATCAAGTTTTATCGATAGCGAGATGAGACGCTCATAGCGTCGACATAATCACGGTGAGAGCGAATGAATGTGAAGCGGATATCAGGGTAGCGATATGGACGAGTTCAAGATCAAGGTAGCGCGCATCGAGGCGGCGACGCCGAATTCGAAAGGCGACCGTGTTCGGATAACGTTCCAAGTCGAACGCGATCCCTTGGTTTTCCAAATCCCGATTCTTCTCGAGATGAAAGAGTTCGACGATACAGAGATGGTTAAGGTAGCGAGGAATGAGCTACATCGAACATTTGACGAATTGACGACACAGACCGCGAAGTGGACACTGAGTGTGGAAGACATACAGCAGCTTTCTAGTATCAATTTGCGTCCAAAGACATGATTTCCGCGACGAGCCCTCGATCGTCAGTCGAACGCAACTCGCTTTTTCACCCCGACGCCAACTCGAGTTCGTGCAACGCCTCGGCAATATGTTTCGCCACTCCTTCGACGTGACTCTGCTTATGCTCCGCCAGCGCGCTCTCGCGATGGCGGACCGCGCTTGCGGTATGCGGATTGATCCTGTCCTTGTCGGCCGCCTCGACGTCCGCCAACGCGAGGTCAGCGTGGACCGAAAGGAGACTGAACAGCTTGAGCATCTCGAGAGCCAAAGGTTCATATTGCCGCAACGCGATCACCGCTTCGTCATGGGCACGCTCGGAACGAGCATCTTTTTCGGGCGGTCTCGGCATCTCGCCTTTTCGCATCGGAGAGGCGTTCGGCGGCGTTTTCGTGAGCAGCCTGCGCACGCCGCAATTCGCGCTCTGGGCGGCTCGTAGCGATTCACGGAGACGGGGGCGCGGACGGCAAAACCGACTTCAGGACTATGGCGGTAGGCGGTATTTTGATACCATCCAAAAATTCGTGGCAGTTGACGCCTCGTCTCTTGCCAAGATCATAAGTTAGCTTCAATGATATAGGTGTTCGTATCTTTATCCCGACCGGCGCGCCAGTGAGCGCTTATCGACAAGACAATTGCTGCGCTCGATGCGGCTCGACGATTATTCCTCGCCCGCGAGAAATGAAAAACGCCCCGCGCTTACATCCGGCGTCGGGGCGTCTCGCTGTTGCGTCTGGTTCCGGGAAACCTTCGGCTTGCTCACAGAATAGGCGGTCAGGTTCTGTGATGCAAGCGTGGGCGCCGAGTCTCGCGCGTCGCCGCTCTCGGCGATGCGCTCGTCAGAAATGCCAGAGCTGATCGCCGATTTTTCTCAGCCCCGGAAGATCGAGCAAGCGTCCGAAGGTCAGACAAAGCTCCGCCATGGGCCGCACCCAGGCGCGCGGGGCGCGTCTCTTCGCGCCGGTGTGGCGCTTGCGGGCGCGCGTCACGCTTCTCGACAGCTCGGCGAATGCGTCCGCGCCGAGGCTGGCGCCAATTGTGTCGGCCTGCGCTGTCAATCTCGTCTCGATATAGCGCGAGAGGCTCTCGTTTTCCCGAAAGTCCGGGTGAACGATATGGGATTTCTGTAGGCAGATCAGCGCGTTGACATAGCGGTCCACGCCGAGGCGACCGGCCAGCTCGCCGACATCGTCGATCAGCCGATCGACGACCGCGCGCCAGGCAAAATATTCCGCCTTGAACGCCTTTGTCGGATCGGCGTTGTGAACGCCGCAGAGCTCGGCGTGGCCGGCGAATCCATTTGTGCCGTGAATGCGATAGATGGTCAGCGGGACGTCGATGAGCGCAACGCCGCTGAGCAGGCGCACGCCTTTGTTGAGATAAGTGTCGCCGTGGAGCCGCAGCTGCATCGAGCAGCTTCCGCCGAGCAGCAGGCTCAGCGCGTCGCGCCGGAAGCAATTGCCCGAGGTCGGCGCATAGACCCAGTCTCCCCACTCATGCGCGTCGATGAAATGCACGCGGGAGCCCGCATCGTCCAGCGGCGCGCGCGCGAAAGGCCAGAGATCGCCGCAAAGATGGATGGGACGCAGGCGCTCCTTGCGGACGCCGCGTCCCGAGGCGATGAAATCGCCGAAAGCGCTCCATGAGGTTCGGACGACGCCGTTATTGGTGGATTGCAACATATCTGCGGAGGTGAAGCCGACCGCCGTCCGCAGCGAGAAATGCACGAAGATATGCGTCTCCACGAAATTCGGGAGGAGCATGTCGTCGGCGTCGAGAAACACCACATAAGCGCCGGAGCTGGCGGCGAAGCCGGTATGGAAGGCGGCCGTCTGTCCGAGGTTTTCGGCATGCGCGACGATCGCGACCTGCGGATGGCGGGCGCGAATGGCGCGAAGGACGAGATCGCTCTCGTCTGTCGAGGCGTCGTCGACGATGATGCATTCGATGCGCGGATAGGTTTGCGTGAGCGCCGAATTGAGCGCCTCGAGCAGGAAGCGGCCGTAATTGTAATTGGTGATGACGACGCTCACGAGCGGGAGCTCATAGGCGAGCCGGCCGCCGAAAGCGCGGCCAGGATTCGGCTCGACGAAATCTACGTCCTTATCGTCGATCTCTCGAAGTCGGGTGAAATTTTCTAGCATAATCGGCTCTACTGTCCAAAAACGCTTCACCGCCCGCGCTCGCGCGGAATGAATTCCATCGCGGCAAGCGCTGTCACGACAAGCCGTTACGTAACGCTATATACGTAGATGTCCCTATTGAAAAGGGTGCGTGTCGCAATTCATGCGCGCATTGGTCGCGGACCCTCAGCCGACGCCGAAAATGCGCTCGGCCAGCCAATAGGCGCCGAAGCAGGCGATGACGGCGGAGACGGCGCGCACGAGGCGCGGATCGCGCAGCCCATGGGTGAAAAATCGGTCGATCGCCAAAAGCAGCGGCAGCGCGACCAGCACCACGCCGATCTGTCCCGCCTCGACGCCGAGATTGAAGCTCGCCAGCGCCGGCACGAGGGCGCGCTGCGGCACACCGATCTCGATGAGCCCGCTCGCAAAGCCGAATCCGTGGATGAAGCCGAAGACGAAAGTGTCGCGCCAGCGGCCTTCCACCTTGCAGGTGAAGAAATTCTCGACGGCGACATAAATGATCGACAGAGCGATCGCGATCTCCACCCAGCGGCTCGGCAGATCGACGAGGCCGAGCGCCGCCAGCGACAGCGTCACCGAATGCGAGACGGTGAAGGCTGTCACCAGCTTCACGACCGGCCAGACGCGCGTCGCCCACAGCATCACCGCTATCAGGAAGCACAAATGATCGTAGCCGGTCATTATGTGCTCGATCCCGGCGGCGAAGAATTTCGGCGCCAGCCGCCAGGGGGTGAGCAGCGGCTTGGAGAGATCGATCGGCGCGTCGCCGGGGAAGACCATCGCCTCGCCGGGCGCCGGCTCCGCGCCGAGACGTTGCGCCTCGGTGAGGCGCTCGTCGGCGTCGCGCTCGCCTATGCCGACGAGATGCTTCGCGCGACGTCCCTGCGCCTCCAGCAGCCGAAAGGGATCGTAGAAGATCTGTCCCGCGACAGCGCTGCAATCGAGGCGCAGCACGACCTTGGAATCGCGCGGATTGGCGGGGTCCGCGCCCACAGAGACGATCTCGCTCGGGCAGGATTCGCCGGCCTCGTTCCGCAGGGCGACGCGGCTCTGGATGAATTTGCCGATCATCGCCTCGATCACGCCGGGCTCGGTGAGATCGACATCGGCGGAACTCGGCTTGCTCTCGGCGAACATGCGCTCGATGTCGGCGCCGAGAAAGCCGACGTCGAGGCGATAGCGGCCGCCTCCTTCCGGCACGATGCGGCTGCTGGAAATATCCGCCGTATGCGCCTTCGCCGCCGTCCCGCCGCCGAGAAGGACGAGAATGGCGAAGAGCAGGGCGAAGGGCGAAGGCGTCATTCTCGTCATTTCCTTCGCCAACTCTCTCTTGACGCTTCGCGATACGGCAACGTATGCAGGAACTAAAGATAGTGCATATCAGACCGGCCATGACAAGGCCGAAGCGGATAGGGCCGAGGCAGGCCGGCGCGCTCGTTGCGCCGCACAATTGCCGGCGGCGCGAGCGCCTTGCTCAGGCCCGAGAGGGCGCTTAGCATCGACGCAAGCACGACAAAACGGAAACCATGATCCTTCCCGCCGCCGCTCCCGATCGCAATCCTCGTCGAACCGCCGTCACGCCACGCTGCGCCGCGCTTCTGCTGCTCGGCCTTGCGATCTGCCTCGTCTCGCCGCACGCATGGGCGCAGGGCTCGCAGACGCTCGCTTTTCTCGCGCCGTCACAATCGCCGCCGCCGCGTGTGGGGCCGCCGGTGGTCCGCGCTCACGCCATCGTCGTGCGGACCTCGCCGGCGCAGGATGGCGTCGCGCCCGGAAACATCGGCAAGGTCGATGTCTGGTATGACGCCGGCATAAGGGACGCTTTCGCGGCGCTGGCGGTGATCGCCGCCTCCGGCGAGCGGGTCGACAAGCGTGACGCCGCGATCGATCGCGGCGATCCGGCCCATGTCTCTGTCGGCGTCAATCCGCTCGGCCCCGGCAAATATACGGTCCGCTACCGCGCGCTTTCGGCCGACGGCCATCTCGTCAGCGGCGCCTGGGAGTTCGAGGTGCGGCCTCAATAGCGCTGCAGCAAGGGAAAGGAAGCCGCCGAGATGAGCCCCAACGGCCGGATGAATCTGATGTTGTTCCTCGCCGTCGTGGTGATCGCCGCCGGCAATGTCGGCGCCTTCAGCTATTCTCTCTGGGGGCCGTCCTTCAGCCTCTATTGGAATGATTTTCTGGATGCGCATCTCTATCGGCCGGCGGTCAAGGCGGGCGATCGCACAATTGCGAATTGCCTCAAGGTCAGCGATTTCTATTCGGCGCGGCTGACGACCTATTTCCTCGGGGATTCGGACAGCAGCGCCGGCGGTCCGACCACCGATCTCAGCAAATATGACGAATATTGCGATCGTGTGCCGGGCACCGGCAAGGTGATCTTCTCCGTCACGCTGATGGAGAAGGACGTGCGGAGCCAATCGGTCGCGCTCGCCTTCTACAAGAGTGACGCCAAAGGCGGCCTCGAGCTTTTGACCTCCGTCCCGTCCAAGCCGCATCCGGCCGGCTTCGTGACTTTGGAATCCTCGGTCGATCACAAGGGAAAATATCTCCTCGAGCTCGCTTTCGGCGAAGGCAAGAGCGAGGAGGACAAGATCGCCATGCCGATCTCCGTCGGCCAATAATTCACCTGCGCCGAGCGCGGCGCTTCTGCCGCCATCGCAGGAACCCGCTCACATAGAGGATGAGCGGCGCGAGCCCCATCAGCGCGACCAGCGCGCGGCCGGGAACGCCGAAGGCCTCCCCGCAATGCAGCGGGAACAGCCATTCCAGCAGCTTCTCGCCGGCGGTGAAATCATCGCGGTCCTGCGTCTGCAGCACGCGGCCGCTGTAGCGATCGACGCCGACATTGCGGAATGTCTTGGTGCGGTTGGGCTCGCTTTCCGACTGCTTGCCGACGACATAGACGCCATCGTCGCCGCTCGGCAGCAGAACCCAATGCAGCCGTCCTTCGGGGAAAACCTTTTCCGCGCTGGCGACGGCCGCGTCGAGACCGATGGGCGCGCGGCCGGCGATCGGCGTCGATCGTCCAAAGTCCGGCTCGGGACGCACGGGAGAGATCAGCGTCGCCAGCGAATGCGTCGCCGGCTTGAAGATCATCGCGATTCCGGTGGCGAGCGTCGCCAGCAGCAGCGCGGCGAAATAGACGCCGACGCTGCGATGCGCGTCATAGACGATGCGCTCGTGGCTCGCGCCCCATTTGATCGTCAGGCCCATCCGCCAATCGCCATTGCGCGGACGCCAGAGATAGAGTCCGGCGATGATCGACACGAAGAGGACAATGCCCAGAGCGCCGATGAGATAGGCGTTGTTCACGCCGAGCAGCAGCGTCCAATGGAACGCCATGACGATCTGGACGAAGGGCTGCGCGAGCACGTCGTCGCCATGCGCGACCAAGCGGTCGCCGGTCACTTCGGCCCGATAGGGATCGACGAAGATCTGATGGAAAGAGCTGTCGAGATCGTCGGTCTCGACCATATAGCCGATGATCGCCGCCGCTTTCGCATGACGCGGCAGAGTGATGCGCTCGGGTCGGCCCTCCGCCGGCATGGCCGCGGTCGCCGCAGCGAGAATCTGATCGAGCGGACGCATGACGGCCGGCGTCGGCGGCTCGACGCGCATGAGCGGGGCGTTCAGCAATTCGTCTATGTCTTCGCGAAAGGCGAGCAGGCTGCCGCTGAGCCCGATGAGGACGAAAACCGCGCCGGCGAAAAGACCGATGTAGCGATGGGCCGCCAGAAATATTTTGCGGCCCCGCTCTCTCCGCCACATGATGCGCGCCTCCGATCGCCAGATGTTGCTCGTGCTCGGCTTCGCCGCTGCGAGCGAGGGGAGCGTCTTCCGCAGCTCATGTCAACGGCGGTGGAGCGGCGGGCGATCCCGAGGAGAAAATTCATGTGCAGGCGCCGGGATGTTTTGGCCGTCGGGCGCTAAACGTGTAATATGGATGATTGAGGCCCCGGGCCGCGGAAATGCGGTCCGAGTGGGGAACCTGCTGCGCTGTTCCGTCGCATCTCGGCTTATTGTATCTCTCTTGGACAGGCATAGGCTCGCCAAAATTGAAAAAAGAACGGCGGAGGACCGTATGGGGAGCGCCCAGGATAGCAAGGAAACCGTGAGGCTCGTGGCGGTCCTCGCGATCGTCGCCATTGTCTCGCTCGCCGTTGTGGTCGGCCTCAGAATGTGGAAATAGCGCGCCGCTTTCGCCCGGATCAGGCGATGATGTCTGGCGTGAGCTGATCTTCCAGAAATGCAACGCGATCGCGCAGCAGCAATTTTCGCTTCTTCAGCCGCTGAATTTGCAGCTGGTCCACGGCGCCGACCGCGAGAAGGGCGTCGATCGCATCCTCGAGGTCTTTGTGCTCGAGCCTCAGTCGCTCGACTTCCAGCCGGATCGCATCGCGTTCGGTTTCGTTCAGCTCATCAACCATTCGCCAACCTGCCCGAGCGCCGCTCAGCGGCGAGTCGTGACACGAGGATTATCGCCTCGCATCATGTTCATCTTCAAGTCCCAATGAGAAGGCGGCGACGCCTTCCCGCGAATTTTCCGTCTCATTCGACCGCGATCGACTTGTCCAGCTCCACGCAGGAGGCCGGATCGACGCGCTCCAGCTCGAAGACGCGGTTCTGGCGCGTCAGCTCCAGATAGACGGATTTCTTCTTCTGGTCCGGGCCGCGCCAGCCGCTCACGCCCTCGTCCATGTAGAGCGTGACTGAAGCGCCATCCTCGGCGAGATCGATGGGAAACTCGCCGCCTTCCTCGGCCGAGCCGCCGAGGCCGCCGCGCGCCATGCATTGGGCGGCGGCGTCTTTGCGGAACGAGCGAATGAGGCGGGCGCCGTCGACGTCGCGATTGGCCTTTTCGCTCCAGACGCAGCCGCCGACGACGTAAAAAGCCTTGCCATGGCCCTTGTGACGAAGCTCGACGCGCAGATCGCGCGCATCCTCCGGCGTCGTGGCGAGCTCGCGCTGCAGCGACAGCCGCACGGAGACGACGGTCTGACCGGGATGCGCGCGCAGATGCGCTTCGTCATAGCGACGGAAGAAGCAGGCCCCGCTCGGCGGGACTTTGTCGATCAGCAGATTTTTGGCGGCGGCGGCGCTCGAAAGAGCGAGAAACAGCGAGACGCATAGCGAGCGCTTCATTTTCCGAATGTCATCCCCCGGCAGGCGCCGGCGCATAGGCTTCGCGCATCGAAGCGATCTGCGCGACCTTGTCGGCGAGCGCGCTCCAATCGTCACGCTCGGCGATATGCGCCCATATCGATTCGACCTCTTCGATCAGCATAGTGCAGGGGACGGGGCGACGAAAATAGGGATGGTCGAGATTGGCGGCGGGCGATGTCTCATGCGCGGCGAGCGCCGCGCGCAGCCCTTGGAATTCTGGCGCGTCATAGGCGGCGGCCTCCGGGCTCGCGGCGGCGCGCTCGCGGCTCGCCATGCCGCCGCGCCAATCGAAGAAGGTCTGCTCGAAGGGCGCCTGCGTCTTGCCGAGAAATTCCAGCAATCCTTTGGCGAGCGCGGCGTCCTGCTCGGGATCCCCCGCCGGCAGCAGGCCGAGGCGGTCGAGCAGGGCGAGCTGGAACTCGCGCTGGATGACGGCCTGAAAGCCGCCGAGAATCTGCTCGGCGCGCTGCAGTCCGACATGTGGCAGAATGGTCTCCGCGAGGCGCGTGAGATTCCAGCCGAGCGCGCCCGGCTGACGGCCGAAGGCGTAGAGCCCGCTGTCGTCGAAATAGGCCGCGGTGAATTGCGGATCATAGCGCGGCGCGAAGCGCCACGGCCCATAGTCGAAGCTCTCGCCGGTGACGTTGATATTGTCCGAGTTGAGAACGCCATGGACGAAGCCTGCGGCCATATAGCGCGCCCCGAGCCGCGCCACCCGCGCCACGACGCGCTCCAGAAAAGCGCCGGCGCGGCTTTCCGCCGGCTCGCCGGCCAGCTCGGGAAAATAATTGGCGACGCAATAGTCGATGAGCCGCCCGAGCCCCTCCTGGTCGTCGAGATGGGCGAGGCGCTGAAACGTGCCGATGCGAATATGCGAATGGGAGAGCCGCACCAGCACGCTGGAGCGCGTCGGCGAGGGCTCGTCGCCGCGATAGAGCGGCTCGCCGGTCTCGATCAGGCTGAAGCTCTTGGAGGTGTCGACGCCCTGCGCCTCCAGCATCTCTGTGGCGAGAATCTCGCGCACGCCGCCCTTCAGCGTGAGCTTGCCGTCGCCTTGGCGCGACCAGGGCGTGCGGCCAGAGCCCTTTGTGCCGAGATCGAGCAGGCGTCCGTCCCTGGCGTCGCGCAGCTGCGTGAGCAGAAAGCCGCGGCCGTCGCCTATGTCGGGATTATAGGTGCGGAACTGATGGCCGTGATAGCGCAGCGCCAGCGGCTGCGGAAAGCCGCCGGGCAGCGGCTCGAAACGGCCGAGATGGGCGATCCATTCCTCTTCCGTCAGCGTGTCCAGGCCGACGCGCGTCGCCCAGCGCTGATTGCGATAGCGCAATATGTGCTGCGGAAAGCGCGCGGGCTCCACAGGGTCGAAGAAGCCGTCGCCGAGCGTGGCGTGGAGGGTCTCGGCGCGATAGCGCGGGGAAGGGGGCATGGGGATTCTCGGCTCTCGCTATGGCAGAAAATTCTGCGACCATAGACGCCGCGAAGCAAGCCGGGCGCCCGCATCGGCCCGGGCGCCGTCCCCCGCCACAAAAAAAGGCGGAGAGCAGCTCTCCGCCTCGACGCTAGACCTCTATCGCAATCTGCTCAGTGCAGGCTGACGCCTTGCCGCAGCTTGTTGATCTCGTCCTTGAGCTGAAGCTTTTTGCGTTTCAGTTCGTGGAGCTTCGAATCATCGTATCGGGGATGGTGCTGAACCTGCTCGATCTCTTTCTTGAGCGCCTGATGGCGGCGTTCGAGCTCGACGAGATGGGTCTGTAGCGACATACGGCGCCTCCTTTGGTTGATGACAGAAGGACGACGTCAGTGTGACATGAATTCCAAGGCCCGCAAGGGGCGAAGTCGTCGCGGGGCAATGAATTATTTCGCCCGAAGCCATTGCGCGCGGAAGGAAATCTTAACATTCGGCGACGCCGAGGCCGCGGTTTTGCGACAGGGCGTGGAAACTGTCGAAGGGCGCTTGCGCCTCGGCCCGACAGCCATTATACGGGCTGCACTCGCGCTGGACGGAGCAAGCATCCGAACGGCGCCGGGGGCGCGTAGCTCAGCGGGAGAGCACTACGTTGACATCGTAGGGGTCACAGGTTCAATCCCTGTCGCGCCCACCATTCAAAATCAGCAACTTATGAACGTCGAGAGTGGTGGGTCCTGGAGCTGGGGAAGCTCGGGGGAAGCATCCTGGGGGTGCTCTCATACGCTTACGGCTAAGGCTTAGATTATCCTGTTGATATCGCGTGTCTTTGTCTCACGCGTGAGTGTGAAAGACAGCCTGCGCTGTGTGGTGATTTCTCTGCTCGCGTGGGGAGGGGTGGTGCCCAATCGGCGCGCGAGAGGCGGCCGAAGATTTCGAGCCGTCGAGCAGCCCCGAAATCGCGTTTTCGAGCGCGGCACCCCTGCGACAATTGCGACTGTTGCGACATTTCGCATAACTCCCTGAAATACAACGCTAAAACTGTCGCAAATCGGTTGCGACAAAGTTGCGACACTTTGCGACGACTCCGGGCCGTGGCCTCCTTCCTCGGGGGAAGCGGATCGGGGAAGCGCCGGCCGGGGGCTTCGCCTTGCTGCCCGCGCCCGAATATTCTACAGAGCAAATCAGTGGAATGCTTCGCGGAGGATCGCTCTATGCGGATCGTCGGTTACGCCAGCACGCCGCGCGAGATCGTCGCGCTTATCGAGCAGCGGCGATATGCGCTCGGTCTTCGTTCGCTCGAGGTCGATGATCTCGCGGGCGTGCAGCCCTCCTACCTCTCGAAAGCGGCCTGCGGCTCCAAGAACCTCGGAGACATGAGCATGCCGGCCATCCTGGGCGCGCTCGGCCTGCGGATCGCGATCGTCGAGGACGACGCCGGCCTCCCTGCCGCGACGCGCCGCTTCCTCGACGAGCTGCCCGCCCGCCCTCAGACCGCCCCGCACGGGCCGAGAGGCTGCAAGCGCCGAGGGACCGGCAACGCCGAGCCGGGCGGCCTCGACGAGGCCGCTTGATAGGCGTCAGCGGGGCGAATTCGAGCGTTGAGCTTCCCCTACGCTTCCCCTCGTGGCGCGCTATCTTACAACTATCAGACATATAGTTATAATTTCTAGCAATCCCCTTCGGTGTAGCCGAAAGGGATGGGCGAGCGCTTCCCTCCGGCCGACCGCCCGCGCAAATCCCCGCCGTCGATCGCGCCCTCTCCCGGCGAGGCCCGGGCGCCCCGGGGTGGGGGGCAAAATCGAAGCGAAGACCTGACCTGGTGGTTTGCCCGCGCGCCAGAGGCCCCCGAAAACTTCGGTGTCAGAAATTTTTCACCTCACAAAATATCCTAAGACTCTGCGAATTCTGACAGTCTATCGATTGCCGTTCATGTCAGTATTTCCTACGCTTCGCCGTCATTCGCCCTACTTTTTATATGATTACTTTTTGTGAGCATTTGTCGACGCGAGGCGATATACGCCTATGTTGTGGACGCTGCTTCGCGAATAGCCGTGAATGTGTTATTATGATCGCGCGCCTGCTTCGTAGGCCTAAGATTTCCGCAACGAAGGATGACCGTCATGCTGGGAGCCCCGCTCGCGACCCTCGCCGCCCCGTCAGGCATTCTCACCGCGCTCGACCGCCGCTGCGCCGAACGGGGCTGGACGCGCTCGACGCTGCTCGCGCGCGCCGGGTTGGTTCAGGCCGATTGGGACGCTCTCTCGACTGCCTTGGGCGGCGCGAATGCCGCGAACCTCCGCCGCCTTTTGAACGCTTCGAACGTCTTTCTGTCGGTCGCAGACTCGCCGGTTGCTCAGCCGCCTGGAACGGATGGGCTCGCGAGCCCGAATTCGTACAACGCGCCGATCAATACCGCGTATGGCGATCTGACATGACATCGAACAGCGCGCCCGAGAGGTTCGAGCCGGGGAAATACACCTATTCGCACGCGTTCCGCGACGCGGCCGAGCTTCGCGCTTCCGGCGAATATGCGGGTGTCTCGTTCCTTGAGCTGCTGAATGCGACGCATGCTGCAGGAATGACGCTCGCGCATGGGGCCAGCTGGGCCGAGAAAAAGGCGAAACACGAGGCCGAGGCCGCGGCGCGTGTCGCCGAGACAGATCGCAAATTCGACGAAATGGTGCGTCGCGCCGACGCGCGGGGCGAACGGCTCGAAGCGGCGACGGAAGAAGGCCGAGAGGCGTTGCGCCTCGCTCGTGCGCGCAACCGACGGCGAGCCAATCAAGGGGGAGACAGATGACCGAACCAACCGCACTCGACCGCCGACACCAGCAGATCGAAGCGCGTGCTCTCGACGATCGTATGCTCGCGCTGGCGACGAAACTTCCGACCGGCGATCTCGGCCATTCGGACCCGACCCGCGCGGCCGCAGCGCGGCAGGCGATCGAGCGGGAACTCAGTGGCCTGCAGCCGCACGAACGCGCGTCTTTCGATCGCGTCGTTTCCGCCGAGCTCGCCGCGGGCCGGCGTGCGCCGCCGACGGATAAGCCGGCGAATTGGGACCGCTACAGCGCGGCGGAGAAGCGCGCCTATCAACTCCAGCAGAGTGGCAGGCGATGAGCGACGAGGAGGCCACCACCCCCGCGACGAACCGCCCGTTCCTCGGCGCGGCCAAGCCCGTCGGACGAGGCGAGCCCTTCACGCCCGCCGTACGACCGACCACGGGCGCGCCTATCGCGCCGCTCGACATGGCCGCGAGGCTCCGCGGGCCGGGCCGGGCGATCGGGAAAGGAACGCCCTTCGTCTGGCCGACGCCGGGCGACGACGAGCCGCCGCGAGCCGCGTAATGGCGGCCTCGCCACCCGACATGCCACACGGGCCACGCCGCGCGGCGACGATGCGCAACGCCAGCGGCCGGGTCATCGTGTTGGCGACGTTCAACGTCGAGGCGGGTTTCGGCGGCGTCTCGGATCGCGCGGAGCGGAGCGCGCTGCGTGATCCTGGCGGAGCGCCCGCCCGTAGCGCTCCCGGGCCGCGGCGAGGCCTACAGCGGCGCGGAGAGTGAGGCGGGCCGATGAGCAAGCGCTGCCAGGAAAAGCCCCTGCCGAACGTCGCCGCCGCCCGTGCGCGCGATCGGGCAGCGCGGGAGCGGATCACCTCGGGCCACAACCGCCCACCGTCTGTGGCTGAAATTCGCGAAGGCGTCGCTTGGCGGCGCGGATGGTGGAGAAACGACGCGACGGGCGAGCCTATCGAGCGGCCTCATCGATAAAACGCCCCGACCTCGGATGAACAGGCGAAGCGTTTTTTGCGTCTTGAGCGTGGCTTCCAATTGCGAGAGGATGGATCGTCTATCCGAGGGCCATTCATGAATAAAATTGCTGTCGCGTTCCTTTTGAACGTCGCTTTATCGTCGCAGGTGTTCGCGTTGGGTGGGGTCGTATGCCGGTCCGATGGCGCCGGCGTCGGCGGCTTCATCAGCGATCAGCAAGACATCGTAGAAGCGATAAATTGTCTCGGAAAGCAAATTGCCGCAGCGAATAATCGCTCAGCCAGTCAATACGCGATCGAGGCCGAAGCCCGCGAGATTGTCGAATTGCAGAGGGTGGTGCGCGAGCTGTCGCGCGAGGTCGAAGAGCTTAAGGCCGTGCAGGCGCGCAGGCCGTGATCGGCGAGGGCAATCGCGCCGCGTCGCGCTCCGTCTGCTCGATCAGGGCCACGACGTCGGCCGCGGTGATCCGCCCGGCGCGTAGCTCCTCGAAGATCGTGGGCGTATTCCAATCGAAGCGGGCGGCGGCGATCGCCTCGCGAACCTCCTTCGGCAAGCTGTCGAAGGCGGCCATGACGATTTCAGGCGGCGGCTTCGCGCCAGACGCGACGCCCTCGACGTTGCTCGCGTTACCGCCCGGTCGTGGCGCGTCAGCCATCTGGGTCGGCCTTCTCGGCCTGCGCTTCCTGGTGCGCGCCGGGCCGCGTGTTGTCGATGACGAGGCGCAGCGGTGGCCTCGGCTGGACCGCCAGCGCGTTCATCGCGCCGAGCATCGCCTCGCAAAACGCCTCCTCGAGGCTCTTCTTCGGTTGGTCGAGCGGGTCTTTCCCCTGTTCGAATATCATCACCAAGCCCCCATTCTCATATTCTCGGCCGACTGCCTGCGCTGCAGCAGGAACCTGTCTTCTTGCGCGCGCACGACGCCATCGCGATCGGCCCAGAACCGCAGCGGGACGCCGGGGCGATCTTCCAGCGCATGCCATTGGCCGTCCTTGTCCTGCGTCACGACGCGATAGGACGGCGGCTTGCGGCTGGCGACGTCTTCCTGCGTCGTCTGATCGGCGACGAGAGCATGTGGGCTCTGGACGTATTCCTGCGCATGGGCGAGCTCTATCCCGTTGCGCTTGGCGGCGGCGTCGACGTCGGCGTTGAGCTGATCGGTCACATATTTCCGCGAGCCGTTGATATCGGGCGCGTAATAGCGCTCGGGCGGATAGGCCATGACGCGGCCGCCGTTGAGATCGGACGCGCCCCATTTCTGTGACACGCGCTCGAGCGCGCGCTTCTCTGACAGGCTCTTGTCGCCGCTCTCGGCGAAGAGATCGCGATAGGCCGAGCGATAATCGGCGAGCAGCGCCGACGAACTCATGTTCGCGTCATTGCTGACGGGCGAGCCGGGGCTCATGAATGGAACCCAGGAGCCGAACAGCTGCTTCGCGATGTGGTCGCTCGACAGGTCCTTGAGCGCCTTATCGGCTTCCTCGCGGCGGCCTTCCTTCGCGCGCGCCGTCGCAGGATCATCGGCGACGGCCATCGCCTTCGCCGCGGCGTCTGGCGTCATGAAGGCGATCTTGTCTTGAAAGACCGCCATCTTGGTTTCTATGTCGGCGCCGTATTCCTTCTTGAAGGCTTCCGGGTTTTGCCGCCATTGCTTGTCCAGAAACCCATAGGCGGCCTCGGCCTTGCCGGGATCGCCCGAGCGCGTCAGGCCAGCGACGGCGTTGGTGAAGTCCTTGTTCTGGGCAAGGGCTTCGAGCTCAGGAGGGCGTAGGTTCGCCTGCAGGCTGCGCAGGATCGTGTCAGCGCCGGAGCCGTCCACGCGCTGCAGCATGTGGGTGAGGCCGTCGATGTCAGGCTTCGAGAACATCAGCGACGACGGGTCGACACCGAGCCGCGAGCCGATCTGGAAAGCGGCCTCGCGCCGCTGCGAAATCAGCGTCCCCATGGCGTCGGCCGGCGTCTGCGCGCCCACGGCGCCGGGCTGGGCGACAGCTTCGATCGGCGCGACGGGCTTCGTCCACCCCACATCGGAGCGCGAGGCGTAGGCGTGCGGGTTGTCAGCGAGCGCCTTCGCGCGGCCCTCGACCTGCGATCGGATCGCATCGGCGCGCGCGAGGTGATAGAGGTCCGGGCTCCGCCGCGCCTCTTCCTCCGCCTGCGCAATGAAGCCAGCGCCGCCGTCGGGCTGACCAGCGGCCATCATCGCGACGGGCGCGGCGTCGGCCTGCGCGCGCAGCTTCGTCGCCACATCGCCGAGCTCTCGCGGGTTGGCCTGCGCGATCTGGAGCACCTGCGCGACCGAGGTCTGATCGACGGGTGCGCCCATCTTGATCGCCTGCTCGATAAGGCCCGCTTGGTTCTTGGCGAACTCGATCTGCCGCGACTGGTTCTGCGTGAACATCGCCACGGCGGCGGAGGCGAGATAGGGATTTTGCCTGAGCTGGTCGGGCGTGAATGGGACGGGAGAGTTCTGCCCGGCGACTGTGGTCGCGCCAGGGAGAGACTGATCTCCAGCAAGGGCCAGCGCGGCAGCGCGACGGTTCGACCATCCCGACACACCCTCGGCCGGCGCGCCCGGCGCCCATCCGCGCGGCCGCTCATAGCCGAGAATAGCGCGCGCGGCCTCGTCGGCCGTCTTCGCGCCCTGGAGCGCCGTCCCGGCAGAAATCTCGCTGCCGTGCAATTCGCGATCGACGAATTCGAGCTGCGTTTGGAAATCGTTCCAGGGCTTCCCCTTGGCCGCGGCATAGGCCTTCAGCGCTGCGGCGCGCTCGTTGTTCCACTGTCCTATTCCGATCGAAATTCCGCCATCGCCGACGGCGTTCGCATCGAGGCTACGGCCGGACTCGCCGACGAGGTTTCCGACGATCCCAGACGACTGCTCCTTCGTCCAGCCGCGGGACTGGAAAAACTGCATCGCCGTTGCTGCGCGCCCTGACGTGGCCGCCGAGGCCGTCGCCTGCGCGCCCGCTGGCCCCATGATCGTCCCGACGGCCGCGCGCGGCGCCACGCCAGCATAGGGCTTGATCGACGACGAATAAGCGTCATGGAACGCCTGCAGCCGCGCGACGCCTGCGACGTCGAAGCTCTCGCGCGCGCTCTGCTGCACGGCCTGGAATTGCTCCTCGGTCGGCGGCGTGCCGTTCTGGTAGAGCTTTGTGAAGCCATCGACGGCCGCGGAGCTGGCCTGTGCTTTCGCCTTCTGCTCTTCTGTCAGCGTTTGGATTTTGGCGAGCACCATGTTGTGCGCGCCGAGTCGCTCGCCGTATGGCATATTCGTGTCAGAGTTCAGGACGTTTTTCTCTGACCATTTCACCGCGGCGTCGACGCCGTCCTTGTCGCGGATCGACTGCGCATTGCCGAGCGCCCAGTCATTCACGAATTGCTGGCGCGCCTGACGGATTTCGCTGTCGACCTTCGCCTGCGTCCATGTCTTCTTGAACTCGGGGTTGTCGGCGAGCGACTGATAATAGGCCTTCACCTGCGCGAAGTTCTTGCCGGCCGGCGTGCTCGGATCGTCGAGGAACTTCGTGTCATTCGCGACTGTGCCGCGTGCGATGTTCCCCGTGTCGGTCTTCAAGTCCGTCAGGCGCGTGGTGATCTCTTGATATGCCGCGCTGACATCCGTGTTTTTCTTGTCGTTGACGGCGCCGATGTAATATTGCGAGCCCAGCTCAGTCGCATGGTTGAACGCTGCGGCGCCGAGCGCGCCCGGATAATTCGCGCGGATCGTGTCGGCATATTTCCCCATCGCGACCTTGAAGCCCTCAGGGTCGCCAGGGAATTTGTTGCGAAGATCGTTCGCCTGCTCGTTGATGTTCGTCTGAAGTCCGGCGAGCGTGCCGACATTGAAGGCGTGCTGATAGGCCCGCCCGGCGTTGCCGAGGATGACGTTGTTCTCGGGCGTCGCGACATTGAGCTTACCGTCTGCGCCGCGCTGCAAGCCCATCATCGCGTCTTGTCGGCCTTCGCTCTCGGCGAGAGATTGCGCCATCTGATCGACGCCGCCGGCGATCGCTTCGAGCCCCGATCCGATCCCGATGCGCTGCGGTTCTTGGAACACGGAACCGCTGACGCGCGAGGACGGCATTTCGGCCGTGACGAGCGGGACATTCGGAATGGGAAGGTCGGCCATTGTGGGTTCCTTTCGTTCGTTCAATTCTCGTCTGACACCGGCGGCGGCGCCCGCTCCATGTCGAAGCGCTTCGCTCGCCGGTCACGATATTCGGGGTCGGCCTCGACGGTCGCTCGGGGCATTCGGACAGGCAGGCGCGAAGGCTGGGCGTCGATCGTCGCAGGGGCCGCCTCGGGCGCGGCCTGGGGAATGCGCACCACGACGCCAGCGGTGAGTTTGTTGGTCACGCTGACATTGATGCTCGTCTGCGCAGGCGCCGGGCCAACGGCGTCGCCGAGGATCGCCGCTGCCGCCTTGAGCCGGACCGTCCTGTCTGCGGCCGTGTTATCGCCTGGGTCTTCGACGATCGCCGCGACGACGCGGATGGCTTCGGGCGCGATGGAGGCGCGAAAGTTGCGCAGCTCCTCGGCGAGCGCGCCGCGAAAGAGTGGGTCGGAGATGAGCGTGCGCGCGCGATGAACTCGGATGCGCGCGACAAGCGCGGCGTCACGAAATGAGAGCGGCACGTCGACTCCGACGCGGTGCTGTCGCGCGATTACGGGCGACGATATGCCATGCACCATGTAGCGGATCATCAAGCGGTGCTGTGCCGAAAGCTCCTTCAAGCGCTCGGGCGCCAGCTGCTTTTTTGGGTCGGCGCGCTTCAAACGATTGCCCGCCTCGGCCGGCGGGAGGGGCGGCCGAATGCCCAGCATGTCGTCGAGAATAGCGTCGTCTGCGCTGCGCGGTGGCCGGGTGGTGTGCGTGGCGTCTTCGGTCATGGCTCTCGATCTCTTCGCGGGCATATTCTACAACAATATTCTGTAGAATTGTAAGCAGTCGATGTCACCGTGTCAGCCCATTTCTTCGCGCAGTCCGGCGCGCTGCGCAGGCGTTCGCGATGGAGGCCTTGCGCCCTTCTGCTGGCCGGTGGCGGCCTTCGGCTGACGCAGCGCGGTGACGTGATAGGCGATGATTTTTCGCGACAGACGCCGCTCGCCGTCGCTCTCGTAGAGCTCGAGCTGCAACGCGCCCTGCACGCTGACAGCGTCGCCGTCATGCAGCCGCAAAAGCTCGACGCGGGCCGTTTCGCTGAACGCCACCGCGCGCCACCATTCTGCCGCGTCCTCGCGGTTCCCGCTGTCGACACGGATCGTAGCGACGACGAATGGCTTGCCGCCTTTCGAGGCTTTTTCTTCTGGCGCGCGAAACATCGTCCCGGTAACAAGGGCGTAGATCGTCATCTTGAGGCCTCCCCCAATTGGCGCGCGATCATCGTGCGAAATTCTTCGGGCGGCCCGCATTCCGTGCAGCGCCACACATCGCGACCGCGCGGATGTGGATAAGCGAATGTCGCGAAGCGGCGGCATGCGCACCAACGCTCGCCCGTCCCGGCGCGCACGGCGGCGGCGTTGCGGCGATCGGCCTCGCGCTGCAGTCGCGCGGGGTCGTAAGCTGGCGGCTTCAGCGTCGCGGGCGGCGCCGGCTGCGCGTCTTCTGCGGCAAAGGCGAAAGGTCGATAGGCCATGATTACACGCCCTCTGCGAGGCGGAACATTCGAGGCCGCCTCGAAATCTCGACGAGCCAATTGTGCGCGATCAGGATTGCGACTGCGTTCTCCGCCTCGAATTTCGGCCGCAACTGGTTCGGGCCTGTGCGCATGATGTCGCGAATGGAATATGCGGCGCGGCCTTGTGCTTTCATCCACGACGCCAGCGCGTCGGCCTTCACAAGTCGCGGATCGGTTCGCGAGCTGGCGGCGAGTCGAACGGCTTCGGCGAGATACCAGTCGATCAGCCTGACAGCGTTCTGCACGTCAGCACGCGAGATTTCTGCGGCGCGTATGTCAGCGAAGATCGCGAAGACGCCCGCGACGCGCGCGGCGTGCTCCGCCGCCTTCGACGCGAAGTCGCGCACGGGCGCGAGGTCGCCGTCTTTGCCGCTCTGTTTTTCAACGTGATCGAAAAATTTCCGCCATGCGTCGGCCGCGTCGGGCGACATGGGAAGCGCGCGCGGGGCGAGCTCGTTCGTCGCGCCGTCGGCCATCGGGGCCGGGGCTTCGAGGATCGCGAGAACGCGGTCGGTCCAACTGGAAATCTCGCGCTCGTCTTCGGGGGCCGGATCGCGATAGAGGCGGGAACCCGCGAGGCTGTCGGGCGCGGCGACGAGGAAACGAGAGAGAAGCCCAACGTCGCGGAGCGTCGCATTGCCGAGGAACGCGGCAGCGGCGTCGGGCTGGATCATGACGTGCGCGGACAGTCGTCGGCCGGGAAGGATCGTCGCGCCATCCTGGGCGCGAATGCGCTTGATTGGGCGGCCGTCCCACGCCTCGTTGAGGCCGGCGGCAGTGCGCAAGCGGGCGTCGTCGGACATCCCGTGGCCGCCGGTGAAGGTTCCGCCTTCGGCGCTGAAAATTCCAAGCGACGGGTGCGAGCTTCCCCAATTTTTCGCGAGGCCTTCGAGCGTCGCGTCGCCAGTCGTCAGGAACGGCGCCAGCGGCTTCGGCGGCTCGTCGCCGAGGGCTTCGAGCTTCCTGCGGCGCTCGTCGAGGCCGAGCTTTTTGTCTCCCTCGATTTTGCGCTTCTCGGCGGCCCATGCCGCGGCGGCAAATTTCCAGGTCTTGAGGTCGTCGCGATGTTGCGCCCGCAGGAAACTCTCGCGCGCCGACACGGGCGCGCAGGCTTCGGCGTCGGCGGAGGATTTGCGGTCGCCCGAACCGAGGACGGTCGCGAAGTAGAGGCTCAACGGCCGGCGCTGGCGATAGGGCAAAACAACGTCGGCGTGGGCCTGCGCAGCGAGCGCCGCGACGGCGAGAACGGACTGCGCGGCGACGGCGGCCGGGGCCTGAATTTTTCGCGCTATGGCCTTCGCCACGGGCGCCAGCGTGCCGAGCGCGTCGACCGGATAGGGCGCGGCGGGTGGAGGCGGCGGAAAGAGCGGGAGCGGCCCCTCGGCCTGCGTCGCGTTCGGATCGGGCTCGAACTCGCGCGAGGTCGCGTAGGGCAGGCGCTCGGCCGTCGGCGCGGGGTCGAAGGGGATATCGGCGAGTTCGTCGATCATGCTGCAGCCTTCCCTTTCGCGAGGTGCTGCGCGACATCGGCGAAGTCGCCGAAAGGTTCCTGCGGGGTGTGAACGACGACGCGGAGCGATCTGTGCGCTCGAGCAACTTCTTCGGCACACGCTCGGCCGGCGTCGTCGTGGTCAGAAAAAATATGGAGTCGTTTCACGGTGTCAGGAATGCGAACGGCGGCCATTCGCTTCGAGCCGAGGCTCGCCCAACATGGCACGCCTGACATTTGCATCGCTGCGCGCGCTGTTTCGGTTCCTTCGGCGAGGCCGAGCTCGTCGCCGGCGGCGCCGAGACGGATTGCGCCGTCGTGAAGGCCGCCGATCGTGCGGCGCGGCGGTTCGATCTTCGCCTTGCCGGCGCCACTCGGGTCTAGCCACGTGAGTTGCGCGGCGATAATGCTCCGGTCGCTCGCCTGAACGGCGGCAATCATCGCGTCGAATGGAACGCGCGGAAGATAGTCGTGCGCCGCGCGCGGCAGAAAGCGCAGCGTCGGCATCGCGTCCACGATCAGGCCGCGATTGCGCAAATAGGTCTGCGCGAGTGAGTCGCCGATCGGCTCGGCGGCGCGCCACAGGTCGAGCGCCAGGGGGTTCGGCGATGGCGGCGGCTCCTCGGCGGCTTCACACGCAATGGGCGCCCGGCGCTCGTGGTGATCGCGTCGGTCGTCGTCGAGCAATCCGCGCCGGCGCAATTCGGCGAGAACGTCACGAGGATCGCAGCCGGCGAAGCAGTGAACGAGCAAGCGCTCGTCCTCGCCGTCTCGAATGGAAAGGCTCGGGCGACGATCGCCCTTGCCGTTCCCGTGCGTTGGTAGTGGGCAGCGGCAGAGATAGCCTGCGCCGTGTCGATAGCCTTTGAGGGCGCGCGAGATTTCGGCGGCGTTCATCGCTTCGCGCCTCCTTCGATCGCGAAAAGAGGCGGCAGGAAGCCGTCTCCACCGTTCTCGCGAATGAAGTCGGCGGGGAGTCGCGCGTAGGCCTCCAGGCGCTCGCGAATGTCAGCGCCGCGCTCGATCTCGAGCAAAAATTCTAGGAGCGGCCGCGGGCCGAGGGCGTGCAGTTTCTCAACCAAACGTTGGGTTTTCGCTTGTGTTGGCGGCGAATGCGGCGTATGAAAAGTAAGGCTGTCTGATGATGCGCGCATGGTGGTGCGCCTTTCGTCGATGGCGAGAAAATGTGAGCGACGACGTTCTGGCCGATTGTCGTTGCTTCGAATTCGGGGCGGGCGGATAGGCCCGCCCTTTTTTATTCGGCGGCCTGCAACGGCGGCGCGGCGGGGCGCTCGGACGTGCTGCGAGCTGCGCGGGTTTTCGACGCTACCCAGGCGTCGAGCGCTTCCTCCGAATACATCGGCCAGCGGCCGACGTAGGTGATCTCGGGGCCGCCGCCGGTGACGGCGATCTTGGCGAGGGTCGAAGGCGCGCATGGCACGCCGTGCCGCTCTCGAACGTAGCAGGCGGCGGCGGGGCGGCGGTGAAGGGGCGAATGGCTCATTACGTTTCCCCGATGATGTTCATGGGGGAAAGCTCGTTCCCCCGAATGGATCGGATGTGACGAGAATGGAGCCGAGGGCGTCACAGAAAAAGCTGACGGCGAATTGTCGTGACGCTATCTTTTGCGCAGGATGAGGCCGAAGGCTTGGAGCCGCCGTCCGGTCGCGATGCTGATGGCTTCGACCGCGCCCTCGCGATAGAGCGGATTGCTGTTGATGGCTTCCAGTTGCTCGGCCGCTCGCATGATCTGGGCTTCCTTGTCCGCGCCGATCTTTTTGCCGGCGACCAATTCGCGCATCGCTCGCTTTGCGGAAAAGCGCGAGCCCATCGACCAGCTTCTGAGCTTGGCCTGGATCAGTCTCCGCACGGCCGGATTGCGGCGCTTGGCGCGCCATTGGTTGACTTCACCGACGATGTTTTCGAGTCGCCCGGAGCTGTCCTGCCTTGCCCAGTCGAACATTTGGCCGCGTTTCGTCGCCGCATCTTTGATGAGCGCATCGACGCCCTTCTTCGCTCGTCTCGGATCGGCACTGCGGAAGGTGTCGAGCTGGTTGGCTAACTCCAGCTTTCGCGTCAGCGTCCAGACCAGTCGCGCCCCGCGCTTCTTCGGCTTCTTCGGTTCCGCGTTTTGTGGCGCCGCCAGCAATTCCTCGAGGCGTCCAGGTGGAAGCTCCATGGCGAGAATGGCGGCGACGTTCCGCCACATGTCAGGATCGTCGCGCATTCGCTGTGAGGCGCGATCCTCTATGAGCCGAACGCGCCGCTCGGCCTCTTCCGCGTCGAAATCTGTAGCGCTGTCAGTCGCCATCGCGAGCCCTCGCGAATGCCCATGTGGTGCGCGGGGAAGCGAGCGGGCTTCTCTCGCTTGTCGGCTGGCCGGCCTATCCCCGAGTGATGTTTGCAGCACGGCGCCCGCGGGTCGGCAAATGATTTGCGGACTTGCGCACAAGTTCGGCGACTGAGCGGCGGGCGTGGTTGCGCGCTGTCAGGCGCTCGCAAGGTGCAGTTCGATCGCGCGCAGCATGTCCTCGTAAAACATCCCGCCGGTCTCGCTCGGCGACTGTCCGACTTCGCGCAATTGCTCGGCGAACAGGAAGCGCAGTTTCGCGATGAATTCCGCGTCACTCGCGCAGGGAACCTCGGCGACACGTGCGAGCGCAGCGTTTCGTTCGCTGGCGAGGCGCGCCTCGGTCTCGTCGTCATAAGCCGCAGCCGGGGCGGGAGCGTAAAGCGCAGCATGGGCGCCCTGGTATGTCGCGATGGCCGCCTGGAGCGGCGCGACGGTTGCGGGCTTCGAGGAACGGCGGGGCTTGGCGGTTGAAACAGTGGCGAGCATGGGAAGTCCTTTCGAGTGAGCTGTAGTGAGCAACTATTCTTTGTTGCTGATCACACTTGAAGAATACGACCGAGAATGTGGAACACAAGTCCACAAATAATCTTTTTTCGCGCTCAGTATTTGTGTGATTTATGCGCTTCCGGTGCGGATTATTTGTGTGCTGAGCGGCGAAAGTATTTCGGTGATAGATCATGGGACGGGCTGACGTCGATCTGTGGCGTCGGGCAGCTTGACGACTTGGGCCGTGTTGTCGTCCATCGCTCGCGCGATGCGCTCGGCCACCTTGTCAGCGGCGGCGAGCAGCGCAGCGTCGGGGCGGCGGATGTAGTGGCGCGCGGTCACGCCGCGCTGAGAATGGCCGAGCAGTTCGGCGATCGTGCTGTCGCCGTATCCTTCGTCAGCGGCGACGCTCGCGAAGGTTCGGCGGAGATCATGCGAGCGGGCGTCTGACAAGCCGGCGGCGTCGAACAGCGCGGCGATCTGCTTCTTGAGGTCAGCCGGCTTGGCTCCGCTGGCATTCGGGAACAGGAAGACGGCGCCGTCGTCGTGGGGCAGGGCGGTGATTAGGTCGGCCGCGGCCTTGCCGATCGGGCGCATCGAGCGACCCGTTTTCGTGGCCTCGAGGCGGAGACAAGAGCCTGCCGCGTCGAATTCGATCCAGCGCAGGCCGCACGCCTCCTCGCGGCGCATCCCTGTCAGCGCAAGAAGGCGAAGGGCGGCGCACGCCATGGGCTGCGAGGCTGCTCGCGCGCGCAATGTCGCGCCGAGGGCGGCGAGCTCGGCCGGGTTCAAAACGCGGTCCTTGGCCTCGCCGCGGTGCTTCTCGACGCCATGGGCGGGGTTCTGGCCGCTGATAAGGCCTCGCCGCTCCGCCCAGGTCCAAATCCCGCCGAACAGCTCGACGACGCGGGCGGCGGTCCCTGGCCCGCCCTCGACAACCGCCTTCCCGCGGGGGCCGGCCTTGAAAATCCCGGCCGTCTTGCCGGCCGCAATGGCGTCGGCCATGCGCTGGATGTCAGCGCGGGTGAGTTCCCGGGCGACGCGGGAGCCGAGTAGGGGGACGATGTGGCGAGAGACGCGGCCCTCGTCGATTGCGACGGTCGACTGGCGCTTTGGACGGTGGAAGCGTGTCAGGACGAGGCCGGCGCGTGCCGCCTCGAGATAGAGGGCGCAAAGCGTCGAGACGAGCAAGGCGTTGCGGGCATCGTGGCGTTCTGCGGACGGATCGCGCCCCGACTGGGCCTCGACAAGCTTCTTGATAGCTTCCTTGCGGGCCTCGTCCGGGGTGAGCGTGCCGACCTTGGCGAAAGCGACGCGCCGGGTCTGCCCCTGCGCCGTCCGGTATTGCACGATAAAGGAGGCGGACCCTGACGGCTTCATTCGCACGCCGAAGCCCTTCAGCTCGCTGTCCCACACGAAGCGGTCGCGTCCTTCCGGGTCGGGTTCGATCTTATCCACAACAGACTTGGTCAATTTCGGCATGGGACCCGCTCCTCGAAGTGTCGCAACTCTGTCGCAAGTCGTTTGCGACACTTTAGTCATTTTAGATCAGATGCTTAGAGCAAATGTCGCAGTTGTCGCAAATGTCGCAAGGGTCGCTCCCGTGAAATCGCGAGAGGGCGCGAGGCGGGGAACCTGGGGAAGCATGGGGGAAGCGCGGCAGAGTAAGCTCGGGCCATGTCAGGATTGATCCGAGAAGATGAGGTAAAGGGAATCTGCGCTGACATATGGGGAAAGTCAATAGTAGGGAAGCAAGGGAAGCTGACAGAATACAGAGAAAAGTGAAGTAAACTGGACTGATTTACGTTTGTCTACGTTGACATCGTAGGGGTCACAGGTTCAATCCCTGTCGCGCCCACCATTCTGATCCACCCTACGCACGATCTGTTCCGCCGCCCGATGACGAAAACACATCGGGCGATTTTTTTGTCGGTCGCGTGGCGTTTCCTTCGTTGCGTGGCCGCGCCGTGACGATATTAGGCTGAGTTTCTATTTCAATTCGACGTTCCGCGGCCTATATCATCGAAATTGAGCTTGTTACTGGGGCCGAATCTCTCGACGCGGGAAGTCGCCGATTGCAATCGACTTCGATATCGGCTCCAATTGATAAGATTCGACCGCGGAGGAAAAAGCCATGTCCGAAGCCGAAGACAAAGCGCTCGTCGCGCAGATACTCTCATCCTATCTTTCGAATAATACTGTTGCGCCTCTCGACCTTCCTTCTGTCATTGCAGCTGTGAAAAAAGCTTTCGGCGGCGGCGACGCCGAGACGACGAATGCAACGGAGGGCGAGGCCAAGCAGTGGCGGCCTGCCGTTCCGGTGAAGAAATCCGTCACGTCGGACGCGATTACTTGCCTTTGTTGTGGCGAGCCGTTCAAATCCTTGAAGCGTCATCTTCAGGCCGAGCACAAGCTGACGCCGGAGGAGTATCGCGCCGCCTTCGATCTGAAGAGCGATTATCCGATCGTCGCGCCCAATTATGCAGCGCAGCGCTCGGCTCTGGCCAAATCGCTGGGTCTCGGCCGCAAGCCGTCGGCGAAGGGCGCCGCCGCTGCGAAGAAGCGCGGCGCGCCGGCGCGCGGCAGAGCCGCCGCCGAGGCATGACAGAAGCCGCGCCGCGGAGCTTGCTCGTCGGCGCGTTTCACTCGATATGATAGGCGTCGAAGGCGCCTCCGCCGGCATAGGGCGAATAGGCGTAGGGGCCATATTTGCGCGCCTTCGCCTCGATCACCAGATTGAGCGCGACGCCCGCAATTCTGCCGCGATCGGGAAGCCGCTCGATCGCATGAGCGACGGTTTCGCGCGCCGTCGCCGCCCAGCGAATGACGACGACCGTCTTATCGACCAGTCCAGCGATGAGAGTCGGATCGACGACGGGGCCGATCGGCGGCGTGTCGAGGATGACGAGATCGAAGCTCCCGCGCAGCGCGGCCATGAGCGTTTTCATCTTTTCGGAGGCGAGCAGATCGGCGGGCGCCTGCATTTCCCCGCCGGCCGGCAGAACCCACAGCCCCCGCGTCTCATCGAAGAAGATCGCGGCGATCGGGCTCGCGGAGCCGATGAGCAGCTCGACGAGGCCGGGCCTCTCCTCGGCGCGGAAGAGCTTCGACGCGGCGCGGCGGCGCAGATCGGCGTCGATCAGCAGCGTGCGCAGGCCCGATTGCGCGGCGGAGGCGGCGAGCGCGGCGGCGATCGTCGTCGTTCCTTCGCCGGGGACGGCGGAGGCGAGCTGAATCAGCCTGGGTGGATCGTCCACATCGCTCATGGCGA
Organism: Methylosinus sp. PW1; assembly: GCF_000745215.1. Taxonomy (NCBI): domain Bacteria; kingdom Pseudomonadati; phylum Pseudomonadota; class Alphaproteobacteria; order Hyphomicrobiales; family Methylocystaceae; genus Methylosinus; species Methylosinus sp. PW1. The sequence goes on from NZ_JQNK01000002.1 coordinate 360,110, forward strand.
TGGCGCTGCGCAGCGCCCGGAGCGCCTCGCTGGCGCGCGACAGAGGCTTTGCGCGCACGAGATCGACGAGGGCGGGGTCGCTCGATGCGATTTTGGGAATGGAGCCGAGCAGAGGCAGGGCGAGCGTCGTCTCGATCTGAGCGATCGTCGTGAAGCCTGCATCCGCCAATTCGCAGGCATAGGCGACGCCGAGCCCGATGATCGCGCCGAGCGCCAGCGCGATCAGCAGCGTCTGCTCCGCGTCGGGCCAGGACGGGGCGCTCGGCGCGAGCGCCGGCGATATGATTCGCGCGTCGCGCGGCTCGAATTTGGCTTGCTCCTGGACCAGGCGCGCGCGGCGCATCGTCTCGTCGAGAAGCTTGCGATCGGCGGCGGCGGCGCGCTCCAGCTCGTTGCGCCGGACGAGCCGCTCCTTGCCGCGATCCTCGTCGGACTCGGAAATTTCGCGAAGCGATGCATCCGCGGCCTCGCTGCTTTTTTCTGCGAGCTCCAGCTCCTGGCGCGCGCCCGCCGCGAGGCGGCGTCGCTCGGCGTCCATGGCGCGCTGGACATCGGCGATCTCGGCGCGCAGCGCGACCACGGAAGGATGCGCCGCCGTGTAGCGGGCGCGCAGCTCCGCCTCGCGCCGGGAGAGCTGGTCGGCGCGCTGGCGAAGCTCGTCGAGCGCCCCGTCGAGGCCCGGCAGCTCGGCGGCGCCGCCGCCACGGCTCTCGATCCGCTGCAGCAGCTCGAGCCGGGCCTTGCGCTCCGCCGTCTCCGCCCGCGCCACGGCCGCGCGCTGCGCTATGGCGGTCTGCTGCTTCGCCGGAGTGGCGGGGCCGGCGGCGGCGCGAAACTGCGCCAGCGCCTCCTCGGAGGCGCGCGATTGCCGTTGCAGCGCGACGAGCCGCTCGGCGAGCCAGGCGGACGCGCGCCGCGCCGCCTCGAGCCGCGTGTCCAGCCTGTCGACCACGAAGGCGTCGGCGATCGCGTCGGCGAGCCGCGCCGCTTTCGCCGGATCTGTGGAGGTGACGGCGATCTTTATCACTGGCGAGTAGCGCAGCTGGGCGACCGCGAGAACATTCCGCAAGCGGTCGAGAGCGGCGGCGCCGAATTCGGGGTCGTCGGCCAGCCTTTCCCGCTCTACGACGCGCCGCAGCAGCGCCGCCGATCTTATGACCGCAATGTCGCTCTTCATCGTTTGCCGATTGATCGGCGCTCGCGCCAAGATCGCGTCGGCGCCGATCGAGCGATCCGGCCGCATCTCGATCAGCAATTGCGCGGAGGTCGTGTAGCGCGGCGTAGACATTGCCAGGAAGGCCGCGCCGGCGAGGAGGGCGAGCATTGTCGCGCCGAGCAGCGGCGGCCAGCGCCGGCGGAGGAATTGCGCTGCGGCGCGGAGCTTGCGGCTGCGCGCATCGAGCCAGAACGCCGTCGTCGAGCGCTCGCGCATTGCTCGCGGCGCGGTCAGAAGCGGTCCGCGAAAAGCATGCGGCGACTGTCGCCCTCGAGCACGACAGCGGTGAGCACCGAGGTCGCGAAAGCTCCCGTGTCGACATTTATGCGATTGGGCTGAATGTCCGGCTCGGAGACGGGCGTATGGCCGTGGACGATCACTTTCCCCCAGCCGCCCTCGAAGCTCAGAAACTCCTCGCGGATCCAGAGCAGATCCTCCGCCTTCTGCTGGGCGAGCGGCACGCCGGGCTTCACGCCCGCGTGGCAGAAGAAATAATCGCCGAAGCTCGCGGTCAGCGGCGTCTCCAGCATGAATTGCAGATGGTGATCCGGGAGCCGCGCCGTCAGCGCGCGGCGCGCCTCCTCGTAATTGCGGCCGCGCATGACCGAGGAGACGTCCACCCCATAGGAATGCAGCGTTTCCACGCCTCCGAACTTGCGCCAGCCCTCGAGCACGGATTCGTCCTCGAGGAAGCGCAGAAATATCTCCTCGTGATTGCCGCGCAGCGCGATGAAGGACGTCGGAAAATCGCGTCGGCTCAGCCATTCGACCACGGTCGAGGATTGCAGCCCGCGATCGACATAGTCGCCGAGGAAGATCGTCAGCGTCTCCGCCGGCGCAGTGTCGAGTTCCGCCTCGATCCGACGCGCGAGCGTGTCGAGCAGATCGGCGCGGCCGTGAATGTCGCCGACCGCATAGATGCGCAAATTGGGAGGAAGGACGTTCGGAAGCCCGGTCTGCAAATCCTGAAATTGCGTCAATCTCGAAATCGTCATCTCACTGGCCCGCTCCCCGTCGCGCCCCGAGTTTTGACGTGACGGATCGTAAGTCTAGAGCATATCGCGCGCCGACGAAATCGCGAGGGGCCGCGTTTCGTCGCGCTTTTATGCGCGCGTGGAGTCGAGCGAGCCCCATTGTTGACATATTATCTCGCCTATGCTCAAGATCGAGCGCCCCGCTTTTGGCCGTAAATCACTGTTTACGCTGGGAATATTTTCAACATGAGGGTAGCGTCGCCGGCATCGAGGGATGGGACTGCCTTTCGCCTCCGGCTGGCCGACATCGGCTGGGCGACGGCGGCGCCTTTCATCGCCATCGCCCTGCGCGACCCTCAGCTGCTCGAGGCGGGCGATCTCACGCGCGACATTCCCGCGCCCTATCGCTACGCCTTCCTTTCCATCGCCTGCACGCTGCTGGTCATGTGGGGTTTCCGCCTCAGTGACCGCATGGGGCAGTTTTTCTCGCTGCGCGACGCCGTCGATGTCTGCATCGCCTCGGCCTGCGCGGTCGCCTCGAGCAGCGTCGTTCTGTTCACGCTCACGCGGCTCGAGGGCGTGCCGCGCTCCACGCCGCTGATCTATGTCCTCGTGCTCGCCGCCGGCCTCATCGCGATCCGCGGGATGACGCGGCTGCATCACCGGGAGGTCTGGCGCAGGGAGCTCGAGGCCGACATCGCCAACCCATCGGTGGCGTTGCGGCGCGTGATCCTGGTCGGCGTCGATCGCTTCGCCTCTGTGGCGATCAAGCTCATCGACTATCAGCTGCCGCGGACGACGCAGATCGTCGCCGCTCTGGACGCGCGGCCTTCCTTTGTCGGACGCAAGGTCGGCGGCATCTCGATCGTCGCTCTGCCGCAGGACATTGGCGCTGTGCTGGACGAATATGCCGAGCATGGCGTCGAGATCGACGAGGTCTGGCTCGCCGACGACAAGGAGGCCTTGCCGGCCGAGATGCTGAAGGATGTCGCCGCGCAATGCGACGCGCGCGGCCGCGATTGCTTCCCCATTGCCGAGGCGCTCAATCTCGCCCCGCGGCAGGCGCGGCCGGAGGTGCGGCTCGGAGGGGCGCCGGACGGGCGTTTCGACACGCCGGATTATTTCGGCTCCAAGCGCGTGATCGATCTTCTGGCGACGAGCCTGCTGCTCGTCTTCGCTCTGCCGACGGCGCTGATCGTGGCTTGCGCCATCCTCATCGATGTCGGCGCGCCCATCGTCTTCTGGCAGCAGCGGGTGGGACGCAATGGCGAGCGCTTCTTCGTCTATAAGTTCCGCACTTTTCGGCCGCCCTTCGACAGCCGTGGCCGCAGCGTGCCCAAGGAACGGCGCCTGTCGAGGATCGGCCGCGCCATCCGCGCCGCCCGGCTGGACGAGATTCCGCAGCTCTACAATGTGATTATCGGCCATATGTCGCTGATCGGCCCGCGCCCTCTGCTGCCCGTCGATCAGCCGGCCGATCCGCGGCGGCGGCTCAGCGTGCGGCCGGGCGTCACCGGATGGGCGCAGATCAAGGGCGGAACGCTGGTCTCTCCCGAGGAGAAGAACGCGCTCGACGTCTGGTATATTCGCCACGCCTCCTGGCGGCTCGATCTGGCCATCGCCTTCGGCACGCTCGCCATCGCCTTCACCGGAGAAAGACTGAATCGGGCCGCGGTCGATCATGCGACCGGCTGGTATCGGCGCGAGTTCGAAGGCGCGCGCGGAAGGGCGGAGACGGTGGGCCTACGGCCCCAGGGTCGAGCGAAATCGCCGACGCTCGCGCCGGGACGATCGATCTGAGGCGGCGCTACCGGACTTCCTCTCGCTCGGCCTTTTGCGGCGCCGGCGCGGTCTTTGTCTCAGAAGTCAGCCGCTTCTCCAGCGCCATCAATGCGAGGATCGTCTCCGCGACGAGCCGCTGCAGCGCGTAATAGAGGCCGGCGCGGCCGTCGAGAAACAGGCCCTTGGCGAAATAGGCGTAGAGGAAGACGACGATCGGCGCCAGCGGCGGAAGGCTGCGCAGACGGCGGATCAGCGAGGGCGGCTCGTCCGCGTCCAGCCGCTCGACCTCGCGCGACATATAGCGGATTTGCGAGGCGACGAAGCGCGCCGTGGATTTGCGATCGTCATGGGTGATCTTTCCCGCGAGCGTCTCGACCGGGCCGTCGACGCGCCAGCCCTCGGCATGGCCGCGATCATAGACGGAAAAACGCCCTTGACGCAGCAGCACGGCTTTCGGCGGATAGAGCGAGCCGCTCAGCGGTTGGCCGAAAATCTCATAATCGAAGCCGATCTCATAGGCCGCGACATCCGGCCCCGGCCGCAGCGCGCGCAATTCGTCGATGAGCGCGTCGCCGAGGCGATAATCGGCGTCGAGGCGCAAGATCCATTCGGTGGCGACGCCGGTCTGCGTCATGGCGAAGCGCCATTGGCTCGCATGATTGTCGAAAGGCCGCGAGAAGACGCGCACGCGCGCATCGGCGCGCAGGATCGCCAGCGTTCGATCGGCGCTGCCGCTGTCGACGACGATAATGGACCTCGCCCAGCGCAGCCGCGACAAAATGCGGGCGATGTTCGGCTCCTCGTCATAGGTGAGGAGAACCGGGGTGATCCGATCCAGCAGGGAAGGGCGGGTCATTACGGGACGCCTCGCAGGGAAGATTGCTTTAGCACATCTTCGTAATGCGCGACCATTTCCGCGGCGACGGCGGTCCAACTCCATCGCCGCTCGACAGCGGCGCGTCCGCGCGCGCCCATCTCCTCCGCGGCGCGAACGTCCGATGCGATCGTCGCGAGTCCGCGCGCGATAGGGGCGGCGTCCGGCGCGACGACGAGGCCCGCACGCTCGGCCGCGACCGCCTCGGCGACGCCGGCCGTGTGGGAAACGATGACCGGCCGCCCATGCGACATCGCCTCGAGAGCGACATTGCCGAAATTCTCATTGAGCGAGACGAGCGCGAGACAGAGACAGGCGCGATAGAGCGCCGAGCGGTCGGGCTCGCCGATCTGCCGCGCGATGATCGTCACGCGCGCGCTAACGCCGAGCCGCGCGCAAAGACGCGCCAGCTCCGCCGCGCGGCCGTGCTCGTCATTGCCGGCGATGACGCAGCGCAGATCAGGCGTCAGCGCGACGGCCTCGATCAGGGCCGCGAGATTTTTCTTCCAGTCGATGCGTCCGAAGGCGAGGACAAAAGGACCGCCGGCGATGGCGGCGGCGATATCGGCGCCGATATTCTGCTCTGCTAGCAGATCTGCGGCGTCGACGCCGAGGCCGACGACGGCCAGAGGCGGCAGATCGAAGCGGAAGGCGCGCGAATCCTCCGCCTCGCGCCGCGAGGCGAGATGGAGCGCCGCGGCCTCGCGAATGGTGCGGCGTTCGAACAGAGCGATCCAGGCGGATTTGACGAGCGCGCTCTTGGCGCGCACCAGCGAGGCGACCAGCATTCCATGCGGCGAGAGCACATAGGGCGCGCCGCTGCGTCTCGCTATGCGCGCCGCCGACAATGTCGGCCACAGAAAGGCGGAATGGAGATGCAGAATATCGAAATCCGCCGCATGGCGCCGCAACGCTTGGCCCATTGCGGGGGATCGGTAGAGGCGCCGTCCGAGCCCGGTCGCGAAATAGGTGACGCCGACGCCGTCGAGATCGACGCGCGCGCCGAGCGGCGTCCGCGAGACGCCGGGACCGTCGACATTTGTCGTATAGACCTCGACCGCATGGCCGAGCGCCGCTTGCGCTTTGGCGAGCCCATGCACGGCATGGATCGTGCCGCCATAGCGGACCGCCGGCAGATAGGTGGGCGTGACATGGAGGATGCGCAGTCTCGTGCCTCCCTCAGCGCGCCTCGGCGAGGCAGCCGAGCATCGCCTCGAGCAGCCGCTCGCAGCCAGCCTCGACGCGATAGTCTAGGCTCTGCGCGCGGCCATTCGCGCCCATGGCGCGCAGCCGCGCGATCGGCGTGCGCGCGATCTCGCGCAGCGTCCGCTCGAGCGCGGCGCCGTCGCCGGCGGGGATCAGCCATCCATTGTCCGCGGTGACGCGCTCGACGGCGGCGCCGGTCCGATCGCTCGCCAGCACGGGCATGCCGGCGGCCATGCCCTCGATGACGACGAGCCCCCAGCCGTCGTGCCGCGACGGCGCGACCAGCACATCGGCGCGCGCGTAGATCTGCGGCAACGCCTCCATCTGAGCGAAGCCGACGCGCTCGATGCGATCTGGAAAGCGATGCGCCAGCCGCTCCACATCCGCTCGCAGCGCTCCGTCGCCGACGAAGATCGCCTCGAGCGCGACGCTATCGGCGAGCATTCGCTCGAGAGCGGCGAGAAGGAGATCGACGCCTTTGCGCGCGATCAGCGCGCCGGAGAACAGGAGGCGCGGCGCGCGCGGCGCGGCGTCGCCACGCTCGATCGCCAGAAAGCCGGAGAGATCGGAGGTATAGGGCAAGTTTCGATAGCGCCGGCGCGGGCCGAACTCATGCCGATAGGAGGCGACGGCCATCTCGCCCATGCCCCACATTTCGGCGGCGCTCGCGTGAAAGGCGCGCATGGCCCAGCGCCGATAGAGCGCGCCGAGGACGGGCGGCGCCTGATAGCCGAAGCGCTCCCCCCAGAATGCGAAAGGACGGCCGGAGGAAAAGCGCAGCTTCAGCAGCCGCCGCACGATCGGATGGCGATAGCCGCCGAACACGCAGAGATCGCTGTCGCGCATCCATTGCGCGAGGCGTTCGAAAGGCGTCTCGCCGCAGCAGGCGTGCTCATGCGCCAGCGTCGGCGCGCGCCATTCGCGATCGGGCGCGCGCATCTGCTCATAAATCACGCGCAGCGCGATCCGCCCATCCGCGGCGAGAAGATCGAACAGGCCCGCCTGATAGGGCGAGGGCATGTTGGTCACGATGACGACGGTTCGCATTTCTGCTCGCTATCGTCTCGTTCAGACGGCGCCATTGCGCCGGATCGGGCGCTGGATTTCTTCGAGGTGACGAGGCTGACGACGGTCCAGGCGAGCACGGCGTAGGTCATCAGAATGATCTCCTGCATCGAGCGCATGCCGACGAAGAACACCATCAGGCCGAGGCAGTAGAGAACGCGGGCGTTCTCGCTGCGCTCGCGCAGCAGCGCCGTCCAGGAGGCCGCCGCCCAGCCGAGCAGCAGCGCGCCGAGCACGACGGCGGCGATTCCATAGGAAGCGTAGAGCTCGCCGATGATCGAGCTGGAGAGAGAGACATCCGATTTGCCGACCAGCCCCGGCAGGCTGAAGCCGGCGTCGATCGGCTTGTCCGGCCAGAGCGCGCGCGGAATGGGGCGCACCAGCACGTAATAAATCTGCTTCCAGCCGACATATTCGACGACATCGGGAAAGTAATGGATGATTTGCGCGAGCCGCAGGAAATTATCGTCGACGTGAAACTGGCCGGCGAACTCGAAATCATCGAGGCCGACGTCGCCGCTCAGAAAGCCGTCGAGCCCGACATTGCGGATGAGCAGAATGAATTGCAGCAGGCTCAGCACGCCGACCGCGCCGCCCGCGACGACCGCGGTTCGCACGAAGGAGAAGCGCTCCTTCAATATCATCCACAGCAGCAGGCCGGAGCCCAGCATCATGCCGATGATCCGGCGGCCGCCGCTCTGCGCGATGAAGGCGCAGACGATCGCGGTGAGCAGCACGGAAATCCAGACGCGCGGATCGGCCCAGCGCGCCTTGGCGCGCGTCGCCACCAGCACCGTCGCCGCCGGCAGCACATAGCCGAAATAGGCGAGATGATCGATGAAGGCGTCCCAGCCGCCGAGATCGCCGCGCGACCAGGGCGCAGCGAAGCGCGGCTGAAACAGCCCGTCGATCATCCGCGCCGGATCGAATCTCGCCGGAATTCCATAGGAGGAGATGCACAGAGCAAAGCAGAGGCAGACGGCGATGAAGGCGTTTTGCACGGGCAGATCCGCCCGCGCGGCGCGCGCGATCGGCCTCGGCGCGCCGATCGCTGGGATGAGCCGTCCGAGCGGGATGAAAAGGGCGAAGACGGCGATCGTCTCCAGCGCGGCGATCACATCGTCGCGGCCGAGCTCGTCCAGCGGATAGGCGCCCTGCAGCAGATCGAGCAGGATCCAATAGATGATCGCGACGAGGAGAAGATTCTCCGCATGCAGCAGGCCGTGCAGCCCCTCGACCAGAGCGCGCATGAGCGGGATGGCGAGAAGGCTCGTCGCCAGAACCGCCGCCGGCAGGAACATGGCGCCCTGCGGCGCGTAGTCGGTCGGCGTCAGCGCGACGGCGAGGACGCCCCCGGCGCCGATGATGGCCGAGCCGGCGAGCGCGACGCCGGCGTCGCCGGGAAGCGGCCGCATGACCGCTAGGCTCCCGCGGCCGCGGCGCGCCGGCGCAGCGCTTCCCGCCCGATCTCGCGCAGCTGCGCGATCACCGCCTCGGGCGTGAAATCGGCGGCGCGGGAGATCGCGCGGGCCGACATTGCGGCGAGGCGCTGCGGATGGCGCAGCGCCCAGAGCAGGGCGTCGCGGAGCGATGCGGCGCTCTGATCCGGCAGCAGCAGGCCGCTCGCGCCGTCGAGCACGACGTCGCCGCAGCGCCGCGAGACGATCGCCGGCAACCCATGCGCCTGCGCCTCGAGCTGGGTGAGCGCGAAGCCGTCGGAATGCGTCGGCAGGACGAACACATGCGCCTTTCGATAGAAGCCCGAGGTCTCGTCGCGCGGAACCTCGCCGAGGAAGCGAATATCGGCATAATCCTTTTGCGCGGCGGCGCCCAGCTCATCGCGTCCGACGACGAGAAAGCGGATCGGCTCGCCGCGCAGCATGGCGGCCGCCTCCAGCAGCGTCCGCGCGCCTTTGCGCAGCGAGAAGGCCCCCAGAAAAAGCACGATCAGCGGATCATCCGCGTCGAAACGCTCTGGGTATCGCAGCGCCGCGCTCGGCGTCTCGGCGCGATACATCAGCGGCGCGACGGCGAGCTTCTCGCGCGGGACGCCCTCAACGGCGAGACAATCGCGCGCCCAGACAGAATTGACGAGGATCAGATCCGCTGCCTCGCATTCCTCGCGCCAGCGGCGCCAATAGGCCTCGGGCGGCGCATTCGCGCGCGCGCCATCACTTTGCGCCAGCGCGGAGATCAGCGCCGCTTCATGTGGCCCGCCGTCGATCTGGTTCAGTATGGCGGCGAAGCCGCGGCTGCGCGCCGCGCGCAAGCTCTGCGCGGCGGCGTAGCTGTAGCAGAGCGCGACGCCGCCTGTTGGCGCGCGCATGCTCTGCAGCCGCGCCGCGGCGAAATGGTCGAAGCGCAGATTATCGGCGTGGAGGCCGGACCAGTTCGCGCCCGGCGCCAACCGAGCGGCGCTCCGCGAGGCGATGGAGGGGAGCGTGTCGGCGACGACGTGCGCGCTTTCGAGCCGCGCCGAATAACGCGCGGCGAGACGCGGGCTCGCGGCGCGCAACGCGCGGCTCCATGGACGATCGGGCGGCAGCCATATATCGGTGAGGAATGCGCGCAGCAGGCCGCGCTCGTGCAGAGCGGCGGGCAGGGCGTAATGCTCGCGCGCGCCGATCTGGCAGACGATCCAATCCATGGGGTCATGCGCGTCAGAAATCGCTCCAGCCTCCTTTGCGCAAGGCGAGCTTGGCGGCGACCGCAGCCTTCGACACGAGGCGCCTGTGCGCGCGCATTCGCCAAAGATGATGCGGGATCATCGCCAGTCCGGCGAGGACGCCGCGCCTGCGTCCCATCCGCAGGCAGAAGAAGACACGATTGGCGATCTGCAGCGCCGCCAGCGGATAGAAGCGCGGCGGATAGCGCAGAAAGGCGAGCAGCGCGATATTGGCGATGCTCGCCGCATTGACGCCCGGCTCGGCGTGATGCGCGAGATCGGAATTGTGGAACACGCGCAGATAGGGCGTGAAGACGAGCCGGCGCCCACGCTCGATGAGGCGCAGCGCCATATCCTCCTCCTCGACGCCATAGGCGAGCGGCAATGGCAGATAGCCGCCCGCCTCGAGGAGATGGCTGCGCCGAAACACAACGCCGCCGCCATTGAAGCCGCAGGTCTCGCGCAGCGCGCGCCGATCCGGCGCCGGTGTCTCGCCGGGATGGACGATCTGCGACGTCGCCAGAGAGAGGTCGGGGAAGCGCGCGAAAATCTCGCCGGCGCGGGCGAAGAAATCCGTGTCCAGCGGATAGGAATCATCGTCGAAAGCGGCGATGAGCGCGTGGCGCGCGGCCTCTGTCATCCGGCTGCGTCCGCCGCCCGGTCCGACGCGCGTCTCGCTGACGATGACGCGCGCCGCCGGAAAAGCCGCGCGCACCGCATCGGCGCAATCATGCCGCGCGGCGTCGACGTGAACGATGATCTCGGCCGGCGGCGGACGGCAGGCCTCGAGCCGCCGCAGCGTGTCCAATGTCTGCGCGACGCGCGCGAAGGCGGCCACGGTCGCGGTGATCTGCGGCGGCTCGCTCATCGTTCCGCCCATCCGGCGACGATGCGGGCGAGGCCTTTCGCGCGCCCGCGCAAAATCTCGCGCGAGAGCGGCCCCGCGGCGCCGAGCAGCCGTAGCGTCGAGCCGAGAGATTCGAGAATTGCGTAAGCGACGATGAGCGAGAGCGCATGCGCGCGCGAGCGCCCGAGCGTGCGGCGCAGGATCATATAGCGATTGAATATGTCGTCCTCGGCGGCGATCCGCGCCGAGACGCGCCCGCCCGGCGCGTGAAAATGCGCGATGCGCGCGCGCGGCGCGAAATAGAGCGCGCCGAAGCGGTGAAGCTTCAAGGAGAGATCGACATCCTCGCTCATCGTGCAGCGATGCAGGAAGAAATCGGAAAAGCCGCCGGCGGCCACATAGGCCGAACGTCGGATCATCGCCGCGGCGCCGCCGATCCATTCGATCTCGGCGATATCCGCCGGAGCCGGCGAGAAGCCGTAGCGCAGCAGCGGGCCGATGACGCGCCCTTGCCATTCGCCTTCGCGAAAGCCGAGCAGGCGGCGTAGCACGAAGCGCCAGACGCGGGTCGGCGGCGGCCAGCCGTCATTGCTCATATTCGCCATCACGCCGACGCTGTCGGCCCGCGATGCGAGCGCCTGGGCCAGCTCTTCGACGCAATCTTTCTCGAGCGCGACATCATCGTCGAGCAGCAGCAGCAGCGCTCCCCGCGACGCCTCGATCGCGGCGCGGCGTTGCCGCACGGCATTGGGCGGCGAGACGGCGAGGAGGCGGATGGCGAGGCCGCGCGCGCGCCAGAGCGGGTCCTCGGCGACGGCGCGCGTCTCCGCATCGCCGCCGCCGTCGGCGATGACGATCTCGCAAACGGCGAGCGTCTGCGTCGAGAGGGTTTCGAGAAGCCGTCGCAGCGATTGCGCGCGGCCATAGGTCGGCACGATCGCGCTGATCGTCGGCGCTGCGTCGCTGGCCTCTAGCATCGCGCTTCTCCGAGCCCGAGCGCCGCAGCGAATTTCGCCTGAGCGCTTCGATAGGAGAAATCGCGGTCGCCCGCAGCGCCGGCCGTCTCGCCGAGGCGTCGGCGTAGCGGAGGATCGCGCGCCAATGCCGCGAGCGCCGCGGCGAGCGCCGCCACATCCGGCGTCTCGACATGCAGCAGCGCGTCGCCATTGACGCGCGACCATTCCGCCGCCGTGCAGTCGGGCGGGCCATAGAGAATAATCGGCAAGCGCGTGAGCGTGTAATCGACGAGCTTGCTCGGAAACGAGAGGCGCATGGCGCGCCGCTCGTTTTCGAAAAAAGAGAAGGGAAGAAACAGAGCGTCGGCGCGCGCCGTCAGCTCGGCGAGAAAATCTTGCCCCGCGATCATGCCGCCGATGATGGTCGAGGCGTCGCAAAGACCGATGGATCGCGCCGCCGCCGCGCTGAGCGGTCCGAAGATCAGCAGGCGTCCGCCGATGGCGGCCATGGCCGCGGCGGCATCGCGCAGCGCCGCCGCGAGGCCCGGCCAATGAACGCTGCCCGCGAAAGCGAGCGTGAAGGGACGCTCCGGCCGCGCCTGCGGCGATGGCGGCGTCGCCTCGCGCGCGCGGAAGGGCGGCAGCACATCGCCCGCCGCGCCATAGCGAGCGGCGTAGTCCTCCGCCATTCGCGCGGAGATGCAGAGCCGCGACGCCGCGTTGCGATAGGCCTCGCCGAAATAGCGCTCGCGCGCGCGCTCATGCGCCGCGTTGTGCAGAGCGGTGCGCGGCCAATCGTCATGCATGATAAGATGCAGCGGCAGGCCGCGCCGCGCCGCGAAGGCCGCCGCCGCACGCCAGGAATGATGCTGCCCCACAGTGACGACGGCGTCCACGCGCCAATCGCCGACGCGCCGCTGCACGCGCGGGGCGTCATAGGGAGCGAAGCGCTCGACCGCCGCCTCGAAATAGGGCGCGAAGCGTGTGAATTGCAGGCGCGGCGGCTTGCGCGTCAATCCCGCATAGCGCACGCCCTGCAGGCGGCGCGCCGGGTCGGAGGGACCGAGATAGCCCTCGACGATCCGCAGATTTTCGGCCGGCCACGATTCGAGCAGGCGATACAGAAACAGCGAGCCGTGACAGGAGCGCTCGACCGGCGCGCAGCCGCAATAGAGGAGATTCATGCGCGCCTCTCGCCGAGCCGCGCGAGCTTGGGCGGCGTCGTCGAGGGCAGAGCAACGAAGCCGAATCCGAAGGATTGCCTGAAGTCCCAGCTGCCGCCGCCGACATTGGAGAAGGGCGTCTCGAAGGCGATCGCCTCATAGACTTGGTGATCCCAATTCACCATCGTCACCGCCGTGGCGACATCGATGCAATATTGTCCCGAGGCGAGGTGGATCGGCGCGGCCTCTATCGTCAGCTCATAGCAGCCGGGCTCTGCGGGCAGCGACATGGCGTCGAAATGGCTCAACGACCAGAGCGCGATGCGCGCGCGCTGCGCATTGGCGAGAAACACATCGACGGAGAGGCCCGGGGTTCCGTCCGTGTCGAGAATGATGCGCAGCCGCAGCGGCGTCCCCGGCAGATAGACGCGCGTCGGGCCGTCGTCGCCGATCAGCTCGACCGAGCGTATGCGCGTATGCGCGCCGGCGCCCCAGTCGCGCTCGGCCTCATCGACGCCGCCGTCCTGCTGCAGCCTGCCATAGGCGGCGATGGCCTCGTCCACGCCGCCCTGCAGCACGAGCCGTCCGCGGTCGAGGACGAGGCCGCTCGTCGCGAAACTCTTCACCGCCGCGAGATTATGGCTGACGAGCAGAACCGTGCGGCCGCCTTTGCGCGAGACCTCGTCGATCTTGCCGAGGCATTTTTGCTGAAAGCGCGCGTCGCCGACGGCGAGCACCTCGTCGACGACGAGAATGTCCGGCTCGAGATGGGCGGCCACGGCGAAGGCGAGGCGCACATACATTCCGCTCGAATAACGCTTCACCGGCGTGTCGATGAAGCGTTCGATCTCGGCGAAATCGACGATAGCGTCGAAGCGCTTCGCAATGTCGGCGCGGCGCATTCCGAGAATGGCGCCGTTGAGAAAGATGTTCTCGCGGCCGGTCAGCTCGGGGTGAAATCCCGTGCCGACCTCCAGCAGGCTGGCGACGCGGCCCGCGAGCGTCACGCGGCCTTGCGTCGGATCGGTGATGCGCGAGAGAATTTTCAGCAAAGTGGATTTGCCGGCGCCATTGCGGCCGACGACGCCGACGATCTCGCCCTCGGCGATCTCGAAGGAGACGTCGCGCAGCGCCCAGAAGCGCGTGTCCGCCTCGCTCGCGCGCGCGCGGCCGCGCAGCCGCGCGAAAGGCGCGGCGACGGTCTCGATCAGCGCCTCGCGCAGCGTGCGATAGGCGCGCGCCGGCGCGCCGATGCGATAGAGCTTGGACACACCCTCGGCGCGGATCGCAATTCCGCCGCGCATCACACGATATCCGCGAAGCCGCGCTCGACGCGCGCGAAATAGGCGACGCCGAGGCAGAAGATCACGAGCGCCGAGGCGCCGGAGACGACGACGCCGAAGGCGTCCGGCGGCGATCCGATGAGCGCGTGGCGGAAGCCGTCGATCATGCCCGCCATGGGATTGAGGAAATAGAGCCAGCGCCATTCCGCGGGAACGAGGGAGACCGGATAGGCGACCGGCGAGGCGAACATCCAGAATTGGATGAGAAAGGGCACGATATGGCGAAAATCGCGATAGGCGACGGTGAGCGCCGACAGCAGCACGCCGACGCCGAGCGCCGCGATGACGACGCCGAGCACGAAGAAGGGCGCCGCGAGCTGGCTCCAGAACAGGCCGACTCCGTTCCAGGCCATGACGGCGAAGAGCAGCAGCGACGAGATGGCGAGATCGACGAGCGGCGCGCCCGCCGTGGACAACGGAATCAGCAGGCGCGGGAAATAGACCTTGGTGACGATGTTGGACGAGGCGACGAGCGAGGCGCCCGCCGTCGGCGCGACATTGGCGAAGAAGGTCCAGGGCAATAGGCCCGCCAGCGCGAAGACGGGGTAGGGCGCGCCATCGGACGGAAGGCCGGCGAGACGTCCGAAGACGATGGAGAGCACGATCATCATCGTCAGCGGCTGCAGCAGCGCCCAGGCGGCGCCGAGCGCGGTCTGCTTGTAGCGCAATTTGAGATCGCGCAGGGCCAGCACATAGAGCAGCTCGCGATAGGCGAAGGCCTCGCGAAAATCATAGAGGCGCCAGCCGGAGCGCGCTTCTATGATGGCGATGGGCCTGCGCGCGTCGTCGCGTATCGAGGCCGTCGCGCGCACGTCCATCGGGCTCATCTTTCCCTCGCCGCGGGCGTGAGGCCGATTTCGACGATGATCGTCTGGCCCGCGGCGCCGACGCGCAGCAGCGCCTCGCGCATCTCGGTCTTTGTCTGGTCCGGCGAGAGATAGACGATGGCGACGAGCGCCTCGCGATCGGCGCCGGCCGCGCCCACCCATCCGCCGAGCAGATCGTCGACAACGCTGCGGCGCGCGGCGGCGGAGAGCTGCGGCCAGAGCGGAATGGCGAAAGCGGCGCGCCGCGCCATCAGCCAGCCTTCATTGCGACCAACGAGGGCGGACATGAGAAGCGCGCGCTCGACCTTCGCCATCGGCTCCTCGGTCTCGAATCCGGCCTGCGCATAAGCGAGCCATGCGCCGCCGGAGAGCGGGGCGCGGGTCAGCAGATTGCGCGCGCGCTCGCGCCGCTGCTCGTCGCTCGCGTTGGCGTCGAGCTCGAGCAGCCGCGCGCGCGCCAATGTTCCGACCAATGGATCGTCGAGGAAAGGCGCGAGGGTTTTTCGCGCTGTTCTCGCCTCGGCGGAAAGATCGGCGAGGCCGAAGGAGAGGACTCGCGCGGCCGCCGCCATGGCGGCCATGCAGAGCGCGATGATGACGAGGGCGGTCGCGACGCGGCTCATTCGGCGTAGTATTTCTTGTAGTAGCGGCCGCCGTAATAATAGGAATAGGCGTGCTTGCCGTATTTCTGCGCCTTGGAGTCGATCACCTGATTGAACACCACTCCGGCGACCTTCTTGTGGCCGGACAGCCGCTCGATCGAATGCGCCACCATCTCGCGCGCCGTTGACGACCAGCGCACGATGAAGATCACCTTGTCGACGAGATTGGAGATGATGAGAGGATCGACGACCGGCCCTATGGGCGGGGTGTCTATGACGATGAGATCGAATTGCTCGCGCAGGCTCGCGACCAGCGTCCGCAGCCGCTCGGACAAGAGCAGATCGGGCGGGTTCTGCGTCTTGCCGCCGGCCGGGAGAAACCAGAGCTTCAATGTTTCATTGTAGACGAGCGCAGAATGCAGCTCCGCCGCGCCGATAAGACAATCGACGAGGCCGAGCTTCTTATCGGCGCCGAAATAGCGTGACGCCGAGGGACGACGCAGATCGCCGTCGATAACGAGCACTTTTTGTCCCGATTGCGCCGCCGAGCCGGCGAGCGCTATGGCGAGCGTGGATTTGCCCTCGCCGGGAATGGTCGAGGTGAATTGCAGGACCTTGGGCGGATGGTCGACGTCGCTCATCTGTATGGCGCTGCGCAGCGAGCGCAGCGCCTCGCTGAGGCGCGACAGCGGCTTGGCGAGCGGATATTCGGGAATGGAGACGACGGAGCCGTTCACCGACAGCTCGCGTTGATCCATGCGCGAGATGGAGGCGAGCAGCGGCAGAGCGAGGAAATCCTCGATCTCGCGCGGCGTCGCGAAGCCGGCGTTGAGCATCTCCAGCGCATAGGCGCCGAGCGCGCCCGCCATAAGGCCGAGGACGAGAGCGACGAGCAGGGATTGAAGCGGCTTTGGCGAGGTCGGCGTCACCGGCGCCAGAGCCGGCGTGATGATGCGGGCGTCGCGCGCCTCGAAGGTCGATTGCTCCTGCGTCACGCGCTCGCGCTGCAGAAAATCCTCGAACAGGCTCTTGTTGACGGCGGCGGTGCGCTCCAGCTCGCGCAGCGTTATGGCCTTCGTATTGTCGAGATCATTGGCGCCGGTCACTTCCCGCAGCGTCTTCTCGATCGCCTCCTGCCGCGCTTTCGCCAGCTCGTGCTCATTGCGAATATTGGCGGCGAGGCGCTGCGACTCGGCGGCGATGGCGCGATGAACATCGGCGATCTGCGCGCGCAGATTGACGACGGAGGGATGGCTCGGATTGTAGCGCGCGAGCAGCTCCGCCTCCTGGCGCGAGAGGTCGCTCGCCTGTCGGCGCAGCTCCGCGCTGGCGCCGCTGGAGACGTCCGGCAGCTGCGCTATGCCGCCGCCGCGCGCCTCGAGCTTTTGCAGCATGTCGAGCCGCGCCTTCTTCTCGGCGGTCTCCGCGCGGGCCTGCACGAGACGGCCGTTGAGCTGGGCGAGCTGATCCTGATTGAGCGTCGCGCCGGGCGTGGAGCCGCTGAGATTATTCTCGGCGCGAAAGCGCGCCACCGCCTCCTCCGACTCGCGCAGCTGCTGGCGCAGCTCGACGAGGCGATCGGACAGCCAGGCGGAGGCGCGCCGCGCCGCCTCGAAACGCGCGTCGAGCTTGTCGACGACATAGGCGTCGGCGATCGCATTGGCGAGATTGGCGGCCTTCTCCTTGTCCGCGGAGGTGAAGGAGACGTTGATCACATAGGCTTGGCCGGCGCGCGCCACGGCCACCGCCTGCTTGACGTTCTCGACCGTGGCGACCGTCTCGGGAGGGCCGCCGAGCGCGGAGGCGATCGTTCTGGCGGGCGCCTGCTGCGGCGCATTGCGAGAGAGCAGCTCGCGCAGGCGGTCGAGGAGGCCGCCGCCGCCGCCGCGGGTCCGCGCGCCGAATTCCGCGTCCTCGACGAGCCGCTCCTTCTCCACGACGCGGCGGAGCAGAGCGCTGGATTTGATGATGGCGATCTGGCTCTCGATCGTCGGCAGATCGAGGGCGGCGTCGGTCATGATCGCGTCCTGACCGCCGGCTTTTTCCTTATGCGGATCGAGCAGCAGCTGCGCCGAGGCGGTGTAGAGCGGTGTCGTGCGCGCCGTCTCGACGGCGGCGACGAGCAGGAAAAGCGAGGTCACGCCGGCGATCAGCTTCCACTGGCGCCAGACGAAATTGACATAGCCATGGATATCGAAGCCGGCTTCCGCTTCGGCCGACGCGGGCGCCTCCCTTTGTGTCTCGAGACGTTTCAACATCGAATGCGTTTTCCAGGGGGGCTAGTCGGAGAGGGAGAGGCGCGAGCTCTCGGCCTGCGCGACGCCGGCGCCGAGAATGGCCATGTAGGTGAGCGCCACGGCCTCTATCTGAACGCCGAAATCGACGAGAGAATGGACGCCGACGAGCAGCGAGCAGGCGGCGGCGGCCGCCGCGGGAGCCGAGGCCCGTCGTCGCGTCGTCGCGCCGACGACGCATTTCGCCGCGAGCCAGAAAAGCGCGCCGATGAGCGCCGCGCCGAAGACGACACCGAGCCCCAAGAATGCCTCCAAATAGGCGTTATGCGCCTTGTCCCATATATCGGCGGTCGGAATCGAGCGGTCGCGATAGAGCGGAAACAGCGTGGCGAAGGCGCCATATCCATAGCCCAGCAGCGGCGTGTCGAGAATGGCGCGAAGCGCAATAGAGAAAACGGCGAGGCGTCCGCCATCGTCGAGGCCGGAGTCGAGCGCGCGGCGGATGATGAGATCGCCGAAGTAAAATATCGTCGCGGCGAGCCCTGTGACGGCGAGGGCGACGGCTCCAGCGTTTTCTCCGCCGCGCCGGCCGCGCGAATAGGCGAGGGCGAGCAGGGCGCTGGCGGCGAGAATCGTCGCCAGAATGCCGCCGCGCGACACTGTGCCGAGCAGAGCGACGAAGATCACGAAAGCCGCCGCCAGCAGGAGCCAGCCGGCGAGGCCTGCCGCTTCCAGCCGCCGCGCCAGCCGCGCGGCGAGCGAGCCCGCTTCGCGCGGGGCGTCGCGATCGGCGAGCGGAATGAGGAGCGTGAGCGTCGTCGCCAGCCCTATGCCCGCATAGGTGGCGAAATTATTGCGGTTGACGAAGGTGGAGCGCACGAAAAGGCCTTGCGCGGGCGCGTCGAAAAACGGAATCGTCGCCGAGAAGAAGGCCGACAGAAAGAGCCCATAGGCGGAATAGGCCGCCACGATGACCGCGATCGCCCGAAGCAGAAAATGCGCGCGATGCGAGCGGCGCGACAATTGGAGCGCCAGCCAGAAGACACTGGCCGTCGTCACGAGGCGGAGCAGGAAGACGAGAGTCTGGCCGCGGTCGACCGAGATCGCGCCGTCGAGCGGACGCTCCAGCGCCTCGCTCGCCATGCTCCAGATCGGATGCGCGAGCCCTCCAGAGGCGAGCGGGGAAGCCTGCACGCAAATCCACAGCAGCGCCGCGCCGAAGAGCGCCGCCGGACCTGCGATGGCTTTGATCGATACGGCGTGGCGGCGGCCGGCGAGCAGGACGCCGAGCTCGAAGAGGAGGACCAGCGCCGGAAAATACAGCCCGTTCATGCCCCAGGCTGGCAAGCGATTGCCGCCGAGCCAAAAGGGCGCGACGGCCAATCCGGCCACGAGGCCGAGGAGGAGAAGCGCCTCGAAGCCGTCTTCCCCCCATAGATCGGCGAAAAATCCGCGCGCCGGCTCGCGGAAGCTTTCGGTCGGGAGCGAGGACTCCCGCGAAAAGGGCGCGAGCTTATGCAAAAGGCGCTTGTCCATGCTGCCGCCCTCGGGGTGAATGCGGCGCTTTTCACCCCAAAGGCGCGGTTGCGGAGGGGAGATCATATCGCCACGAATGAGGGCGGGTCGAGGCCGGGGCGATTCATGGCGCGACCGGCTCTCTTTGGCGCGGCGCGCTCAATAACGATAGGTCACGCCGGCCGACACGACATTCTGCGTAAATCCCCAGCTGGCCGTGGAATAGCCGATCGAGCCGAAGACGCCGCTCACATTGGAGCTGGTCTTCTGAAGCTGATAGTCCAGCGAGATCGCGATATTGCGCCAGAATGTGTAGCTAATGCCGCCGCCGGCCGCCCACACGGTGTCGGCGCGCGGCGAGTTGGTCCAGCGGGTCTCGCCATAGCCGCCGCGCGCATAAGCGGTCCAGAAGGGGGAGATAGCGTAGTCGATCTGCAGCTTGGATTGCGTGTTGAGCGTCGCCGGCGACCATTGGCCGAGACGGCCCGCGAGGGCTGTCGGCGCGGCGGCAGCGGCGAGCATTTGATCGACCGTCGCGGTCAATGTCAGATAGGGCGTCGGATAATAATGCAGCCGCGCGCCGAAGGCGGGCTTTGTGACCTCGCCGCCGGGAAAATTCTGCACGCTGGACTGGCTCTGATAGCCGCCATAGACCTCGCCGCGGAACAGGCTGATGAGCTCCGAGCCGAAACCTCCGACGATGCGATAGCCATTGGTGTCGGAGATCGAGCTGTCGTAGCGGCGCAGATCGAGCGTCGGCTCCACGAAGCCGTAGAACATCGGCGAGAGCCACATGCCGCCGCGCAGCGAGGCTCGATAGCTCAATCCATTCTGCGCATCGCCGCTCGCGGCGAGCGAGGCGATGGGACGGCTGTCGTAGGACACATATTGCACGCCGGTCGTCGCGCGCACGAACCAATCGGCAATCTTCTTCTCGACGGCGAGGGAGCCGGTGATCTGATTGGAGAATTGCTGCGAGGCCGAGACTGTATAGCCGGTCGGAACAGTGACATTGGGCGCCGTGGCTCCGAAATTGGAGCCGAAGAGACCGCTCTGCCGCGTGTAATCAGCGGAAAGATACACGTTGAGGTCGCTGAAAGGCGACCAAATGTGATTGATCCCGGCGCGGCCGGCCACATTGGTGGGATCGACATCGGTCGTCGGCGTCGGCGACAGCCGAAATTGCGTACCCAATCCCGGATAGAACTGCGCGTCGGCGCTCACATAGGCGGTGGTCTTGTGCAGGCCATTGTCGAGGCCCGCTTGGACCGACGGCCGCACGCGCACGCCGATGGCCGAGCGCCGATCGGTGGCGGTGGAGTAGATATTATCGTTGAAGACGGAGCCGATGAAGAGGGACGGATAGACGATCCAGCCGTCGATCGCGAGGCCTTCCTCGGGACTTGGACCCATGGCGGTGACGCCGGCCGGAATTTCCTCGCCGCGGGCGACGGAACCGGCGGAAATTATGAGCGCGATCCCCGCCGCGACGCCATTCGGCAGCAAATTGCTCTTCATAACGCCCTCTCGAAGGCGTTCAGCTTGTAAGTGAAACGCGCCCGCAGTCAAGCCTGCGCCCCTTAGTTCCTCGGGGCGAGGCGCTGGGCGGCGCCGTCAAAAATAGCGCTCCGGCACGCGCACGAGATCGCCGGGCAGCACGGGAATGGTGGGCGCCAGCGGATATTCCTTGAACCCTTGCTCGCCCACATGCTGGATGAGCACGGTCGATCTGCTGGCCCGATAGGTCGAGCCGCCGGCGAGCGCGATCGCGCTCATCACATTGAGTCCGCTCTTGAACGAATATTCGCCGGGCTTGCCGACCTCGCCCATGATGTAGAAGGGGCGAAAGCTCGCGACAT
Source organism: Methylosinus sp. PW1 (assembly GCF_000745215.1). Lineage (NCBI taxonomy): Bacteria > Pseudomonadati > Pseudomonadota > Alphaproteobacteria > Hyphomicrobiales > Methylocystaceae > Methylosinus > Methylosinus sp. PW1. The sequence goes on from NZ_JQNK01000002.1 coordinate 381,238, forward strand.
CGACTGTCACCTTGGGATTGCGCAGATACTCGCCGCGGAATTTTTTCGCCAATTCCTGTTCGAGCTGCGGCTTGCTGAAGCCGGCCGCCTTCACCGTGCCGGCCAGCGGCAACGAAATAAAGCCGGCGGGATCGATCTCATATTCGCCGGAGAGGCGGTCCTCGCCGAAGACGGTGACGCGGATTTTCTCGCCGGGCTGCAGATTCGGCGCGGTGGTCGCCGCAGTGCGAATCAGCGCCTCGCGCTCTTCCGCCGAGACAGGACCGAGGTTGGAGCCGCCGTCGCACCCCATGAGCAGGAGAGAGAGCGAGAGGCAGAGGCCGGCGGAACGGAAAAACGACATCGATCTCGAATGTCCTCGTCCTGAGATGGCGCGAAGCCGCAGTAGATAAGTGCCCCGTGCGCGGCGCGTCAATACGACGGCTTCTCGCGCTCGCTCTTCAGGGGCGAGCGCGGAGCGTGTGGCCAGACACGGGCGTATCAGCGGAGCTCTGGTAACTCTTTGTTTGTCGGCTACGGTCATGCTGCGGCAGGGAGCGAGAATCGGCATGCGCAGCGAGGACATCGACGAAGGAGCGGCGAAGCCGCGCGCCCGTGGCGCGGGGCTGCTCGCCTGTCGTCGGGGCGCCGCGATCGTCGAATTCGCCTTCATCGCGGCTCCGCTGTTTGCGATTCTGATCGCGATCTGCCAGGTCGGCGTGGTGTTTCTCGCGCAGCAGGAGCTGGAATCCGCCGTCGAGAAATCGGCGCGCATGCTTCTTACCGGCGAGGTGCAGAAGGGCGGACTCGACCGGGAGCAATTCAAGACCAAGGTCTGCGGCGGGCTGACGGCGCTCTTTACCTGCACGCAGCTGATCGTCGATCTGCAGACGGCGAGCGCTTTCGCCTCTGTCGATACTTCGGCGCCCGTCCTCACCTATGATTCCAGCGGCAATGTCACCAATAGCTGGAAATTCCAGACCGGCGGCGTCGGCAGCGTTCTCGTGCTGCGCGTGATCTATCAATTTCCTGTCGTCGGCGGACCGCTCGGATTCAATCTCGCCAATCTGCCGAATGGCAGGCGTCTATTGATGGCGACCGCCGTATTCCAGGTCGAGCCCTATTCGTAAGCATTGGAGCAGGCCCATTGCGAATGCGCTGTCTCAGTCGCTTGACGTCGAACGCCGGCCGGCGCGCCGGCGCGCTTCGGCGCGATGAGCGCGGCATGATCGCGGTCGAATTCGCATTGATGATTCCGATCGCCGTGCTGATCCTCGTCAGCGAGTTCACGCTCGGCGAGGCGATCACCATCAGCCGCAAGGTGGCGATCACCGGCCGCGCGTTGACGGATCTCGTCGCGCGGCGCGCGAGCGTGTCCACCGCCGATCTCACGACGATATTGAACGCGTCCACGCAAATCATCGCGCCTTTCTCGACCGTCAATCTGACGATCATACTTGCCGAGCTCACGACCGATGGGTCTGGCAATACGACGATCACGTGGAACGAGCCGCTCAACACGACGAAACTCGTCGATGGCTCGCCCTTCGTGCTTCCGACCGGCATGGCGCAGATGAACACGTCGCTGATCTACGCCTATGTGCGCTATAATTACACGCCGCCCTTCGGCGCCAAAATGATCCCCGCAGTGCCGATCCGCTACACATTCTACATCAACCCCCGCATCACCTCATCCGTGCCCCGGGTGAATTGAACGAAATGGCCGCGCGACGCATGATGATGTTTCGGACTCTCGGCAAATTCTTCGCTCATCGAGGAGGCAATGTCGCGATCATATTCGCGCTGACGGCGATTCCTCTGATGATCGCCGCCGGCGGCGCCATCGATTATGCGAACGCCGGGCGCATCAAGACGCAGCTCTACGCCGCCGCCGACGCCGCCGCGCTCGCGGCGACGACGCCGCCGATGATGCTGAAGTCTTGGACCGTCGCCAAGGGGGCGGCGAGGACGATGTTCGCCGCTCAGATGACGCAGATCACGCGAGTGACCTATGACGCCGCCAGTCTCGAGGTCGACGGCGGCGACGATCCTGCGCCCGGCTCCATGACACGCAGCGTGTCGGTCACCTATACGACGAAGGTGCAGAATTCCTTCGGCGCCTTCTACGGCTTGCGGACATCGAACATAACGGTGACCGCCTCGGCGAGCGCGACGACGGCCCGCAATATCGATTTTTATCTGCTGCTCGACAATTCGCCGTCTATGGAGCTGCCCGCCACGCAGGCGGGCGTGACGGCGATGAACGCCTTCGGATGCGCCTTCGCCTGCCATGAAAAAAATGTCAGCGACAATGAATATTCGACGCATTATCCGGGCTGGGGAACGATCGACAGCTATTCCTACGCCGAGAACAACGGAATAAAGCTGCGCATCGACAATGTTCGGGACGCGGCGATGAGCCTCGCCACGACCGCGCAATCGACGATGGCCTCCAATGGCGCGACCTATCGCCTCGCGGCCTATAGCTTCAATTACGGCGTGACGATGATGCAGAATCTCATCCCGACGACGAGCGGCAATGTGAGCCACATCCAGTCCAATATCGGGACGATGACGCCGCCGCTGATGGATTCGAACAATGTGCTCGCGGCCAATATGTCGTACACCTATCCGACCAGCAGCTCGACCTACGACACGGTCACGACGGGCGGCGCGTTGAACACCAATGATGCGATGACCGATCTCAATCAGGCGCTCACCAGATTGAACGCGACCATGCCTGCGCCCGGCAATGGCGCCCGCGTCGCCGGCGACAAGCCGCAGGAAGTGCTGATGCTGGTGACGGACGGCGTCATCGATGCGAGCTATTATTCCAGCGGAACCTGCACGACGTCGCTGAATTGGAACTATTCGAACGCCTATGGCTCGTTTTATCGTTGCCTGCAGCCCGTGGATACATCCTTCTGCACGACGATCAAGAACCGCGGAATTCGGATCGCGGTTCTCTACACGACCTATTATCCCGTGCCGAGCAATGGCTTCTATCAGGGGACCGTCGCCACCTTCGCATCGCAGATCGCCGACAATATGAAGAGCTGCGCTTCTTCCCCCGACCTCTTCTTCGAGGTCAACACGGGCGGCGACATCAGCTCGGCGCTGTCGACCCTGTTCTTGAACGCCGTTTCCTCCGCTTCTCATCTTACTAAGTAACGGCCGCGCTCGCGTTGATTTCCCGCGTCGCGGCCTTTACGCTTCGGCGCGGAGAATGTGCGAAGGACGAGAATGCGGGCGCTTCGGATCATTATCGGCCTCGGCGCGACATGCGCCGCGCTGGTCTTCGCGGAGGCCGCTGCAGCGCGCGGCGGCGATCATCACGATCCGACGCCGCAGAGCGACAATCCGCCGACCGTCGCAGCGAGCCTTCCCGACACTCTGGCGCAGCCCGCGGCGGCGCGCGATGCGCTCGCGGCGCGCGGCTTCGAGTTCGGCCTCAAATATATCGGCGAGACTTTCTCGGATGTCTCTGGCGGCTTGCGGCGCGGAACGATCTATGACGGCAAGCTGCGCGTTTCCTTGGACGCCGATCTCGACAAGGCTTTCGGCTTTTCGGGCCTCGTCTTCCACGCCAACGCCTCGCAGCTGCATGGACGGGGCATAGATCAATTCTACACGGGCGCGCTGATGCCGGTCAGCAATATAGAGGCGACTCCGACGACCCGTCTCTTCGAGGCCTGGCTCGAGCAGAGCGTCGCCGAGGGCGCCTCCATTCGCCTCGGCCAGATGGGCGCGGATCAGGAATTCATGACGCGCGCATCGGCGAAGATTTTCGTCAACAACAGCTTCGGCTGGCCGGCGCTGGCCATCGCCGATCTGCCCGCCGGCGGAGCCGCATTTCCGCTGTCCAGTCTCGGCGCGCGCGCGAAATGGGAGACGGAGCGCTTCGCTCTTCTCGCCGCGGTCTTCGACGGCGATCCCGCCGGGCCGCAAGGCGCTTTCGAGTCTCCCGATCCGCAGCGACGCAATGCCGACGGCTTGCGCTTTCGTCTGAAGGACGCGCCTTTCGTCATCGGCGAGGGGCAATGGAAATATGCGGTGGACGATCTGCCGGGCGTCGCCAAGATCGGCGGCTGGCGGCATTTCGGCGCATTCGCCGATGAGCGATTCGGCGCCGACGGACTTTCGCTCGCCGATCCCGCGAGCGTCGGCGTTCCATTGCGCCGTCGCGGAAATTTTGGCCTCTATGCGCTGGTCGATCAGCAGATCTTCAAATCAGAGGCGGGCGGCGCCGGCGCTTTCGCGCGCGCCGAAGCCGCGCCCAATGATCGCAATCTGGTGAATTTCTACGCCGACGCCGGCGTCTCCTTCCGCGGCGCGCCGGCGCGGCCGGATGATCTCTTCGGCGTCGCCGTCGGCTATGCGCGCGTTTCCAATGGCGCGCGTGGGCTCGATCGCGATACGGCCGCTTTCGGCAATCAATTCGCGCCCATTCGCTCCGGTGAGGCGCTGGTCGAGGCGACCTATATAGCGAGCCTCGTTCCCGGTTGGACGCTGCAGCCGGATCTGCAATATATCCGCCGCCCCGGCGGCAATATCGCAGACCCGCGCGACCCGAATGGAGTCAGGAGCCTGCGCAGCGCCTTGGTCGTCGGTCTGCGCACGCTCATTCGCTATTGAGACTTCAGACGGAGACCTTGCGGCATTCGTCCGCGCAGGCCTTGCAGGAGTCGCCGCAGGCCGTGCATTCCGAATATTGCGGGAAGCGGTCGCATTCCTTCTTGCAGGCCATGCATATGTCGCCCACCGCCTTCGCCAGCGTCGGCGTGAAGGTCGAGTTCACCGCCGCCAGCGACTCGAGCGCGGCGCAGGCGGAGACGAGATCGAAGGCGGCCTTGGTGCAGCCGGCCATGCTGGCGTCGTTCATCGACAGCATGCCGAAGCAATGGCGCAAGCATTCATTTCCGGTGGAGACGCATTCGGCGCTGGTCTTCATCAGCGCCTGAAATTTCGGCCCATGCATCATGTGCCCGGCATGCGGATCGGCGGTCTGATCCTCGGCCAGCGCGCGCGTGGCGGAGAGGGCGGCGGCCGCGCCGACGGCGGCGGCGACGAATTCACGACGTTCCATGGGGAGCCATCCTTTCGCTTTGGTCGGGAAATGTCCCTGGGCGAGAAAGTTCTGCTCTAACTGGCGCATTATACATAAGCTTCAATCCTTTTCTCGCGGGCTGGACCACCGTTTCATTGCGCGCGCGTTCGTCGAACGCCATTTCTGGCGACAGAGGGCGGGAACGATAAAAGGGGAGGAGGAGATGGAGCCGAATATCATGCTCACGCTGGCGCGCAGCGACGCCGAAGCGCTGGTCGGCAGCCTGCGCCGACGCTTCGAGCGGCTCTGCGACATTCGCAAGGAGATTTGCGAGCCCGAGGAGTTCGATGAGCTGGAGCGCGAGGAGCGCGCCTATTTCGACGCTGAGAATGCGCTGGTCGAGCGCATCATCGGCGAGCTGACGCGCGCGCTCGAATCGGAGCCGCGCGCCTGAATTGCCAGCTCGGGCTCAGACGTCGCGGGGCGAAGGCGCCGCCGTGTCCCAGGCCAGTGGACGCGGCGCGCGCCGGCGCGTCTCCGGCCAGCGCGCCAGCAGCATGCTCAGCACGACCAGAAGATCGGCGGCGGCGCGCGATTGGCCGAGATCGACGAAGCCGCGAATATCCGCGATGAGAATATCGCGCACGGCGGCGGCTCCGCGATGGCTGTTGAGGAGATAGCTGGCCAGCGTCCGCTCATGCGCCTTCGAAGGGGCGACTCGGGCGAGCGGCAATGGATCGAGGCCGCTCGGCGCCAGCATTTCGGCAATCTGCATCATCGGTCGGCTCCACGACTCGTTTCTGCCGCAGAGCGCTAAACCGACGACGATGACCTTTTGTGACAGTTCCTATCGTGGAATCTACCTATTCGGCGCAGCCTCGGCGCGGTCCTTTTCGCCCAGCAGACGCTCGGCGGTCTCGGCGACGCGCAGCCAAACGCCATGGCCGTCGCTGTCGCCGGCCGTTTGCAGATCGGCGGCGCGCGCGCGCGCATTGGTTGGCGCGTCCCGCCGCAGCCGGCGGGTGAGCGCCCGCGCATGTATCTCGACGGCCTGTTCCAGAGAAATTTCCATGACGTCGACTCCTCTCGCAGGCGGGCCGAGCCCCGCTCCCGCCGTCGCGCCCTAATTGTGTCGCATATGGGGCGGTCCCAGGGCGCTGCGGCGGATCGTCGCGGGGTCAGGCGCTCGCGGCGAGCCCCGTGGACGCTCCGCCTGAGGCGCGCCGCTGCTCCACGGCGGCGGCGAGCCGGCGCAGCGCGGCGAGCGAGGTCGCCCAGTCGATGCAGCCGTCGGTGACGCTCTGGCCATAGACGAGCGGCTTGCCGGCGACGATATCCTGCCGTCCGGCGACGAGATGGCTCTCGATCATCAGGCCGATGATGCGCCGCTCGCCGGCCTCGATCTGCCGCGCCACATCCTCGACGACGGCGGGCTGATTCTCGGGCTTCTTGCTGCTGTTGGCATGCGAGGCGTCGATCATCAGATAGGGGGAGACGCGGGATTTCTCCGCCTCCTTGGCGGCGGCGTCGACGCTGGCGGCGTCGTAATTGGGCGTCTTTCCGCCGCGCAGAATTATGTGGCAGTCCTCATTGCCGCTGGTCGAGGCGATAGCGGAGCGGCCGTCCTTGGTGACGGCGAGGAAATGATGCGGCTGCGAGGCGGAGAGCACGGCGTCGAGCGCGATGCGCACATTGCCGTCGGTGCCGTTCTTGAAGCCGACCGGGCAGGAGAGGCCGGAGGCGAGCTCGCGATGCACCTGGCTCTCCGTGGTGCGCGCGCCGATCGCGCCCCAGCCGACGAGATCGGCGATATATTGCGGCGTCGTCATGTCGAGGAACTCGCAGCCGGCGGGCAGGCCGAGCTCATTGACGTCGAGCAGCAGCCGCCGCGCGAGGCGCAGGCCTGCCTCTATGTCGAAGCTGCCGTCGAGACGCGGGTCGTTGATGAGGCCCTTCCAGCCCACCGTGGTGCGCGGCTTCTCGAAATAGACGCGCATGATGATCTCGAGGCGGTCGCCGAGCTCGCGCTTGGCCTCGGCGAGCAGGCGGGCGTATTCCAGCGCGGCGTCGGGGTCATGGACCGAGCAGGGGCCGATGACGACGGCGAGGCGATCGTCGCGTCCGCGCAAAATCTCGCGCAGGGCGGCGCGCGCGCCGAGCACGACGGCGCTCGCCTTATCGCTGCGCGGAAGCTCGCGCATGATCTCGGCGGGCGGGCTCAATTCGGTGATCTTGACGATGCGAAGGTCGTCGGTCTCTGTCGGCACGGCGGGTTCCTTTTTTATTTTGCGTCGCGCCGCGGAACAAAAAAGCCGCCAGCGGGACTGGCGGCTCTCGGGGTTTTCAGGCTTCGCGTCTTTTGCTCACACGCGCTCGCCTCCCGTCGCCGCCGGCGCAGGATAGCTAAAATACCAGTAGTAGCGCGCAGAGCGGACGAGGGTCATGGCGGCAGAGTTAAGCGGAGCGGGGGAGGCGAGTCAACCGCGACGCGCCGGCGTTCTATGGGTCCGGTCGCGCCGGAGGCGGCGGCGTATCCCCCGATCGTCGAGGAATCAAATGGATGTGCGCATGAAAGATTTTCTGCCCCGCCGCGATCCCGATATTCGAGCCGAAATTGAAGCCCTCGACGTTCGGGTCGAGGAGGCGGATCGCCGCGCGGATTTCCGCGGCGATCCGATGCAATGCTTCACGTTCGTCGGGCGTCGCTTCGAAAATATCGGAGACATGCCGCTTCGTGACAATCAGCGAATGGAGAGGGCGCACCGGGAACTTGTCTCGAATCGCGAAAGCGAGCCCATTCTCGCCGAGGAGCGCGAGCGAATGCCTCGAGCAGAAGGGACAGGAGACCATGGCTTTTCTTTCGCTCCCCGCCTCGTCGCGGGTCGTTGTGCGCCCTGCCGACGCCGCTCAAGGCGCTGGCACGCAGAGTCCCGAATATCCGGTCATGCGCGTGTTCAGCGGCGTGCCGTTCTCCCTGCCTTCCGCGGCTATGCCGAGAGAAGCGCGCGGCTGCAGCTTGCGCGCGGCCTCGACGCATTTCTCCTCCGTGGCGTAGCCGGGAATGGAGTTGGTCGCCACTGCGCCGGCGGCCTGCGATGTAGTGACGACGAAGGTCGCGACGATGAGCGTGTAGGACATTGAAAATCTCCTCGCGAGCAATGAAAGCGAATGAAAAAGTGACGAAGACGCCCTTACGCGCCGAGACTCTATCGCGAAACGATTGCGAGACTATCGCCGGTCAGCGATAGATTTCGGCGATTTCCAGAAACTCCTTCGCAGTCAAAGAGGCGCCGCCGACGAGCGCGCCATCGACATTTTTCACGCGTAGCAGCTCGGGGGCGTTGGCGGGCTTCACCGAGCCGCCATAGAGAATGCGCGTCGCCTCGGCGCCGGCGCCGAAGAGGGCGGTGAGCCGGGCGCGGATGGCGGCGTGCATCTCCGCGACGTCGACAGGCGTCGGCGTGAGGCCGGTGCCGATCGCCCATACGGGCTCATAGGCGACGACGATATGGTCCGGCGCGATGCCGCGCGGCAGCGAGCCGCCCAGCTGCGCTTCGACGATCGCGGATGCGCGGCCGGCGTCGCGCTCGGCGCGCGTCTCGCCGACGCAGACGATGGGCGTGAGCCCGGCGCGCAGGCCCGCCTCCGCCTTGGCGCGGATCAGCGCATCGCCCTCGCCATGGTCGGCGCGCCGCTCGCTATGGCCGACGATCACGTAAGACGCGCCGGCGTCGGCGAGCATTTCGGCGGAAATATCGCCCGTATGCGCGCCGCTCGGCTTTTCGTGGCAGTCCTGCCCGCCGAGCGCGATTTTCGCGCCGGCGAGAATGCGCGCCGCGCGCTCCAGCAGAGTGACGGGCGGGCAGATCGCCAGCTCGACCTTCTCGCGCAAGGCGGCGTCATAGCGCGCGGCTATGGTTTCGATCTCGCCGAGCGACGCCGAAAGCCCGTTCATTTTCCAATTTCCGGCGACGAGCGGGCGCGGCGTGAAAGGCATGTCCGGGCGTTCCTCTCAAATAGAGCGATGAAGCGAGCAATTCTGGCCATATCAGCGCTCGCCGCCATGGGCAATTCGTCGCGACGCCGCGCGGTTGCGGCCGAATGGAAAATTGTCGCCGCTCGCGCCGGGTTGCCGGGCGTCCGGTCGACGGCTATAAGCGCCGCGATCTAAAATCCCATCCTCGAACTCGACGAGACGACGCGCCCATGGCGATCGAACGCACATTCTCCATCATCAAGCCGGACGCCACCAAGCGTAATCTTACCGGCAAGATCAACGCCCTCATCGAGGACGCTGGGCTCCGCATCGTGGCGCAGAAGCGCATCCAGCTGACGCGCGCGCAGGCCGAGACCTTCTATGGCGTCCACAAGGAGCGCCCCTTCTTCGGCGAGCTGATCGAATCGATCACCTCCGGCCCGGTCGTCGTCCAGGTTCTGGAAGGCGAAGGCGCCATCGCCAAATATCGCGCCGTCATGGGCGCGACCAATCCGGCGAGCGCCGATCCGGGCACGATCCGCAAGGAATTCGCCGTCTCCATCGGCGAGAATTCCGTGCATGGCTCCGACGCGCCGGAGACGGCGGCGATCGAGATCCCGCAGTTCTTCTCCGGCAATGAGATCGTCGGCTGAGTCAGCCGGCGGCATAGCTCGGAAAATAGGCGGCGAGCAGCCGGTCGCGATAAGCGACGAGATTCGGCTTGCTCGCCACCGCATCGCGGAGCGGCGACACGAGCTCGGAAATCAGCGTCTGCGTCACCATGGCGAAGGCGGCTGCGTCCACCGCGCTAGGCGCCGCGCCGAAGAGATAGGGCTTGTCGCCGAGCAGGGTGGAGAGCGCGTCTATGTCGCGCCGCCCGAGTTCGGCGAGCTGCTCATTCGTATGACGGCCGAGGCCCTGCGCCGTGAGCGTGCGGGCGATCTTCTTGCGGATCAGCGCTTTGGCCAGCGGTCGCACGATCGCCGGCGCGCGCGAGAAGAATTGCGCCGGCCCGCGCGCGAAATTGCCGTCGTCGATCCAGCGCGCCTGCACCAGCAGCCAGTAATAATGCTCCTCCAGCATTTTCTCGATCGCCCAGCCGGCGGCGCGCTGCTCGGGCGTGAGGCCGGCGTCGAAATCTATGCCATAGGTTTTTTCGAGATAGAGGCGGATGAAGGTCGAATCGGCGACGATCGTCCCCTCGTCGTCGATGAAGGGCAGCTTGCCCTTGGGCGCGCGGCCGAAGCCGGAATGATCCTCGACATAGCGAAGTCCGGCGAATTTCAGCAGCGCCATGGTCTTGAGCACAAAGGGGCTTGCATCCGGGAGGCCGAAATAAGGACCGAACGAGTATAATTTTATCATTGTCGAAAACCTCTCTGCGGAAGCCGCTTCGAGAATATGATCGAGAAACTGCAAAGATCATATTCGTGACCGACAAAGATTAGTAAGTCTCGTATCTTTGCGTTAACATTGGGGCTGATCCGCATGACGGTGGCAAGGGCGATCTGATGACGAAACGCTGGGTCTATTGGGGGGCGAGGGCGGCAGGCCTGCTGGCGCTCACGATTCTGCTCGTAGCGACGCCCTTCGACGGCGCGCTCGGCCTCGCAAAGCTTTTGGCTATCGGCGTTTATCTCTGCTGGTTCGCGCTTCCGAGCCCGTGCAAGGGCGGCGCTTCCTATCCCTTCGGCCATGGCTTTCGCAACGGCGCCGGATGTCCGCGGCAGGATCAGCCGGAGGAGGGGACGGCGAGCGCCGCCTGCGGCGATGGGCTCACGCCGACAACGCGATTGCCCTCGACCCTGACGGCGCCGGAAGCGACGAGGCGCAACGCGCGCGGATAGAGCAAATGCTCCTGCTCGAGCACGCGCGCCGCGAGACTGTCGGGCGTGTCGGAATCGAGCACGGAGATGGCGGATTGGGCGACGATCGGCCCTTCGTCCATTTCCGGAACCACGAAATGGACGGTGCAGCCGTGGATTTTCACGCCATCGGCGAGCGCCCGCTCATGCGTGTGCAGGCCGCGAAAGGCGGGCAGCAGCGCCGGGTGAATATTGAGCATGCGCCCCCGCCATTGGCCAATGAACCAGGGCGTCAGCAGCCGCATGAAGCCGGCGAGGCAGAGAAAGTCGATTCGATGCGTCTCCAGCACGATTTGCAGCGAGCGCTCGAACTCCTCGCGGCCGGCGTAGATTTTGTGATCGACCGCGGCGACGGCGATTCCGGCCGCCTTGGCCTTGGCGAGGCCTGCGGCCTCCGGGCGATTGGAGACGACCAGCGCGATCTCGGCCGGAAAATCCGGCGCGCGGGCCGCCTCGATCAGCGCGTCCATATTGGAGCCGCGCCCGGAAATGAGGATCGCCGTGCGCAGCCGCCGGCTCACAGCGGCAGCGTCCCGCGCGTGACGACGCGCGGCCCGTCGCCCGCCGATGTGATCTCGCCAATGGCGATCGGCGTCTCGCCGGCCTCGCGCAGCGCCGTCACGGCTTCCGTCGCGCCGTCCTCGGCCACGACCACGACCATGCCGATTCCGCAGTTGAAGGTGCGCAGCATTTCGGCTTCCGCGACGCCGCCCGTCAGCGCGAGCCAGGAGAAGACCGGCGGCGGCCGAAATGCGCCGAGATCGAGCGCGGCGCCCAATCCCTTGGGCAGCACGCGCGGCAGATTGTCGGGAAAGCCGCCGCCGGTGATATGGGCGAGGGCGAGGATTTTCTCGCTGCGCTTCAGCGCCGCCAGCAGCGGCTTCACATAGAGGCGCGTCGGCGTGAGCAGCGCCTCGGCCAGCGTCCGCCCGGCCGCGAAGGGCGCGGGGGCGTCCCAGGCGAGGCCCGACTCGGCGACGATGCGGCGGATGAGCGAGAAGCCGTTGGAATGGGCGCCGGAGGAGGGCAGGCCGAACAGGAGATCGCCTTCCCTCACCTCGGCGCGCGGCAGCAGGCGCGAGCGCTCGGCGGCTCCGACGGCGAAGCCGGCGAGATCATAGTCGCCCTTGGAATAAAGGCCCGGCATTTCCGCCGTCTCGCCGCCCAGCAGCGCGCAGCCGGCCTCGACGCAGCCGGCGGCGATCCCCGAGACGACGGCAGCCGCCGCATCCGGCTCGAGCTTGCCGCTCGCGTAATAGTCGAGAAAGAACAGAGGCTCCGCGCCCTGCACGACGAGATCATTGACGCACATTGCGACGAGATCGACGCCGATCGTGCCGTGGAGGCCCGATTCTATGGCGATCTTGATCTTGGTGCCGACGCCGTCATTGGCGGCGACCAGCACTGGATCGGTAAAGCCCGCCGCCTTGAGATCGAAGAGGCCGCCGAAGCCGCCGATCTCGCCATCCGCACCCGGCCGGCGCGTCGCGCGCACGGCGGGACGGATGAGGTCCACCAGCCGATTTCCAGCGTCAATGTCGACGCCGGCCTGGGCGTAAGTGAGACCTTTTTGTCCTGCCGCCATTGCGATATCCCGCGCTCGATTTCGAGCCTGCGGCCTAGCGCCTTACGCGGCCCGGCGCAATCCGTTTTGCGGACCGGCCGGCCGATAGAGCGAGCCTGAAGGCTCGCGGTCCAGGGCGCACATTGGACCGCGAGCCTTCAGGCTCGCATCTGATTCCCGGGCTCAGCCGGCCACATGCTTCTCCACGGCGCTCGGATCGACCGGGTTGAGCTCGACGCTCTCGCCGCAGCCGCAGGCCGAGGTCTGGTTCGGATTCTGGAACACGAAGCTCGAGGAGAATTGCTGCACGTCGAGGTCCATGCGCGTGCCGAGCAGATAGATGACCGCCTGGCCGGCGACGATGACGCGCGCGCCTTTTTCCTCGATCACCTCGTCGCCGGGCGAGGGCTCGGCCAGCTCCATCTTATAGGCCATGCCGGCGCAGCCGCTCTTCTCCACCGAGATGCGCAGCCCGATATTGGCGTTCTCGGCGCCGGCGAGCAGGCCGCGCACGCGCTCCGCCGCGGAGTCGCTGAGGCTCATGACGTTCATCTGTTCGCTCCCTACATCCCTTCATCTTCCGCGTGGATGCGCGGCCAGACGTCGCGATCAATAATTCTTCCATATGCCCGGCGTCGCCAGCTCGACGAGATTGTCGTCTGGATCGCGGAAATAAAGGCTCCGCCCGCCGCGCGGCCACTGCATCCGCGCCTCGATCGGCACATTCTTCTCCGCGAGCCGTCGCTCCCACAGGCCGAGATCCTCGGGCCGGATCGCGAGCGCGAAATGCAAGCGCCCGCGACCTTCATGCGGCGGTATCTCGCCCCCCGGCAGAACCACCGCCTCGCCCATCGCTTCCCGCGCGAACAGTAGAAGCACGCTGCGCGGTCCGCAATCATAGGCGATCAGCCGCTGATCGGCGAACATGGGCTCGAGGCCGAGCGCATCCTCATAGAAACGCGAGGCGCGCGCCAAATCCTCGACATAGAGAGCCGTTTCGAGACACCCGTCGATTTTCGGCGCGGGCGCTTCCATCGGATCTCCTCATTCTCACCACATGTCGAGCGTCATGCGGGCTTCGTCCGACATGCGGCTCTGATCCCATGGCGGCTCGAAGACGAGCTTGACGATCACGGCCATCACGCCCGGCACCAAGCTCACCGAGCTCTGCACCTGCTCGACGATCGTGCCGGCGACGGGGCAGCCCGGCGCGGTCAATGTCATGTCGATATAGACGACGTCCTCGGGCGTGATGTCGATATTGTAGATGAGGCCGAGCTCGAAAATATCGGCAGGAATCTCAGGGTCCTGCACGGTCTTCAGCGCGGCGATGATGCCTTGCGTCAGCCGCTCGACATCTTCCTTGGACCGGCCCGCGGGCAGGGGCTGCTGCTCCTCCCGCGTCAGCTCCCGACCGGTCACGACTTCCTGCGGCTCCACCGCGTCATCGGTCTTGGTCACGATTCTGTCTCCTTATCAAGAAAACAGCGCCTTCGCTTTCAGCAGCGCTTCCGCCAGGCGGTCGACCTCGTCGCGGGTATTATACATTGCGAAAGAGGCGCGGCAGGTGGAGGTGACGTTGAAGCGCTGTAATAGCGGCATGGCGCAATGGGTTCCGGCGCGCACGGCGACGCCCGAGCGGTCGATAACGGTCGCTATGTCGTGGGCATGGGCCTCCGGCATGTCGAAAGCGACGATCGGTCCCTTATCTTTGGCGTGACCGAAGATTCGAAGCCCCGGTATAACGGAGAGGCGCTCATGCGCATAGGCGGTGAGATCGGCCTCATGGGCGCGGATCGCCGGGCGGCCGATCTTCTGCATATATTCGAGCGCCGCGCCGAGCCCCGCCGCCTGCACGATGGGCGGCGTGCCGGCCTCGAATCGATGCGGCGGCGTGTTGTAGGTCACATAGTCGCGCGTGACCGTCTCGATCATCTCGCCGCCGCCGGCGAAGGGCGGCAGCTTCTCCAGCCACTCGCGCTTGCCATAGAGAGCGCCGATGCCGGTCGGCCCATAGAGCTTGTGGCCGGTGATGATGTAGAAATCGACGTCCAGCGCGCGCACGTCGACGTCGAGATGCACCGCGCCCTGCGAGCCGTCGACGAGCACCGGCACGCCATGAGAATGGGCGATGCGCACGATATCGGCGATCGGCGTCGGCGCCGCCAGCACATTGGACATATGCGTCAGCGCGACGATCTTCGTCCGCGGCGTGATGAGCTTCTCGAAATCCTCTAGCGAGAAGACGCCGTCATCGTCGGTCTCGATCCATTTCAGCACCGCGCCCTTGCGCTCGCGCAGGAAATGCCACGGCACGATATTGGAGTGATGCTCCATTATCGAGAGGATAATCTCGTCGCCCTCGCCGATATGGGCGAGGCCGTAGGAGGAGGCGACGAGATTGATCGCCTCCGTCGCGCCGCGCGTGAAGATGATCTCCTCGCGATCGCCGGCGTTGAGGAAGCGGCGCAAGGTCTCGCGCGCGCCCTCATAGGCGTCGGTCGCCGCATTGGCGAGATAATGCAGGCCGCGATGCACATTGGCGTATTCGTGCTCGTAGACCTGGGAGATGCGCTCGATCACCTGCCGCGGCTTCTGCGCCGAGGCGGCGTTGTCGAGATAGACGAGATCCTTGCCATAGGGCTTTTCGGCCAGGATCGGAAAGTCGCGGCGGATCGCCTCGACGTCATAGGCGGGCGTGGCCTCGGCCAAGAGCGGCTGGTTCACTTCGCTCCCCCTCGCTTGCCGAGCCAGCTGCGGATGCGCTCGAAATAGACGTCGCGCACCGCTTCCTCGCCGAGCGCCTCGACGATCTCGCCGGCGAAGCCTTCGATCAGCAGCGCCTCGGCCTCATGCTTGGGCAGGCCGCGCGCCACCAGATAGAAGAGCTGGTCGGCGTCGAGACGTCCGCAAGTGGCGCCATGGCCGCAAACGACGTCGTCAGCGAAAATCTCCAGCTCCGGCTTATTGTTCATCGTGGCGTTCTCGCTGAGCAGCAGAGCCCGCGACTGCATGGAGCCGTCGGTCTTCTGCGCGCCCGGGCGCACCACCACCTTGCCTTGGAACACGCCGGTCGATTGGCCGTCGAGCACGCTGCGGAAACGCTCACGGCTCTGGCAATGGGCCGCGGCGTGCTCGACGACGAGCGTCGTATCCGCATGGTCCTTGCCGCCGAGCAGGGAAATTCCGTCGAGCGCGACGCTCGCCTCTTCGCCGGCGAGCCGCGCGAAGATTTGCCGGCGCACCAGGCCGCCGCCTTCGACGAAGCCGAGCGATTTGAACGACGCCTTCGCTTGCGCGGTGACGAGCAGGCTGAACAGCCGTATCGCCGCTTCCGACTGCGGGCCGATGTCGGCGATATGCTCGACCTCGGCGTCGGCGCCGATCGCGAAGGCGAGAACGTGATTCTCCTGCGCGCCGGAGGGCGCGAGGGCGAGCGACGTCTCGACGATCTTCGCCTTGGCGCCGTCGCCGACGACGACCAGAGAGCGCGTGAAGGAGGAGCGCGTCTCGTCGCCGGTGGAGACCAGCAATATTTCGATCGTCTTCGCCACTTCCGTCGCCGGAGCGACGCGCAGAACCACGCCGTCCTGCATCAGCGCCGCATTGAGCGCGACCACCGCATCGGCGCCGGCGTTCTCCGGCAGGCCCAGCGCCGTGAGGACGGAAGCGTCCTCCTTGGCGAGGACATCGGCCAGAGAGGATAGTTCGACGCCGGCCGGCAGAGAAGCGGCGTCGGACAACTCCGGCCGGAAGGCGCCGTCGGCGACGACGAGACGCACGCGGCCGAGGGTCGTCGGCGGCAGCGTGATCGCTCCCGGCGCGCCGAGCGGAGCCACTGTGCGCAGCGAGGCGCGCAGATCGGTATAGTGCCACGCCTCGACGCGGCGCGTCGGCAGCCCTTTGCGCGTGAAGAACTCCCACGAGGCCTGGCGCAACGCGGGCGCGCCCTTGCCCTTCATCGCCTCGAAGGCGCCGGCGAAGGCCGTCTCGGCCTCGCTCTTCTTGTCGATCGCCTGCACGGTCATGATCTCACCCTCACGCCGCTTCGCCGACATAATCGCGATAGCCGCTCTTCTCGAGCTCGAGCGCGAGCTCCGGCCCGCCGGTCTTCTGAATCTTGCCCTTGGCCATCACATGCACAGTGTCCGGCTTGATGTAGTCGAGCAGGCGCTGATAATGGGTGATGACGAGGAAGCCGCGGTTCGGTGAGCGCAGCGCGTTCACTCCCTCGGAGACGATGCGAAGAGCGTCGATGTCGAGGCCGGAGTCGGTCTCGTCGAGAATGCCGAACTTGGGCTGCAGCAGGCTCATCTGCAGAATGTCCATGCGCTTCTTCTCGCCGCCGGAGAAGCCGACATTCAGCGCGCGCTTCAGCATGTCCATGTTGATGCCGAGCTTGGTGGACGCCTCGCGGATCAGCTTCATGAAGTCCGGCGTCTGCAGCTCTTCCTCGCCGCGCGAGCGGCGCTGCGCGTTCACGGCGGCCTTGAGGAAGGTCATCGTCGCGACGCCCGGAATCTCGACCGGATATTGGAAGGCGAGAAACACGCCCTTGGCGGCGCGCTCATGCGGCTCGAGGCCCAGAATATTCTCGCCGTCGAGCAGCACCTCGCCCTCGGTGACGTCATAGCCCTCGCGGCCGGAGATGACATAGGAGAGCGTGGATTTGCCGGTGCCGTTCGGCCCCATGATGGCCGCCACCTCGCCGT
Organism: Methylosinus sp. PW1; assembly: GCF_000745215.1. Taxonomy (NCBI): domain Bacteria; kingdom Pseudomonadati; phylum Pseudomonadota; class Alphaproteobacteria; order Hyphomicrobiales; family Methylocystaceae; genus Methylosinus; species Methylosinus sp. PW1. Next base: position 398,381 of record NZ_JQNK01000002.1, read on the forward strand.
CCTTCACCGTGAGGTTCAGCCCGTCGAGAATTTTGCGCTCGCCGATGGAGACGTGGAGATTCTTGATTTCGATCATGGTCTCGTCCTGTTGGCTGTTCGCTGTCTTGCGAGGGACGTTGCAATTCGGGGGCCGCTCTATCGGGGCCGGTTCGTCGCTCGCCTGCCTCGTAAAGAGGCGCTCAATAAACACAGAGCGCCTCTTTGCTCATCGATACATCAACCGACGCTGCCTTCGAGGCTCACTGCGATCAGTTTCTGCGCTTCCACTGCGAATTCCATGGGCAGCTTCTGCAGCACGTCGCGCACGAAACCATTGACGATGAGCGCCGTCGCCTCTTCTTCGGAGAGGCCGCGCTGCATGCAGTAGAACAGCTGGTCCTCGGAGATCTTCGACGTCGTCGCCTCATGCTCGAACACGGCGGAAGCGTTCTTCGACTCGAGATAGGGCACCGTATGCGCGCCGCATTTGTCGCCGATGAGCAGGCTGTCGCAATTTGTGAAATTGCGCGCGCCCTCCGCCTTGCGATGCGCCGACACCTGACCACGATAGGTGTTCTGCGAATGGCCGGCGGAGATGCCCTTGGAGATGATGCGGCTCTTGGTGTTCTTGCCGAGGTGGATCATCTTCGTGCCGCTGTCGACCTGCTGATAGCCGTTCGACACTGCGATCGAATAGAACTCGCCTTGCGAATTGTCGCCGCGCAGAATGCAGGACGGATATTTCCACGTCACCGCGGAGCCCGTCTCCACCTGCGTCCAGGAGATGTGCGAGTTCTTGCCGCGGCAATCGCCACGCTTGGTGACGAAATTGTAGATGCCGCCCTTGCCCTCGCTGTCGCCCGGATACCAGTTCTGCACCGTCGAATATTTGATCTCGGCGTCGTCGAGAGCGACCAGCTCGACCACGGCGGCGTGCAGCTGATTCTCGTCGCGTTTCGGCGCCGTGCAGCCCTCGAGATAGCTGACATAGGAGCCGGCGTCGGCGATGATGAGCGTGCGCTCGAACTGTCCCGTGTTCTTCTCATTGATGCGGAAATAGGTCGACAGCTCCATCGGGCAGCGCACGCCCGGCGGGATGTAGACGAAGGACCCGTCCGAGAAGACCGCGGAGTTCAGCGTGGCGTAGAAATTATCCGTCACCGGCACGACAGAGCCGAGATATTTGCGCACCAGCTCGGGATGCTCGCGCACCGCTTCCGAGATCGGGCAGAAGATCACGCCGGCCTTGGACAGCTCCTCGCGGAAGGTCGTCGCCACCGAGACCGAGTCGAACACCGCGTCCACGGCGACCTTGCGCTGCTCGACGCCGGCGAGCGCCTCTTGCTCGCGCAGCGGAATGCCGAGCTTCTCATAGGTGCGCAGCAGCTCGGGATCGACCTCGTCCAGCGACTTCGGCCCGGGCGTCGATTTCGGCGCGGAATAGTAATAGAGGTCCTGATAGTCGATCGCGGGATAGTCGACGCGAGCCCATTTGGGCTCCTGCATCGTCAGCCAGCGCCGATAGGCCTCGAGCCGCCACTCGGTCAGCCATTCGGGCTCGTTCTTCTTCGCCGAAATGAAGCGGACGATATCCTCGCTGAGACCCTTTGGGGCCTTTTCGGATTCGATATCGGTGGTGAAGCCGTATTTATATGCGTCGACGTCGATTTCTTCGACGCGCGCCACCGTCTCCTGGCGAGCCGCCATGTGTCCTCTCCTCGTCTCGACGGGTTCAAGGCCCGCCGGCCGAAATTAGAGCCGCCTAAGCCGCCCTTCAGGCGGCCGTCCGCCGCGCCCTGATCCTCTTCGCGACCCCTGCAAAAGCGATACCAAACAAATCTACATGCTCCTCTGTCGAACTCCAACCCAAGCTCGCCCTGAGCGCGGCTTTGTCCTCGAGGCCCATTGCGGCGAGCACATGGGAGGCTTTCACCTTGCCCGAGGAGCAGGCCGATCCCGACGAGAGAGCGACGCCTTCGACATCGAGCGCCATCAGCAGAGTCTGCGTCTTCTGCCCCGGCGTCAGAAACGCCGACGTATTGGCGAGCCTTGGCCCTTTTGCGCCGAGAAACACGGTTTCCGGCCAGATTTCCGCGACTTTCGCCTCCAACCGGTCGCGCAGCGCGCCGAGCCTTTCGGCCTCCTCCACCATGCAGTCTTTCGCGACTGCGAAAGCCGCGGCGAAGCCGGCGATAGCGGCCACATTCTCGGTGCCGGCGCGGCGTCCGCTCTCCTGTCCTCCGCCGCGCAAAAGCGCCTCTCTGATATGGAGCCGGTCCTCCGCGAACGCCAGTGCGCCGGCGCCCATAGGCCCCCCGATCTTATGTGAGGAAAAGAACAATGCATCGGCCCGCAGGGCCGCGAATGTGGTCTCCAGTCGGCCGACCGCCTGGGTGGCGTCGCAGACGAGAAGCCCGCCGGCCGCATGGACGAGTTCGGCCGCGGCGGCGACCAGCTGAATGGCCCCGGTCTCATTGTTGGCGGCCTGCAGGGCGAGCAGAATTCGTTTACTTTTGTTGCGCTGCAGCGTATCGGCCAGCGCGTCGAGCGACAGCGCGCCCTCCGGGTCGAGCCCTATGGTCTCGGCGCGCGCGGCGGGGAAGCGATGGCCGGCCAGAACCGCCGGATGCTCGCCGGCGCCGAGGAGCAGCAGATCGATCTCCGCCGTAGTTTGGTCTCGTTGTAAGAAAGGCGTCAAAATCAGATTGGCGGCCTCGGTCGAGCCGGACGTGAAGACGACATTGCGCGATTTCGTCCCAAGTCCCGCGGCGATTTGCCCGCGCGCGGCCTCGATCAGCGCCCGTGCGGCGCGGCCTTCGGCATGGACGGAGGAGGGATTGCCGAGCGTCTCCAGCGCGGCGAGCATGGCGTCGCGCGCCTGCGGCCGCAGCGGCGTGGTGGCGTTATGGTCGAGATAGGCGCGGGGAGCGGACATATTGCGAAGCTAATCGTTCCGCGCGCGGAATGGGAGAGCCGGCAGGCGTCCCCAGAGCAGCTCGCCGCCCGGAAGGCGGCGGGAGAGGGCGACGAGCGCCGCGGTCCCCGCGACAATGATCGCGGTTGCCGCCGCCGCGTCGCGATAGCCGGCGGCGAATTCCGGCGGCAGCGAGGTCGCGCGAAACGCCACTGTCTGCGCCAGATAGATTTCCAGCGTCATTCCGCCGATGGCGATCACGATCTGCGCCGCCGCCGATGACGCGATCCTGTCGTGCAGGGCGACCGCCCCGCGCAGAAAGGCCAGCGCCGCTGCGACTGAGACCGGCAGCATCAGCGCCAATTGGCCGGCGACGCCCGGCCGCCAATAGGCGAAGCCATTGTTGTAGATGTAAGTGTCCGGCGTCCAGAACAGCCATCCGATCGCCGCCGCCGCCGCGGCCGCTACGGCGACGTGGCTCGGGATAGCGTGGATCGTCGCGCCGGCGCGCCCGGCGAGAAAGGCGATGAGATAGAAGGCGGCCGTGTAGCGAATGGCCGAGGGCGGAAAGTCGGGCAGCGGCGCCAGCAGCAGCGCGGCCGCGATCAGCAGCAGCGCCGCGCGCTCATAGGCTCCGAAGCGCGTCGCGGCGAAGGCTCCGGCGGAGCCGACGACGACAGCCCATAGGAACCAAAAGGAGCCACGAAAATCCTTCCACACATCTGAGCGAATATGGGTCTCGAGGCCGACGAAGGCGCGCTCGAGGTTGGGCCAGGCCAAAATTACCGCCCAGACCGCCATTGCGAGGAGCAGAGGCAGCGTGCGGCGAAAGAGGAATTGCTCGAGGCGCATCGCGGCGTCGATCCGTCGCGCGGCGAGATAGCCGGAGACGGCGATGAAGGCCGGCATATGAAAGAGATAAATGGCCCGAAACAGCCCGTCGTCCCAATAGTCTTCCGTTCCCGCATGGACGATCCATTGGATCGAATGGCCGAAGACGACGAGGAGGATCAAAATCCCTTTGATGAAGTCGAGGCCCGGATCGCGGCCGTCGGCCGTCCTCGCCAGCGAAGCCTCGATCTCGAGCGGAGCGGGACAAGGAACGACATCGACCAAGAATTCTCGACCCTCCGCGAAACGCCGCATGCAGCCGAGCTATGGATCGGCCGGGCGAGAATGCGCCGCGACCCTTCAAAACTCTTGCAATGAGCGCCGTCACACATGCTAGAAGGCCCGCTCGGCCGAAAATGAGCCGCGGGTTCGGCGCGCGCCGGACGCGTGGACGCCCGGCAAGGGGCGCTCCGGCTGGAGCATAACGCATTTTCGGCGCCGGCGAAAACCGCCCGACGAAAAAAGCGCGTTTTTCGCGCGGGGGAGACGAGGAACTTCATGCCCGAGGTCATTTTCACCGGCCCCGCCGGCCGGCTCGAAGGCCGCTTTCATCAATCGGCGCAGCGCGGCGCGCCGATCGCCATCATCCTGCATCCGCATCCGCAATTCGGCGGCACGATGAACAATCAGATCGTCTACAACCTCTATTACGCTTTCGCCGAGCGCGGCTTCTCCGTCCTGCGCTTCAATTTCCGCGGCGTCGGCCGCAGCCAGGGCTCTTTCGATCATGGCGCGGGCGAGCTCTCCGACGCGGCCGCGGCGCTCGATTGGGCGCAGGCGGTCAATCCCGAGGCGCGCGCCTGCTGGATCGCCGGCGTCTCCTTCGGCTCCTGGATCGGTATGCAATTGCTGATGCGCCGGCCGGAGATCGAGGGCTTCGTCTCGGTCGCGCCGCCGGCCAATCGCTTCGATTTCTCGTTTCTCGCGCCGTGCCCGTCATCGGGCCTCTTCATTCATGGCGACATCGATCGCGTCGCGCCGCTGAAGGAAGTGACCGGGCTCATCGAGAAGCTGAAGACTCAGAAGGGCATCGTCATCGAGCATGCGGTGGTGCAGGGCGCCAACCACTTCTTCGAGAACCGCATCGAGCCGCTGATCGCCCATGTCGACGCCTATCTCGACAAGCGTCTCGGCAATCCGCCCCGCATCGCCATTCCCGCGCGGGGCGATTGATACGGCGTCCGGCTGACCGCGCTCTGATGTAGCGAATGGTTCGGCGCGTTCCCCCTCTCCCCGCTCGCGGGGAGAGGGCCGGGGTGAGGGGCTCGGGGCATGAGCCACAGACGGAAAACGCCCCGAGCCCCTCATCCTCACCTTCTCCCCGCAATGCGGGGAGAAGGAAGGCGGCAAAGGCCGCGCGAACCAGCGCTTTTTTATGCTCAGAATTTGGCGACGATCGGCGTCGGCTCGAGCCAGTCGAAATGATAGTTGAGCCCGGCGCGGGCGATATGGCCGTCGAAGCGCGTCGAGGATTGCGCGCCCGAGATCTGCGAGCCGAGCGCCGATGTGTAGGCGTAGCCGGCGCCGGGCGTAGAGGCGGTTCCGAGATCGTAATAGAGATATTCGACCTTGGCGCTCCATCGCGGCGCGAACAGCCATTCGAGGCCGCCGCCGACCGCATAGCCGATGCGAAGGTCGGAATAGGAGTCGGATGCGACGATGGTCGGCGCGCCGAGATAGCTCGCGGAGAGATTGGTCTGGCCATAGGCGAGACCGCCCGTCGCATAGGCGAGCAGAGTCGGCGTAACGAGATAGCCGAGCCGCCCGCGCGCCGTGCCGATATAATCGATCCCGCGCGAGAGCGTGGTGTAGGCGGAGGCGCCGGTGAGCGCCGCCGTGGAGCCGCTGGTGGCGACGCCCTGAATGTCGGCCTCCACGCCCCAGAGGAATTTATCTGAGACCTGGGAATTATAGCCGATCTGGCCGCCGCCGATGAAGCCGGAGACATTGGCGTTGATCGAGCCGGGAAAATTGCCGATGAGCGCATTGGCGCCGAGGCCGGCCGCGTCTGTGTCCCAATAGCTCTGGGCGACAGTGTCGCTGTTGGACCATGTATAGCCGGCGTTGAGACCGACGTAGAAGCCGGTCCAGAGCGGCGGCGGCGCGAGCGGCGGAATGAAGGCGGGCGCCGCTTTGGTGGAGGGGAGATCGGCGGCGATAGCCGGACCGACAGCGCAGGCGAGCGCGAGCGCGCTCGCCACGACGATGGATTTCGTCATGGGACAGGACCTCGGTTTCGATAGCGCTCCCGCCGTCCCCACGATCCGCTGAGACGGGGCCGGGGCGGGGCCGGAAGGCGGGGGCGGTTCTCGAAAAACGCGAGCCGCATGCCGGCGGGAGCGAGCGGAGGCTCTGCTCTATGCGGCCCGATCTCAAGTTAATTTTTGGCAATATTGTAGAAGAGCCGAAAATCTACTTGTTAACAAAATTTAATATTATGGAATTTCGGCAATGTGCTCAGAGCCTTCGTTCACCGCGCGCGCTTCGGCTGCGAGCGTCGTCAGGCGTTTTTCGCCAGCGCCGGCAAAATTCGCGTCGTGATCGCGCTCTCGTCTATCGGACCGAGGATGGCGACGTCGATTTTGGGGCCGGGCGCCACCACGAAGCTCGCCGGAACGCCGCGCGCGCCCAGCGCCCGTTGTAGAAAGGCGCGCTGGTCCTGGCCGACGGCGACGAAAGGATTGCCATGCTCGGCCAGAAAGCTGCGGGCGTGGGCCGGATCGTCCTTCACATCGGCGCCATAGATGGCGACGCCCTTTTGCGCCAGCGCCATCAAAAGGTGATGCTCGGCGCGGCAGCTCGGGCAATAGGAGGCCCAGAGATAGAGGAGCGAGCGCTTGCCCGCGAGATCGCCGGCGCCGAAGCCCGGCATGGGGCGACCGTCCGCGAAGGTAAGCCCCAGCGTCGGCGGCAGATCGAAGGCCTCGATCGACAGTGTGTTGAAGAAGCGGGCGGAGAGGTCCTTGCGCTTCCATGCCTGCTCGACGACCACCGCTCCGACCCCGGCCGAGACGGCCCCGAGCGCGCCGAGCAGTAGATTGCGCCGGCTCGGCCAGGCGGGGGCGTCCTCGTCACGCTGAATCGTCTCGGTCATGCTTCGCTCCTTCTCGCATCGCGCATTTGAAGACGAAACCCTCAATGCGGAATGAAAGAGGCGGCGAAAGCTAGAGCGATCTCTTCGCTCAGCCGATGGCGCGGCGGCTGCGCTGCGCGGCGGCGATCTCGCCGCCCTTGGTCGGCGTGGGCGCCCCGGTGGTTCCAGGGAAGGTCAGAGGCAGGCCTTTCAGCACACGCACAGCGAGAAAGGCGAAAGCCTGGGCCTCGATCGCATCGCCCTTCCAGCCGACCTCCGCCGCCGTGGCGACCGGGCAGGGCAGGCGGGCGGCGAGCGCGCGCATCAGCGTCGGATTATGCGCGCCGCCGCCGCAGACGATCGCCCGCCGCGGCGCCGAGGGCGTCTGCGAAAAGGCGAGGGCGAGGGAGGCCGCGGTGAAGGCGGTGAGCGTTGCGGCCGCGTCCTCCAGCGAAAGCTCATCTGTCGATCGAAATGAAAAATCGTTTCTATCTAAAGACTTTGGCGGAAGTTTCTGAAAATATGGATGAAGTAGCATGGATTGCAGAATCGCCTCGTCCACGCGGCCCTCGGCGGCGGTTGCGCCGTCGCGGTCGACCGGCCGGCCAGTGCGGGCGAGCATCAGATCGTCGATCAGCGCATTGCCGGGACCGGTGTCGAAGGCGATGGGCTCGGCGTCGCCATCGACGAAAGTGACATTGCCGACCCCGCCGATATTGACGACGGCGACCGGCCCCTCGATCCCGCTGGATGCAACCAGAGCGCGATGATAGGCCGGCACGAGCGGCGCGCCCTCGCCGCCGGCGGCGACATCGGCGCCGCGAAAATCATAGGCGACATCGACGCCGAGCCGCTCGGCCAGCGACGATGCGTCGCCGATCTGGACGGTGAGCCGGCTCTGTGGCCGATGCAGCACGGTCTGCCCGTGAAACCCCAAAATGTCGATGCTGGCCGGATCGAGCCTCTCCGCGCGCAAAAAGGCTTCGATCGCCTCCGCATGACGCTCGGTGACGAGGCGCTCCCCCGCCCCAACCGCGCCGGGCCGGGCTGCTCGGTCCGTGAGGCGCGTCGCCTCGGCGAGCGCGGCGCGAAGCAGCTCGCGATCCGGGTCCGAGTAGGGGAAGAAGCCGGTCGGGCCGAAGTCGAGCCGCTTTTCGCCATCGGTGTCCAGCAGGGCCACGTCCACGCCGTCCATGGAAGTGCCCGACATGAGGCCGATGGCGCGATAGAGAGTCATTTGTGTCTCCTGCCTACGCATATTCGGCGGCTCACGCGCGGAGCCGGATTTTCTTGCCAGAGCAATGCAAATCGCTCAAGTGTGGCGCGTTCTTCTCATCTTGGGCGGCGCTCGCCATGAAACAGCATCCGCATCACGCTGCGCCTTCGACTCTGCGTCGCTTCCTCGCCAGCGAGGCGGCGGGCGGCGTCGTGCTGATGGCGAGCGCCGCAGTGGCGCTCGCGCTCGCCAACTCGCCTTTTGCCGAATCCTATCACAGCCTGCTGGAGACTCCGATCTCCGGCCATTCGCTGCTGCATTGGATCAATGACGGGCTGATGGCGGTGTTTTTCCTGCTCGTCGGCCTCGAGATCAAGCGCGAGCTGCTCGACGGCCATTTGCGCCATTGGTCCGCGCGCGTGCTGCCCGGCGTCGGCGCGCTCGGCGGAATGGCCGCGCCGGCGCTGATCTACGCCTATTTCAACGCCGGCTCCCCGGCGGCGCGCGGCTGGGCGATTCCCTCGGCGACCGATATCGCCTTCGCGCTCGGCGTGCTGGCGCTGCTGGGCGACCGCGTGCCGGGCGCGTTGAAAGTCTTTCTCACCGCGCTCGCCATTCTCGACGATCTCGGCGCCATCGTCATTATTGCGGTGTTCTACGCCGGCGAGCCGGCGGCCCCGCCGATGCTCGGCGCCGGCGTGACCTTGTTCCTGCTGCTCGGCCTCAATCTCTTCGAGGTCACGATTCTCACGCCCTATCTTTTGCTCGGCTTGGCGCTCTGGCATTTCGTGCAGCTCAGCGGCGTCCATGCGACGCTCGCCGGCGTGCTGCTGGCGGCCATGATTCCGCTGCGCCTCTCCGGGCCGGACCCGGAGGAGCATACGCCGCTGCACCGGCTCGAGAATGCGCTCGGGCCATTCGTCGCCTTTATCGCGTTGCCGCTGTTCGGCTTCGCCAATGCGGGGGTGGCGCTCGGCGGCGGCGATCTGGCGACGACCGGCGCGCCCATTCTGCTCGGCGTCGCGCTCGGTCTTTTTCTCGGCAAGCAGCTCGGAGTCTTCACGGCGATCGCTCTGGCCCTGGCGACGCGAATCGCCTCGCGGCCGCCCAAGACGGGCTGGGTCCAGCTCTATGGCGTGTCCGTGCTCTGCGGCGTCGGCTTCACCATGAGCCTCTTCATCGGCCAGATCGCCTTCGAGGCGGACGAGGCGGCGATGCGCGCCACCAAGATCGGCGTGCTGGCGGGCTCGGCCGCCTCCATTCTGCTGGGCTCGCTGGTTCTGTGGATCGCATCGCGTCGGCGCGCCGAGAAGCTCGCGCGTCCGCTGGCCGATTCGTGAAAAAGGGTTAAGCTCGGCCTTCGTTTCCTTATCACGAGGCGCCGTTCTCATGGCCAATTTCAAGCTTCCGCTGTCGGGCGATGTCGCCCAGACCATCAACCCCTGGACAGCCGTCTTCAGTCCTTATGGCGGGCAATTCGGCCTCATCAACATAAATCTCGGGCGCTCGAGCGCGCCGCAGGTGGAAGAGGACGTGCTCGCCGACGTCGGCAGCTATGGCAAGCAGCTCGGCCGCATCGGCGACGCAATGGCCGTGCTGCTCGCGCATTTTCATCCGCAATGCGAGCTCACCGCGCAGGAGCGCGAGGCGATCGACGCGTTGAAGGCGATGCTGGAGGAGATCGATGCGATCAAGCGTCGCCATCATCGGACGGTAACGGCGCCGTGATGCGGGTGCGCCGGCCCAAACGCAACCTTGACAAGCGTTCCGAACCGGGTTGAATTCGAAATTATTGAATTCAAGAGAGCAGGATTTCCTATGGATCAACTTTTCCGAGCATCCAGCAGCCCCGAGGTCATAGAGCTCTATCGACTGATGCGCGAACTGCTCGCGTTGCGCGACATGTTCGACGGCGCTTATGAGCGGGCGGTCTTATCGATGTTGCCGGAGACGACCCGCGCGCGTTTCGACCGCCTCGCGCAATCGGTCGACGATCATGCCAGCATCGCGCTGGCGCGGCCGATTCAGGACGATTCCTACGACGCGCTGGAATTGGTGTTCGACGAATATAAGCATGAGGTGGCGGAGAGCCTGCTGGCCGCCGCTCTCGCCGATACGGTCGCCGATCTGCCGGAGAAGCTCGGCGCTCTCGAGAAATCGCTGATGGTCGAGCGGCTGTAGCGGTCCATTACGCCCTTGGACCGCCGGCCTTCCCGCTCGCTCCCGACGTGACGTGAGTTGGACGATGCCTAGCGCTCGCGCGCTCGCGTATCGATCGCAAGTCTCTCGAGCGTCTGAAAATAAGGGAAGGGGGCTTGGAGGCCTCGGAGGGAATCGAACCCCCGTACAAGGATTTGCAGTCCTCTGCGTAGCCACTCCGCCACGAGGCCCCGAACGCCGGCGCCGAAAGCTCGACGTCGACGTGAGAAGGCCGCTCATACAGGACTTGCCGACGAACGGCAAGACTTTGCACGTGAGGCGCCAGGGCGATCGCCTGAAGAAGTAGGCGTCAGATCGCTCCGTGCTGAATCAGTCGACCTCTTGTGATTCGGGCAGGAGTTCAGGTCGATGGACGAGAACGGGTCGGATTGCGCGGCTTTGGCCGAGACGACGGTGTTCCTGCAATATTTCAACGATATGCCGGACGAACGGCAGCCTGGCAAGGTCATGTATCCGCTCGACGAGATCCTGCTCTTGTCCCTGCTCGCCGTGCTGGCCGGGGCGGACGCCTTCACCAACATTGCGCGCTTCGGCGAGAGGAAGCTCGACCTTTTGCGTCGCTTCCACCCCTTCCCCAACGGCACGCCGGCGCATGATCACCTCGGCGACATCTTCGCCACGCTCGACGCCGAGGCGTTCCAAGCGCTGCTTCGTCGCCTGGACCGCCGCGCTGACCAAGGCGCCCGCCGATGTCATCGCCATAGACGGGAAGACCTCGCGCCGGTCCGGGGCGAAGAAGAGCTCCAAGCTGCCGATCCACATGGTCTTTAGCTTTCGCCGCCAGGCAGCGTCTGGTCCTGGGGCAGGTCGCCGTCGCGGAAAAATCCAACGAGATCGTCGCCATTCCCGCGCTCTTGGACATGATGGCGATCGAAGGCGCCGTCGTGACCATCGACGCGATGGGCTGCCAGCGGGCCATCGCCAAGAAGATCAAGGACAAGAAGGCCGATTACATCATCGCGCTCAAAGGCAATCAGGGAACGCTCCACGAAGATGTGAAGCTGTTCGCCGCCGAGCCGAAAGCCAATGGATTCGAGGACGCCACGATCAGCCGCCACGAGACGCTCGACGGCGAGCACGGCCGTATCGAGACGCGTCGCTATACGGCGTTCCACGACATCGGCTGAGCCTGAAAGACATCGCGCGTTTGCACAATCCGGTCCTGCGCGGCTGGATTGGCTATTACGGGCGGTTCTGTCCTTGGGCGCTCTATCCGGTCCTCAGGCGCTCCGACAAGACGTTGGCCGCCTGGGCGATGAGGAAGTATAAGCGTTTGAAAGGACACAAGACACGGGCGTGTCGCTTCATCGAGGACATCGCGAAGCGGCAGCCCGATCTCTTCGTGCACTGGCGCAAAGGGCCGGCGGCAGGGCTTGCTTGATGGGAGCGGTGTGAGTCGAGAGGCTCCCGCACCGTTCTGGGAGAGGCTGGAGGTGAAATCCCTCCGGCCTACTCACCGCAGCCTGCACTGGGTCATGGACACGGTCTTCCGCGACGACGAATGCCGCGTGCGACCGAAAACGCCCCGGCGAACTTCACCACGCTGAAGCACATGGCCAATAATCTGATCCGCAAAGCGCCCGGAAAAGACTCCCAGCGCCTCGAGCGAATGACCGCCGCCTGGGACGACGAATTCCTCGCAAGCCTCGTCGCAGCCTGAATATCCTTCACCCGTTTCCCCCGCGTGAGGCGGGAAGACTGCGCGCGGCGCACGGCGAGAGCTCGGTGAATTCTTCCTTAGTTCCGGCGCTGCGGCGGATCACCAGCGATTCGGAACGCAGCGGCCCCATTGATTGGGATGCGCGCCGGGGCCGCATCGGAATCCGGGAGGCGGCCCATAGCCCGGGGGATGGTATCCCGGACGCGGACCGTAGGCCTGCGGATGGTATCCGTGACGCGGGGCATAGACGGGCGGCGGCGGCGGACGACGATGCGGCACGCAACGGCCCCACGGATCGACATGCCAGCCAGGGCCGCAACGTCCGCCGATTTCATGCGTCAGCGGGACGACGGCGCCCTCGGTCAGCGGCGCGAGCGGCATGGCCACGGCGGCCGGCGCGGCGACGCCAGCGAGCGCCAGAATGGCGACGAAAGCGAGCTTCAGCTTCATTTGTCTCCTCCTATTGGAATGCGAAGCGAGGACGCGAGCATTGGCCAAAGCCAGTGAACCAGTCGTGAACGAGTGGATGGAATGAGCGCGTTAACTCCTTGTTCATCGCAATGCTAAGGCTTTGTTCAGCTCCGCGAGGCAAGCTGGAGCCTCGTCATTCCAGCGGAGCTCGCAGATGAGGTCGAATTTCACGCCGTTCACGCGCCTTTCGGCCGGCGGCCTGATGCTGGCGGCCGCGGCCGCCGATATCGGATGCGCCGGCGCCGAGCCGCGCCGCGCGCACGCGCATCATGCGGCCGGAGCCATGCGAATCGAGGAGCTGGGCTCTCCCAATGGCAAAGGCTATGACGATATCATCGTGAAGCTCGCGCCGCTCGTCGCGGCGAAACCAGAGGCGCGTCCGGCCGAGCGGCCTCCCGCGCTCGCCGCCGAGGCGCCAGAGGTCGCTGTCGCGGCTCCGCCCCCGGCCGAATCGGCAAAGCCGACGCCTGCCGTCCCGGTCTTCCTGCGCGAGCCGCTGCCGACCTTCGAGCGCGCGCCGGTCGCCGATCTCGCCAAGGCGCCGGAGCAGGCCGTCGTCGCAACGTCGGCCGAGCCGGCCCCGATCGCGCCGCTCCAGGCTGAGAGCGCTCCGCAGGGGGCCGCGCCGACTGCCCAAATCGCGTCGCCTGCCGCGCCAGAGGCCGCCGCTGTCGAGGCGGAGGCGGAGGCCCCGGCCGAGCGAGCCGCGGAGCCCGAGGCCGAAGCCGACGCCCCGAAGGGCGAGGCGCCGGCTCCGAGCGCCGAGGCTATGCCGCCGGCCCAGGAGGAAAGCGAATCGCCGATGGCCCTCTGGCAGGCGCTGATCGCCGCTGTCGCGCTCGCCGGCTTGCTCGTGATGAAATATCTGCGGCGCGGTCCCGCCGTCGCCAAGACGACCGAGCCGGTCGCCTCGAAAGCCGCCGCCCCGCAGGAGGGCGAAGCGGCTCCGGCGGGCCGTTCGGCCATTGCGCTCGCCGCTGCGCGGGCGAAATTCGAGCCGATCCTCGCCAAACTCGCCGCGCTGCGCGGCGAGAAGGCCGCGGAAACCGCGCCCAAGGCCGAAGCTGCGCCGCAGGAAGCGCCCAAGAAGGAAGCGCCCAAAAAGGCGAAGACGATGGATTGGACCGAGGTCGCGGCCGCTCTGCGCGCTCGTTTCGCCGGAGGCGGCAAGACTGCAGGAGAGCCGACTGCGGCGCAGTCCAATCGCGTGATCGCCCTGGTCGATTCGGAGGGCCGGGGGCGGGCGGCCGATTCCTGGGATCCGAACGAGGATGACGGGCTGGAACTGCTGGAGCCGGGCGACGCCAGCGCGCGGACGATCGTCATGAACGCGCGGCGCAGGCTGCGCTCGGCGCAGAGCTGACGCCAGAATCGGAAAATGAATCGAAAGAGATTTGAAGAGCTTTTCTAAACCCGTGTTTCTTCGAGCAGAACTGCGGCGCGGCGCGCCCGGGCGAACTGGCGTCGCCGCCGAGAATCGCCTATAGAAAAATGGCGGTTTCGAGCGTCGCCGACGGCAGCCGCCAGGCTCGCCTCGGCGCGCTTCGCTCGAAACGTCCCGCGAGCGCGATCTCCACGTCGCGCCGCTCTCCCGAGTGGCGGACTCTGCAGCCGCCTCGCCTTCGTCGGCGAGACGGGACGACGACGAGAAGCGCTCTTCCCCAGAGCCGGCGCAACATTGCCGCGGCAGGATTTCGCCGCGGAGCGCGGGACGATCGAAGCGGATTGGCGAGCCATTGGCCGAGAACGACACAGACGACACGCAGCCTCCGACGCACGGCTCAGACATTCGCCCGGTCTCGATCGCCGACGAGATGAAGCGCAGCTATCTCGATTACGCGATGAGCGTGATCGTGAGCCGCGCGCTGCCGGACGTTCGCGACGGGCTGAAGCCCGTGCATCGCCGCATCATGTTCTCCATGCACGAGAACGGCCATACGCCCGATAAGCCTTACGTGAAATCGGCGCGCATCGTCGGCGACGTCATGGGTAAATATCACCCGCATGGCGACGCCGCGATCTATGACGCGCTGGTGCGCATGGCGCAGCCCTTCTCCATGCGGCTGCCGCTCATCGACGGCCAGGGCAATTTCGGCTCCGTCGACAACGATCCGCCGGCGGCCATGCGCTACACCGAGTCGCGCCTCGCCAAGCCTGCGCTGGCTTTGCTCGAGGACATCGACGAAGGCACGGTCGACTTCAAGCCCAACTATGACGACAAGGAGATGGAGCCGACGGTCCTGCCGGCGCGCTTCCCGAACCTCCTCGTCAATGGCGCGGGCGGCATCGCCGTCGGCATGGCCACCAATATTCCGCCGCATAATCTCGGCGAGGTGATCGACGCCGCCATAGCGCTGATCGACCGGCCCGATATGGGCGTCGCCGAGCTGATGGAGATCGTGCCCGGCCCGGACTTCCCCACAGCGGCGACGATTCTCGGCCGCGGCGGCATTCGCAACGCCTATACGACCGGGCGCGGCTCGATCATCATGCGCGCCAAGGCCGAGATCGAGACGCTCCGCAAGGAGCGCGAGGCGATCATCTTCACCGAGATTCCCTATCAGGTGAACAAGGCCGCGCTGATCGAGCGCATCGCCGAGCTCGTCCGCGAGAAGAAGATCGAAGGCATTTCAGATCTCCGCGACGAATCCGACCGCCAAGGCATGCGCATCGTCATCGAGCTGAAGCGCGACGCGGTGGCGGATGTGGTGCTGAACCAGCTCTGGCGCCATACGGCTCTGCAATCGAGCTTCCCGGTCAATATGATCGCGCTCAATGGCGGCCGGCCCGAGCTGCTGACGCTGAAGGACGTTCTCGTCGCCTTCGTGGATTTCCGCGAGAGCGTCGTCACGCGGCGCACCAAGTTCCGCCTCGCCAAGGCGCGCGACGCCGCGCATTTGCAGGTCGGCCTCGCCATCGCCGTCGCCAATATCGACGAGGTCATCCGCCTCATTCGCACATCGGCCGACGCCGCCGCCGCGCGCGAGGCGCTGATGGAGCGCGAATGGCCCGCCAAGGACATGGCGCCTCTGGTCGCGCTGATCGCGGATCCGCGCCATGTGCTCACCGAGGAGGGCGCGATCCGCCTTTCCGAGGCGCAGGCGCGCGCTATTCTCGAGCTGCGCCTGCAGCGCCTCACCGCGCTCGGCCGCGACGAGATCGCCGAGGCGCTGAACAAGCTCGCCGTCGAGATCGCCGAATATCTCGAGATTCTACGCTCGCGTGAAAAGCTGTTCGGAATCGTCAAGGACGAGATGATCGCGGTCAAAGAGGCCTATGCGACGCCTCGCCGCACGCAGATCGTCGATGGCGACGGCGATGTGGAGGACGAGGACCTCATCGCGCGAGAGGATATGGTCGTCACCGTCTCGCACGCCGGCTACATCAAGCGCGTGCCGCTCTCCACCTATCGCGCGCAGCGGCGCGGCGGCAAGGGCCGCTCCGGCATGCAGACGAAGGAAGAGGATTTCGTTCAGCGCCTCTTCGTCGCCTCGACGCATACGCCGGTGCTGTTCTTCTCCTCGCTCGGCAGGGCCTATAAGGAGAAGGTATGGCGTCTGCCGCTGGCGGCGCCGCAGGCGCGCGGCAAGGCGCTGGTCAACATGCTGCCGCTCGAGCAGGACGAGCGCATCACCACCATCATGCCGCTGCCGGAGGACGAATCGAGCTGGGCGACGCTCGACGCCATTTTCGCGACGACGGGCGGCACGGTGCGCCGCAACAAGCTCTCCGATTTCTCCGATGTGCGGCGCTCCGGCATCATCGCCATGAAGCTCGACGAAGGCGAGGCCATCGTCGATGTCGCCACGGCGGCGGAGCAGGAGGATATTCTGCTGACGACGCGTGAGGGGCAGTGCATCCGCTTCCCGGTCAGCGACGTGCGCGTGTTCCAGGGGCGCACCTCCATGGGCGTGCGCGGCATAGCGCTCGCTGGCGACGACCGCGTGATCTCAATGTCGATCCTGCGGCATTTCGAGGCCGTCGGCGACGAGCGCGCCGCCTATCTCAAGCGCGCAGCGGCGCAGCGCCGCAATGCGGGAGCGGAAGGCGTGGAGGAGGGCGTGGCGGAGACCGAGGAGGCCTCGACCGCGATCGAGCTGACCGAGGCGCGCTATCGTGAGATGGAGCAGGCCGAGCAGATCATCCTGACCGTCTCCGAGAACGGCTACGGCAAGCGCTCATCGTCCTTCGAATACCGCATCACCGGACGCGGCGGCAAAGGCATCGTCGCCATGGCGGTGAACGCCCGCAACGGCAAGCTCGTCGCCTCCTTCCCCGTGGGTCGCGGCGATGAGATCATGCTGGTGACGGATGGCGGCCAGCTCATCCGCTGCCCGGTGGAAGGCATACGCATTGCGGGCCGCGGCACGCAGGGCGTCATCGTCTTCGACACGGCGGAGGGCGAGCGCGTCGTCTCGGTCGAGCATCTGGCCGACGCCGGCGAGGACGAGGCGTCCGGCGACGCGGGCGGCGAGACCGCCTGAGCCTTGGTTGCGGCCGAAAAAGCGCGTTTCGCCGGGGGATTTTCGGCGAAACGCAATTTGTTTTCATGAATTGCTCTCGTCGCGCGCAGCTACGCGGCTTCGATAAACGCAACCCCACGTCAATGGCGCGCGCCTGCGCCTCGGGCTAGATTGCCGCAACGCCGAGATTGCCGAAGAAGGAGACGAACGCATGCTCACGATCTGGGGACGGCGCAACTCCTTCAATGTGCAGAAGGTCATGTGGCTCGTCGGCGAGCTCGCGCTCGATCACGCCCATGTGCCGCTCGGCGGCGCTTTCGGAGGGCTGGACGACCCGCAATTTCGCGCGAAAAATCCGCATGGCCGCATTCCGGTCATCGATGACGAAGGCGTGGTGGTATGGGAATCTCACGCCATTCTGCGCTATCTCGCCGCGCGCCATGGCGGCGAGGCCTTCTGGCCGGCGGACGCCGCGACCCGCTCCTATCCCGATCGCTGGATGGATTGGGCGCAGACGACGCTGCAGCCCGCCTTCATCGACGGCGTGTTCATGGGCTATTACCGCACGCCGGAGGAAAAGCGCGACTGGCCGGCGATCAACGCCGCCGTCGCGCGCTGCGCGCAGCATTATCGCTTCCTCGACAGCTGGCTGGCGGATCGTCCTTTCCTCGCTGGCGACGAGCCGACGCTCGCCGACATTCCCGCCGGAACGACTTTGTTTCGCTATTTCTCGCTCGACATAGAGCGCCCGTCGCTTCCCAATGTCGAGGCTTGGTATGCGCGTCTGTGCGAGCGGCCGGCCTATCGCCAGCATGTGATGGTGCCCTTCGACGATCTGAAGGGGTGACGCTCCGAATGGCGCTCGGCGACGAGGATGTTTTCATGAGCGTTCCGCCGAAGACGAAAATGACCGCCGAAGAGTTCGTGGTCTGGGCCGAATGTCAGCCGGGCCGTCACGAGCTCGTCGACGGCGAGGTCTTCGTCCAGGCGGCGGAGAGAATCGCTCATGCAAAAGCGAAGCTTGCCGTCTTCGTCGCGCTGCAGGATGCTGTGCGCCGCGCAAGCGCTCCGTGCCATGTGTTGCCGGATGGAATGGCGGTGCGCGTCGATGCGACGACGGTCTTCGAGCCGGATGCGCAGCTCTATTGCGGACCGGAGCTGCCGCCGGACACGATGCTGATCGAGACGCCTCTCATCGTCGTCGACGCGCTCTCGCCGTCCACGGGGCGCAATGACGCTCTCGGTAAGCTCGTCGGATATTTTCGCATAGAGAGCGTCGCGCATTATCTCATCGTCGATCCAGATTCGCCGCTGGTGATTCATCATCGTCGCGGGGAGGGGAGCGATATTCTGACTCGCGTCATTCATGACGGCGACATCACGCTCGATCCGCCCGGCCTCGTCTTTCCGCTCTCCGCGCTCTATGGCGAAGCGCGTTAGAGCGCGCTCTGTGCTCGCGCGCACGGCGATGAGAACGCGCCGCGGCTAATCTCCTCTGCATCCGATCGCAATGATTTCACGCGACGGTTTCAGATAGGAGATTGAAAATGTCCAAGGTGCTTTTCATCGACACCAAGACCGAGCTCACCCTCGCGCCGGGCGCGACTGTTCATGGCTGGTGGAACAACGCCTCGCCGTTCAACGCCGTGTGGGACGCGCAGGCCGTGCCTTTCGCCACCGGCAGCACGGCGACCGGCTTCAACCAGGACACCTCGCTCGAGGTGACGCGCGTTTGGCGTCATTACACGGTGACGGAGGTCAAGCCCTCGCCGCAGTCGCAGACAGTCGACACCAAGGACGAGACCGAGATTCATTACGAGGTCAAGAATATCGGCAATTCGGTCGCGAAGTTCCATGTGGTGCTGAGCGCGATCTACGAGTGATGGCGTCGGAGGCGCGGGCCGAAAGGCTCGCGCGATCCGTCAATCATGCGCGACGAACACGGCGGCGCAGCCGACAATGTCGATCTGGACATTGCGGAAGCGTCGCTCGAGCGCATCGCGCAACCCATCGAGATCGTCGTCTCTGTTCGAGAACACGCCTTTACGATTGTAAAATTCCATCAGCCGCCGCGCCACGCAGGAACGCTCGACGCCGCCTTGCAGCAAGGTCGAGCCGAAAAAGACGGCGCCCTCATTCGTCAGCGCCTTCAGATGGTCGAAGACGACGGCCTTTTCCGCTATCGCGCCCGGCAGGCAATGCAGCAGATAATTGACGCCCACGGAGTCGAATTTCGGCGCGTCGAAAGCGATCGGCTCCAGCACATTGCGGCGATAGCTCTCCGGCGAATAGCGCGCGATGCGCGCCGCCGCGAAGCGCAGCGCATCTGCGTTCAAATCCATCAGCGCGACGCGCGGCGCGGCGGCGGGAAAGCGGCAATGGTCGAGGTAATAGCCCGTGCCGACGCCGACATCGAGATGATTGCCCGACACATGCGCGTCATAGAGCGCGCGTAGGCGCGGCGTCGGACATTTCCAGACGAAGCGGTTGGAGAGGCCGAGCACCAGCAGATCGTAGAGCCGCAGAACCGCGGGCGTGTAGACGGCTTGGCCGGCGGCGATCTCTTCGGGACTGGCGGTCATCTTCGTTACGTCCTATTGCTCGGCGACGTTTTTTCGACGTGAGGGAGCCAATGCCCATTCTACGCTATTCCGCGGCTTCGCCCTACGCCCGCAAGTGCCGCATCGTCGCCGAGATGCTCGGCCTCGGCCTCGGCGCGAGCGTCGAGCTCGTCGGCGCCGACACGACAAATCCTGCCGATTCGCTGCGCGCGCAAAACCCGCTCGGCAAGGTGCCCGTGCTCATCCTCGACAGCGGCGAGACCATCTATGACAGCCGTGTGATCTGCGAATATTTCGATCTTCTCGCCGGCGGCAAGCTCATTCCGCACGATCCCGCCGCGCGAATCGCGGCGCTGACGCTGCAGGCGCTCGGCGACGGCATGAACGACGCCGCGCTGCTCATTCGTTACGAGGGGACCCGGCCGGAGGCTCTGCGCTCCGCCGATTGGATCGCGCTGCAGAGCGGCAAGCTCGACCGCGCTTTGTCGGCGCTCGACGCCGCGCCGCCGGCCGGCCCGGCGACGATCGGCCATGTGGCCGTCGCCGCCGCGCTCGGCTATCTCGATCTGCGTTTCGAAGGCGCCTGGCGCGCGAAATATCCCGCGCTCCTCGCCTGGCTCGACGCATTTTCGCGCGAGGTTCCGGCCTTCGAGGCGACGCGCGTCGCCTAGCGTGATTCCGCCTCACATGCGCGCCGGCAGCTTGTCCTCCTCGGCGAGATTGGAGAAGCGCGTCACCTCCGCCTCGAAGGAGAGCGTCACCGTTCCCGTGGGGCCGTGACGCTGCTTGCCGAGAATCGCCTCGGCGCGCCCATGCACGCGCTCCATCTCGTTCTGCCAGGCGATATGCTCCTCCGTGCCTTCGCGCGGCTCGCGATTGCGCAGATAATATTCCTCACGATAGACGAACATCACCACGTCGGCGTCCTGCTCGATCGAGCCCGATTCGCGAAGGTCGGAGAGCTGCGGACGCTTGTCGTCGCGGCTCTCGACCTGACGCGACAGCTGCGAGAGCGCGATGATCGGCACCGCCAGCTCCTTGGCCAGCGCCTTCAGGCCCGTGGTGATCTCGGTCAGCTCCTGCACGCGATTGTCGCCGCGCGATTTGGAGCCGGAGAGCAGCTGAAGATAGTCCACGACGAGCAGATCGAGCCCGCGCTGGCGCTTCAGGCGTCGCGCCCGCGCGGTGAGCTGGGCGATGGAAATGCCGCCGCTCTGATCGATGAAGAAGGGCACGCTCTGCATCTCGCGCGCCGCCTCGGCGATGCGGCGGAAGTCGTCTTCGTTGATGTCGCCGCGGCGGATCTTGTAGGAGGGCACGCCGGATTGCTCGGCGATGACGCGCGTCGCCAATTGCTCGGCCGACATTTCCAGCGAGAAGAAGCCGACGATGCCGCCATTCGCAGCCTTGATCGAGCCGTCCGGCTGCTGCTCCGGCACATAGGATTTGGCGATATTGAAGGCGATATTGGTGGCCAGCGCCGTCTTGCCCATGCCAGGACGTCCGGCGACGATGATGAGATCGGACTTCTGCAGCCCGCCCATTTTCTCGTCGAGATCGACGAGGCCAGTGGCGACGCCGGAGAGATGCCCGTCGCGCTGATAGGCGCTGCTCGCCATATCCATGGCGGTGGAGAGCGCGTCGGCGAAGCGCTGAAAGCCGCCGTCATAGCGACCGGTTTCGGCCACCGCATAGAGCTTGCGTTCGGCTTCCTCTATCTGCTGGCGTGGGGCTTGATCGACGGCCGCGTCGTAGGCGGAATTGACGATATCCTCGCCGATGACGATCAGCTCGCGCCGTACGGCGAGATCATGGATCGTGCGGCCATAGTCCTCGGCGTTGATGATCGTCGTCGCCTCGCGCGCGAGGCCCGCGAGATAGGTCTGCATCGGCACGCCGCCGGGAAGCTCTATGTCGCCCAAATGCGTCTTCAGAGTCACGACCGTGGCGATGCGTCCGGCGCGAATGATCTGCGACAAAACCTCGAAGATGCGTCGGTGCAAATCCTCGGAGAAATGTTCGGAGCGTAGAAAATCGGAGACGCGATCGAAGGCGTCATTGTTGATGAGTATGGCTCCGAGCAGCGCCTGCTCGGCCTCGATATTGTGCGGCGGCGTGCGATAGGCGGGCGCGTCGAGTGGCGCGACCGAAAAAGGCCGCGGACCCGGCAACGGTTCGATTGCTGGCATTTCTCTCTCATGGCGGGATGTCTTCGATGCTCGTGAACGCATAGCGACAGGCACTCGAGAACGGCGGCGAATTTGCCCGAAGGAGAGAGCGGCGCCAATGACAAAGATGGCCGCAAACCTCGGCGAATGCGAGCGCGGCCATCTTGTGAGTCATTTCCACATGCCACAGTGAAGCTTTCGGTCTATCTGCGTGAATTCCTTTGATTGTGACAATTTTGCCACGGCGAATCGCTCCAAAGGTAAAAAAGGCCGGAGACGCTGGCGTCTCCGGCCTTTTTCGATAGAGCGAATCGGTTGCGAGCGATCAGAGCTCGACGTCGCCGGCCTCGGCCAGAGCGGCGCCGACCTCGAGGCCGAGATCATCGAGCGTCGTCTCCTCGCGCGTGGCGGCGGCCTCGCCGCGCGCCTGACGTTCGGCCTCTTCGGCGGAGCGAGCGACGTTGACGATGATCTTCACCTCGATCTCGGGATGCAGATTCACCGGCACATTATGCAGGCCGAGCGCCTTGATCGGATGCTGGAGGTCGATCTGATTGCGGTTGAGCGAGAAGCCGCCCGCGGTCGCCGCGTCGGAAATGTCGCGTGGGGCCACAGAGCCATAGAGATGGCCGCTCTCGCCGGCCTGGCGAATGATGACGAAGGTCTGACCCTCGAGCTTCTCGGCGACGGCCTCGGCCTCCTTGCGGGCGGTGAGGTTGCGCGCCTCGATCTGAGCGCGCTGCGTCTCGAAATGCTTCTTGTTGTTTTCCGTGGCGCGCAGCGCCTTGCCGCGCGCGAGCAGGAAGTTGCGCGCATAGCCGTCGCGCACGCGAACGGTGTCGCCCATCTGGCCGAGCTTGGCCACGCGCTCCAGCAGAATGACATCGACCATGGGTTCTCTCTCCTCAGTGTCTCTCGAATTGCGCCGCGGCGACTCTCAGCCGCGCCGCGCCTGCGCCGCCTGCTTGCGGCTTCGGAACGAAAACGCCGCATCGGCGACGCCGATGACGGTGAATAGGACGATCGGCCAGGCGAACAGGCCGATGACGATATAGATGACGGTGAGCGTCACGCCGCCGATGCGCGTCCCGCGCAGCAGAAAGTGAACGACGGCGAGGCCCTGCATCGCCAGAGCGAGGCCGAGCGTCTCGGCGATCACCAGCCCGATCTCGCCGGCGAGGTCGCCGAGATAGGCGAGGGCGCAGGCGGCGAGAAAGGCTCCGGCCGCCGCGCGCGGCAGCACGAATTCCTGCGCAATGTCGGGCCAGGGCCGCGGCAGCGCCTCGGAGGCGCGGGCGAGCAGGCCAGCGCCCCACAGATTGAGCGCATGGCTGAACAAAGCGAGCGCCGCGAGCGTCGCCGGAAAGGCGAAGACGACGAGCGCTGAAAGCTGGCTGGCGTCGAGCTTGTCGCCGAGCTCCTGCGTGCGGATGAGATCCTCGATCGCCATGAAGGCGCGAGCCCGCAGCGGGTTCAGTGCCTCGTCGAGGCTGCCGAAGCGAATCGCCGCTATGGCGACCGCCGCCGAGACGGCGGCCGCGACCACGCCGCCGGCGGCGAGCACAGCCCAGGCCGGCGCATGGGACGTCACCAGCTCGCGGCCGCGCCAATTGGCTCCAGAGACGACATAGGCGGCGGCGAGCGCCGGCACCGCGACCAGAAAAGCGTAGACGAGGCCGAAGATCGGATTGGGCCAGATCGACAGCAGGCCGGTCGCGATGAGGCCCGCGGTCGCGCCATGGCGCAGGCCGAAGCCGAGCGCGACGATGGAGATCGGCAGCGGCGCGAGAAAGGCGAACAGAACCGACGCCGAAGTGCCCTTGGTGAGGACGGCGAACACGGCCGCGCCCGCGAGACCGCCGCCGATGGAGGCGAAGATCTGCGAGAACGAAAAGTCGCCGTTGTCGGGAACGGGCAGTTTCTTGCGTTCGGGTAGAAGCTGGGGCATGGGCTCAACGCTTGTTCGAGGGCGAGCGCGATCATCTCGCGTCCAGCCCCCTGAACGCCGGCGAAGCCCGCCTTTTAAGGCGAGCGATCTCTCCCGGCAAGGGTGGAAGCGCGAAAAACCCGCTTCGTATAGCCGAAAACGTCGCCGGAGCGGCGTTTTTCGCCTTTATTGGCGGCGTAGAGCCGGGCCGGGCTTCTCGCCGAGCACGCGCCAGCTGCCCGCGAGGCCGAGGCCGACCGCGAAAATCAGCGCGCCGAGTGTCGTCAGCGCGACCGGCCAAGGGCGGAAGACGAAATCCATCCGCATCAGCGCCTCCAATATGAAGGCCGCAGCGCCGGCGCCCGCGATGACCGAGAAGAGGCCGGCCACGAGGCCGAGCAGAGCGAATTCGAGCGCGAAGGCGCCGGTCAGCCAAGCGCGCGTCGCGCCCAGCGTCGTCAATATTATGGCGTCGCGCTGGCGTCCGCGCTGGCTCGCCGCCACGGCGCTCCCGAGCGCCAGCGCCGCCGTGACGATGGCGAGGCCGGCGGCCGCCCGCGCCGCGAAGGTCAGTTGATCGGCGATCTTCTCCGCCGCCTCCAGCGCGTCCTTCACGCGCAGCGCCGCGACTTGCGGAAAGCGCGTGGCCGCCTCGCGCGTCAGCCTTTTGTCGCGCTGCGGATCGTCGCGATCGGCGAAGGCGACGGTGAAAATCTCCGAAAAGGGCGCGTCGGCGAAGGCGTCGGGCGAGAACACCATCATGAAATTAATGCCATAGCTGCGCCAGTCGACGCGGCGCAGATTGGCGATGCGGACGGTGAGATCGCGGCCGAGCACATTGACGACGATCTCGTCGCCGACCGTGAGGCCGAGCCCTTCGGCGACGCGCGCCTCCAGCGAGACGAGGGGCGGGCCGCTGCGTCCCTCTTCCCACCATTGTCCGGCGACGATCTCCGAGCCCTTGGGCGGCGTCGCGGCGAAGGTGACGCCGCGGTCGCCCTCCAGCGCCCAGGCGATATCGTCCGGGGGCTTCAGATTCTCGGAGCGGACGCCCTTCACGGCGACGATGCGGCCGCGCATCATCGGCACATGCTCGATGCGGGCGTCGGGGGAGAAGGAGGAGAGGAAGGCGGCGAATTCGTCCGCCTGCTCCTTGGCGACGTCGACGAAATAGAAGCTCGGCGTGCGGCTCTTCTGCGCCTGGAACAATTCCGCGTGAATGGAGCCCTCGATCAGCGCCAGCGCGACGAGAAGCGTCTGCGTCACGCCGAGCGAGACGATCAATGTCGCGGCGAGGCTCTTGGGGCGGCGAATATTGCCGATCGCATGGCGTAGCCGCGCGCCGGGCGCATGGGCGAAGCGCCGCGCCGCACGGACGACGAGAGCCGCGACGCCGCGCAGCAGGACGAAGGCCATGGCGGTGGCGGCGATATAGGTCGCCGCGAGCTTCTTGTCGGCGGCCGAGAGCATGACCAGTGCCACGAGCGCCGCCGCCGCGAGCAGCGCTGCGAGAAGAAAGACGCGGGGAGGGGATTTTTCCTCGGCCTCGTCGCGCAAGAGCCGCGCGACCGGCGTTCCATAGGCGCGGCCGAGCGGCGGCAGCGCGAAGATCAGCGTCACCAGAAGCCCATAGGCCGCGCCGACGGCGAGCGAGCGCGCGTCGAGCGTCGGCGAGAAGGGCAGGGGAATGGAAGCCGAAAGGGCGAGGTCGGCGAGATAAGGAAAGGTCGCGCCGATCGCGAGACCTCCGATGACGGCGAGGCCGGCGACGAGCAGCACCTCGACGAGGGCCATGGCGAAGACGCGCGAGGCCGGCGCGCCCAGCGCCTTCAATATTGCGAAAGCGTCGCGCTTTCTGGCGACGAAGCCAGAAACGGCGTTGGCGACGCCGGCGCCGCCCGCGACCAGCGCGGTCAGCGCCACGAGCGTCAGCAGCTGGGTGAAGCGCTCCTGATTGCGCGAGAATTGCGGGGAGACCGCGTCTCGCTTGCGCAAATCCCAGCCGGCGTCCGGAAAAGCCGCGGTCAGCGCCGTGACGAAACGCTCGACCTCCGCGTCGCTGGCGACGGCTTCGGTCTTGCCGAGCGAGACGCGCGTCAGCCAGCGCGCCACGGCGCCCGGCTGCAGCAGCCCGGTCGCCTTCAGCGCCTCCTGGCTCATCAGCACGCGCGCGCCGAAGCCGAAGGCGCCGGCGAGCTTATCGGGCTCGCTCGAGAGCTCGGCTGTCAGGGTGAAGGAGCCGGCGCCGATCTTCACCGGGTCGCCGATCTCGAGCCCGAGCCGCGCGATGAGGCTCGCATCGGCGACGAGGCCGAAGCCGCCGTCGCGCTGCGCCAGAGCCTCGGCGAGCGGCAGCGCCGGCGTCAGCTCGACTGCGCCGGCGCCGGGATAGGCCGAATCGACGGCCTTTATTTCGATCAGCGCGGCCTCGCCGCTCGCCGAGCGGGCCATGGCGCGCATCAGGCCGATCTCGCAGACGCGGCCGTCGCGCTCCAAGAACTCGCGCTCCTGCGGCGAGAGCCGCCGCATTGTGGTGGCGACGGAGACGTCGCCGCCCAGAATCGTGCGCCCCTCGCGGGCGAGGCCGTCGGCGAGCGAGCGCGACACGGCGCCGACGCCGGAAATGGCGGCGACGCCGATGACGATGCAGGCGATGAAGACGGAAAAGCCGCGCAGATCGCCGGAAAGGTCGCGCAGGGCGAAACGCAGCGCCAGCGGCAGGCGCGAGATGAATCTCGCTTTCATGACGCCGGCGCCTCGTCCTCTATGCGGCCGGAGCGCAATCGCACGGCGCGGTCGCAGCGGGCGGCGAGGGAGGGGTCGTGCGTCACCAGCACCAGCGTCGCCGAGCGTCGCGCCTTTTGCGCGAAGATGAGATCGACGATGGCCGCGCCGGTCTCCGAATCGAGATTGCCGGTCGGCTCGTCGGCGACGAGAATCACAGGGTCGGGCGCGAGCGCCCTGGCGATGGCGACGCGCTGCTGCTCGCCGCCGGACATTTGCGCGGGATAATGGGAGAGGCGGTGGCGAAGGCCCACGGCCTCCAGCTCCTGCGCGGCGCGCTCGAAAGCGTCGGCGCGGCCGGCGAGCTCCAGCGGGATGGCGACATTCTCCAGCGCCGTCATCGTCGCGATGAGCTGGAAAGACTGGAAGACGACCCCTATCTTCCCTCCACGGAACCGCGCCAGCGCATTTTCATCGAGCCGGGCGAGGTCGCTGCCGTCGACGAGCACCTTGCCGGAATCGGGCCGCTCGAGGCCGGCGAGCATCATCAGCAATGTGGATTTCCCCGAGCCGGAGGGTCCGACGAGGCCGACAGCCTCGCCGCGCGCGACGGCGAGGCTTATGTTCTTGAGCACATGGACGCGCGCCGCGCCCGCTCCGAGGGTGAGATCGACGTCCTCGAGCTCGATGACCGGCCGCTGCACTTTGGAGGTCCTAATGGTTTGCCGCTGCGCCCGCCGCCGCTCTCGCGACCCGGCCAAGACGCCCGCCCCGACATATGCGAAGGCGCCGCCGGTTTCCAGTGCGCGGCCGCGCTTTCGTCCGCTCGGCCCGGCGGCGCTGCTCTGCGCCGCCGCGATTTTGGCGCTTCTCACCATGATCTCTCTGCCCGCCGCGGCCGAGCCGCTGCGCGTCATCGCCTTCGGCGACAGTCTCAGCGCCGGCTTTCAGCTGCCGGCGGACGCCTCCTTTCCGGCGCAGCTCGAGGCCCGGCTGAAAAATGACGGCTATGACGCCCGCGTCGTCAACGCCAGCGTCTCCGGCGACACCACGAGGGGCGGGCTGGCGCGCGTCTCCTATGCGCTGCGCGACGGCGGCGATCTGATGATTCTCGAGCTCGGCGCCAATGACATGCTGCTCGGCTTCGATCCGGCGACGACGCGCGGCAATCTGGAGAAAATCATCGGCGCCGCCGAGGAAAAGGGCCTCGCCGTGCTGCTCGCCGGAATGCTGGCCAACGCCAATTTCGGCGAGGAGCAGAAAAAAGCCTTCGACGCCATTTTCCCCGATCTCTCGGCGCGGCGCGGCCTGCCGCTCTATCCCTTCTTTCTCGAGGGCGTCGTCGGCGAGAAGGGCATGACCCTCGTCGACGGATTGCATCCGAGCCGGGCCGGTGTGGCGCGGATCGTCGCCGGCGTCGCGCCTTTGGCGGAGAAGCGCCTCGATTCCCTGCGATCGACGCGTCAGGGCGCCGCGCAGCGCTGAGCGAGGCCGCGAGCGAGGCCGTGAGAAAAAATCCGTTCACATGCCGGATTTTCGTTACAGCCGTCGCATTCTCGATATAGTGCCGACACCATCCTTAGCGCGCGCCATTGCGGCGCGCCGATCCGCGAGGAGGCGCCGACAACGGCCCCGTCGCTCCGCCGTATCCGCGGCCGGGCAGGGACCGAGCGAGCAGACAGCGACTTCGCCTTTTCCACTCCCCGAGCGCCTTGCGAGGCCAGGATGGAGGACCTGCGATGCCCAGACTGTTCACCGCCCTCGAAATCCCCCCTCTCGTCGCCGGCGATCTCGCCGCTCTGCGCGGAGGCGTTCCGGGAGCCCGCTGGATCGACGCGGAAAATTATCACATCACGCTGCGCTTCATCGGCGATGTGGACGATGCGCTCGGCCATGACGCGGCCATGACGCTTGCCGCCATCCGCCGTCCTCCCGTCTCGATCACGCTGGAAGAGCTGTCGAGCTTCGGCGGCGACAAACCGCGCGCCATTGTGGTGAAGGCGCGCGCCGATTCGGCGCTGGCCGAGCTGCAGGCGGAGCAGGAGCGCCTGCTGCGGCGCATCGGCATTCCGCCCGAGCCGCGCAAATTCGTGCCGCATGTGACGCTCGCGCGCCTGCGCGGGGCGTCCTGCTCCTCGGTCGCGACCTATCTCGGCACGCGCGGCTATTTTCCGCCCATGCGCTTCGAGGCGGCGCGCTTCGTGCTGTTCTCCTCGCGTGATTCGGTCGGCGGCGGGCCTTATATCGTCGAGGCCGACTATCCGCTGCGCGACCGCAAGGCGCTCGCCGGCGGCGCCCGCGAGCTCACCGCCTACAGCCGATAACGGTCAGGCGCTCGCCGGCGCAGTCTTGCGTCCGCGCTCGACGACGGCGGCGAGCGAAGGATCTTGCGCCACCGCCTCCACGATGAGGCGGTCGGAGGCGCTTTCGATCGTGTTCTGCATGCGCTCGAAAAAGTCCCGCGGCTCGAGGCCCGGCGGGATGATCGGCAGATATTCGATGACCACGGTTCCCGGCCGCACGATGAAGGCCTTACGCGCCCAGAACAGGCCGGAATTCAGCGCCACCGGCAGGCAGGCCGCGCCGGTCTCGCGATAGAGCATCGCGACGCCGAACTTATAGAGCGGCGGCGCGCCCGCCGGCCGCCGCGTCCCCTCCGGAAAGATGAACAATTGCCGGCCTTGCGCGAACAGCGCCTTGGTCTTCTCGATCAGCTGCGGCAGCAGCTTGCCGCCCTTGGCGCGATCGATGCCGATCTGCTCGGCGCCCATGAGGTACCAGCCGAAAAAGGGGATGAACACCAGCTCGCGCTTGAGAATATAGGAGAAATCCGGCGAATGCAGCGGGAGGACGAAGGTCTCCCACGTCGACTGATGCTTGCAGGCGACGATGACCGGCCCTTTCGGAATATTCTCGAGGCCGCGAAACTCGAATTTCAGCCCGACGATCTTCTCGAGCCAGAAGAGCGACGTTCGCCCCCAGACGCGGCCGAGCGTCATGGAGGCGTGCCGCTTCATCAGCAGCGCCGGCAGCCAGATGATCTGCAGCGCCATGAGGCTGACGAAGAAAGCGATGTGGAACAGCAGCGAGCGCAGGAGGAGCATGCTTTGGTCGCCCGTCGGGTTTCGCCAAAAGGTGGGTCGCGAAAGCCTTCTAATGCGCTTTTCTTTCGAACGGAACCGCCGCTCGGTCGGGCCGGCGCGCTTTCTCGGGCGCTGCGCCCGCCGATTCAGCGCGCTTGCGCCGTGAGGCGGGCGGTCTCGGCCGGGGCGAGAGCCGTTGCGGAAAGACCCGGCTCCAGCAGCCGGGTGCGCAACAGGACGTAGAGATATTTGACATATTCGGCCGCGATGAGCCGCGTCACGGCGAGATCGTCGAGCCAGTCCTCGACGCGAAGATGGTCGCTGACCACGGCGAAAGGATAGAGTTCCGCCCCCGGCAGCGCCGCCGACAGCTCGGCCAGAGCGCGTGGCATATGGTAATTGGAGGTGACGATGATGAGCGAGCCTGCGCCGATTCCATGCGCCTGCGCCCAGTCGCGCGTCTCCCGCGCATTGCCGATCGTGTCCTGGGCGCGGTAGCCGAGATCGACGCAGCATTCGAACAGCTCCCGGGAAACCGGCAGCAGCTTGGCGATCTCATGGCCGCGCGTCGCCCGATTGACCCCGGTGATGAGCAGCCGGCGCGCCTGGCCGCGCGCCAGGAGCCCGCCCGCCTCATAGACGCGGTCGGAGCCGCCGGTCAGCACGACGACGCCATCGGCCTGCACGGTCAGGGTCGATTCGGTCCGCTCCAGCGAGAGGGCGAAGCCGATGAAGCCGGCCACGAAGGCGGAGGCCAGAAAGCAGAAGAGGGCGAGGACCGCGAGGCGCCAGCGTCCGGGCGCGGCCCATCCTCCTGCTCTCCCGTATCGCGCATGCGCTCGCAAGCGTCCACCTCGTCGCCGGTCCCCGTCTCGTCGCCGTCCCCGGCCGCGAATCCTCGACAAGATGGAAGCGGCGCTCGAGGCCGTCCAGGGCCGGGCGGAATTTATGCCCCGTTAGAGTTTACTCGGCCCTATCCAGACGCCGCAATTGGCGGAACACGATCTCCTGAGACATGAAGCCGGTGAGCAGCCCGGCGGCGGCCGAGATGAGGCCGACGACGGTGAAGCCGAGCGGCCCCAGCGAGAAGCTGCCGAACATGGCCTCCAGCTGATCGCCGTCCGGCGTCGCGGTCCAGCGATTGGCGAGATAGCCGGCGAAGAGAAAAAAGCCCATGGCCGAGGCGCCGCCGATGAAGCCGCCGCGCAGCCCCAGCACCAGGAAGCGCCGCTGGAACTGCTGGGCGATATATTTGTCCGCCGCGCCGACGAGATGCAGCACCTCTATGATCTCGCGATTGCCGACCATGGCCGCCCGCGTGGCGAAGGCGACGGCGAGGCCCATGGCGACCACGATCAGCACGAAGACCAGCGCCGCCACCGCCACCACAGTGCGCGCCATCTGGCCGAGCCGCTCCACCCACAGTCGGTGATCGTCCAGCGCCGCGCTCGGCAGCGCCTGGGCCAGCTCGCGGCGCAACGCGTCGAGATCGGCGCGGCGGCTGTCGTCCAGCTTGACGACGATCATGCGCGGGGCCGGCAGCTCGGCGAAATCGAGGCCCTGGCCGAGCCAGGGGGCGAGCAGCGCCTCCGACTCCGCCTTCGTATAGACGCGCACGTCGCGCACGCCCTCGGCGGCGACGAGGACCGAGGTGGCCTTGCTCACATCGGCTTCTATGTCGCGGCCGGGCAGGGGGCGGATCTGCACGCTGGCCTCGCGCGCCACCTCGCGCCGCCAATCGACGCTGGCGTCGGCGACCATCAGCGCCGCCCCGGCCGAGAGCGCCGCCAGAAAGGTCATAATGGCGATGACGATGACCAGCGAGCGTCCGGCGATGGAGGAGGTGGGGACGAGCGGCGTCTCCCGGCCGAGGACCTCCTCGAGCACGGCCTCCTTGGCCGCGCCGGGCGCCGGGCGCTGGCCGGGGCGGGGCTTGGCGTCATTCGAAGACATGCAGCCGCCCATCCGCGAGCACCAGACGGCGCGCGCTCTCATATTGCTCCATCAGCGCCAGATCATGGGTGGCGATGACCACCGAGGTTCCGCTCTTGTGCAATTCCACGAAGAGCCGCAGCAGCCGCCGCGCCAGAGTGGGGTCGAGATTGCCGGTCGGCTCGTCGGCGAGCAGCAGTTCCGGCCGCACGATCAGCGCGCGGGCGATGGCGGCGCGCTGCTTCTCGCCGCCCGAGAGCACGCTCGGCAGGCTGGCGATGCGCTCGTCGAGGCCGACCCAGCGCAAGAGCTCCAGCACCTCGGCGCGATAGCTCGCCTCCTCGCGGCCGATGACCCGCAGCGGCAGAGCGACATTCTCATATAAATTGAGATGCTCCAGCAGGCGAAAGTCCTGGAAGACGACGCCGATGCGCCGACGAATGTCGGTGACGGAGTCCTTGTCCAGCGTCTCCGTATCCTTGCCGAAGAGGGTGATTCGCCCGCGCGTCGGCTTCAGCGACAGCAAGACGAGCTTCAAAAGCGTCGTCTTGCCGGCGCCGGATGGTCCGGTGAGGAATTGGAACGAGCGCGGCGTGATGGAAAAAGCGAGATCGCTCAATATCTCGCTGCCGTTTCCATAGCGCAGGCCGACGTTCTCGAAGGTCAGCAAAGGCGTGTATCCATTGGCGGGCTCAGAATCGCGCTGCGGGGAGATTAGCAGTTCACTGCCCATTAACCATATCGGCGGCTAATCGACGACATGTCGGCGGCCGATTCCGAAGCGGCGGCCCACGGTTCGGAGACCGGCCATGCGCAACGACCTCGCCCCGCACAATTCTCCGGTCGGCTCGGCCTCAAAGGACCATGACCTGGACGAGAGCCGGCTGTGGCGGGAGCCGCCGCATGAGAGCGATCTCGTCGATGAGCGGCGCCAGCGCCTGCTGCCGCTGATCGCGGCGATCATCGCCGTCGTCTTCGGGGCCATGGCGCTGATCGGCATGCGCGAGAAGATCGTGCGGGTCATGCCCTTCGCGACCGCGCTCTATTCGGCCATGGGACTGAAGGTCAGCGCCGCCGGGCTCGATCTGCGCGGCGTCACCTCCAAGATCGTCACCGAGGGAACGCGCAAGGTGCTCACCGTCGAGGGCGAGATCGTCAATCTGCGGCGCTCGGCCAATCGCGTGCCGCCGATGGCGCTGGCCATCCGCGGCGCCGACGGCCGCGAGCGCTACAGCTGGACCGCCGCCGCGCCGAAAATGCGGCTCGCGGCCGGGGAGAGCGTGCAGTTCCGCGCGCGCCTCGCCTCGCCGCCCGCCGATGGCGCCGATGTGCAGGTGCGCTTCGCCGCGCTCGAGGATGCGGAGAAAGCGGCGCGATAGGCGCGCCGCGTTCCCTTGGCGCGCGAAATGGCCTAAGCAGGCCTCATGCCGACGCATGCGCCTCTCCTTTTCGTGAACGCCCGCCTCGTCGATCCCGCCTCCGGCGTGGAGACGCGCGGTGGGCTCCTCGTCCTCGACGGAAAAATCGCCGATCTCGGCCCGGCTCTGACGGCCGAATCCGCCCCGCAAGGCGCGCAAATCGTCGATTGCGCGGGCGATGTGCTCGCGCCCGGCCTCATCGACATGCAGGCCTTTCTCGGCGAGCCGGGAGCCGAGCATCGCGAGACCATAGCCACCGCGACAGCGGCGGCGGCGGCCGGCGGCGTCACCACCATTGTCGCCGCCCCCGGCACCTCGCCGCCGATCGACGATCCGGCCGTCGTGGACTTTGTGCTGCGCCGCGCCCGCGACACCGGCCGCGTCCGCGTGCTGCCCATGGCGGCGCTCACCAAAGGGCGCGAGGGCAAGGAAATCTCCGAATTCGGCCTGCTGCGCGAGGCCGGCGCCATCGCCTTCTGCGACGGCAAGCGCTCGCTGCGCAACGCCCAGACCATGCGCCGGGCTCTGACCTACGCCCGCGATTTCGACGCGCTCATCATCCATTTCCCGGAGGATCGCGATCTCGTCGGCGAGGGCGTCATGAATGACGGCGAATTGGCGACGCGGCTCGGCCTCGCCGGCGTGCCCAAGGAGGCGGAGGCCATTATCGTCGATCGCGATCTGCG
This sequence comes from Methylosinus sp. PW1, assembly GCF_000745215.1. Lineage (NCBI taxonomy): Bacteria > Pseudomonadati > Pseudomonadota > Alphaproteobacteria > Hyphomicrobiales > Methylocystaceae > Methylosinus > Methylosinus sp. PW1. Next base: position 431,767 of record NZ_JQNK01000002.1, read on the forward strand.
CCTCGTCGAGCTGACCGGCGCGCGCTACCACGCCTCCATCGTGGCCAATGGCCTGTCGCTGGCGGCGCTTCAGGAGGCGAAGGCGCGCGGCCTGCCGGTGACGTGCGGGACCACGATCAATCATCTGACGCTCAATGAGAACGACATCGGCGACTACCGCACCTTCCTGAAGCTGCGTCCCCCGCTGCGCCATGAGGACGAGCGTCGTCAGCTGGTGGAGGCGGTGGCGAGCGGCCTCATCGACGTCATTCTCTCCGATCACGATCCGCAGGACGTCGAGATGAAGCGCCTGCCTTTCGCCGAGGCCGAGGCCGGCGCCGTCGGCCTCGAGACCATGCTGGCGGCGGGGCTGCGGCTCGTTCACTCGGGCGATGTGCCGTTGCCGACGCTGCTGCGGGCCATGTCCACGCGGCCGGCCGAGATTCTACGCCTGGAGCAGGGGCGTCTCGCCAAGGGCGTGCCGGCCGATCTCATCCGCTTCGACCCGGACGAGCCCTTCGTCGTTGATCCGTCCGAATTGCATTCCCGCTGCAAGAACACGCCCTTCGACACGGCGCGCCTGCAAGGTCGGGTGAAATCGACATTCGTCGCGGGAGAATCCGTCTTCGAGCGGCCGGACGTCTAGAGCTGGACCATTCCGAAAAAGCGCCTTCTCGCCTCGATTTCGCCTATTTCGGGAAAAACTGGCAAGTCGAATGTGAATCTTTGAAATAGGTACGTAGATTAACTGCCCGTAACTTCCGCGAACCGAAGGCGGGGCGTTATCCCTGATTCTGCGTTCGTTTTCCCGCGGCGCGCCGCCTTCGACGAGAAAATCGCCCGAGCGGCCGGGCCGTCACGTGGAAGAGAAACGATGCTTGGTTCCCGAATTTCCCTCGTCGCGCTGATGGTCGCCGCGGCGCCTGCGCTGCAGGCGCGCGCCCAGGAGGCGCTGCCCGACATCGACATTATCGCGACGTCGCCGGAGGCGGGCGCGGGGATCGAAAAGTCGAAGATTTCCACCAATCCGATCACCATCTCGCGCAAGGACCTCGACCGCGATCACGCGCTCACCCTCACCGAGACCTTGGCGCGGCGCAACGCCTCGATCAACATCAACGAGGTCGCCGGCAATCCCTTCCAGCCGGATGTGACCTATCGCGGCTTCTCGGCCTCGCCGGTGGCCGGGACGCCGCAGGGCCTCGCCATTTATCAGGACGGCGTGCGCATCAACGAGGCCTTCGGCGATGCGGTCAATTGGGATCTGATCCCGACCGTCGCCATCGCCAATGGCGACATCGTCAGCGGCAATCCGCTGTTCGGCCTCAACGCGCTCGGCGGCGCGCTGACGCTCGAGATGAAGAACGGCTTCACCTGGCAGGGCTTCGAGGCTGACGGCCGGGGCGGCTCTTATGGGCGCCGCGTCGGCACGCTGCAATATGGGAAGCAGATCGACAATTGGGCCGCCTATTTCGCCTTCGAGGGCATTGGCGACGGCGGCTGGCGCCAGCGCTCGGGCTCCTCCGTGCTGCGCGGCTTCGCCGATCTCGGCTATAAGGGCGACAAGACTGAATTCCATTTGAATTTCACCGGCGCGGGCACGCGGCTCGGCGCGGCGGCGGCGACGCCGGTCGATCTGCTGCAGCGGGGCGGCTACGGCTCCATCTTCACAACGCCGCAGACGACCAACAACGATCTCGCCTTTGTGAATTTCAAGGGCGCCTATGAGGCGACGAATCATCTGAAGTTCAACGGCAACGCCTATTTCCGCCAGTTCCAGCAGGAGCATGTCGACGGCAATCTGGCCGATGTCGAGCGCTGCAGTGCGCAGGCCTTCATCTGTCAGGACAATGATCCGTTCCTGGTCAATGTGCCGACCAACGCCCAGCGCCGCCTGCGCGATGTCTCCGGTAATCTCATTCCCGCCTCGGTCCTCGCCGGCGGCGTGCCGGCGAGCGTCGACAAGACGAAAACAGACTCGCGCTCCTTCGGCTTCGCGCTGCAGGGGACCTATGACGAGGCGATTTTCGGCTTCAAGAACAAGCTCGTCGTCGGCGGCTCGCACGATCGCCAGCATGTCGACTTCCGCGGCTATTCCGAGCTCGGCGTGCTGCAGCCCGATCTTTCCGTCGCCTCGACCGGGCTCATCTATCAGAACGCCGTTCCCGAGGGCGGCTTCCAGCAGGTGAGCGTCGGCGGCCGTAATTTCTATTGGGGCGTCTATGCGCTCGACACGCTGGACGTAACCGACAAGCTCACCGTCACCGCGGGCCTGCGCTTCAACAGCGCCGACATCGCGCTTTTCGACCACCGCGGCGTCTCGCTCAACAGCAACGCCGTCTATCAGCGGGTCAATCCGGTCGCGGGTCTCACCTATAATTTCCTTCCCGAATTCACCGTCTATGGCAATTATTCGGAAGCCAATCGCGCGCCGACGGCGTTGGAGAACGGCTGCTCGGACCGCCTGCATCCCTGCATGATCGATGGTTTTCTCGTCTCCGATCCGCCGCTGAAGCAGGTGGTGGCGCGGACCTGGGAAGTGGGCTTCCGCGGCTATCACCCGATCGGCCCCGACAATGGCCGTCTCGACTATCACGCCGGCCTGTTCCGAACCGAGAGCTCGGACGACATTCTCGCGCTGCCATCCGACGTGATCCAGGGCCGCGGCTATTACGCCAATGTCGGCCAGACGCGCCGGCAGGGCGTGGAAGCCGGCGTCACATGGCGCAATGATTTCCTGGCGCTCTATGCCGATTACGCGCTCATCGACGCCACCTTCCGCAGCTCGATGACGCTGAACTCCGGCGACAATCCCTACGCCGACGAAAATGGCCAGATTCATGTGCGTCCGGGCAATGTGCTGCCAGGAATTCCGCGCCATCGCGTCAAGCTCGGCTTCGATTACAATATAACGTCGGAATGGAAGTTCGGCCTGGACTATGTTCTGACGAGCGGCGTGCATCTGGCCGGCGACGAGGCCAATCTCGACAAGACTTTGCCGTCCTGGGGCATCGTCAATCTGAAGACCTCCTATAAGGTCATGGATAATGTCGAGGTCTATGCCCTCGTGCAGAATCTGTTCGATCGGCGCTACTATACTTTCGGCACTTATTTCGAAAGCGGCGCGCTGTCGGGCTTTTCCAACCCGCGTACGGTGGGGCCGGGCGCGCCGATTGCGGCCTATGGCGGCGTCAAGGTCAAGTTCTGACCTAAAGCTATGATCTAGCAACGGAATATTCTTTATCTGACGGGGAGGCGGCGATAAGCGGCGCCTCCCCTATCTTGTTTGAGCGGCCCGGCGGAATCGCGAACGCTCTTGAAGAAAAGCGGCAACCGCCTTAAAGGCACGCGCGCGCGGGACGCGAGGCGCGCCGCAACCGGGAACCAGAAAGCATGGCCAAGGAAAAATTCTCACGCACGAAGCCGCATTGCAACATCGGCACGATCGGTCACGTGGACCATGGCAAGACGTCGCTGACGGCGGCGATCACCAAGGTTCTGGCCGAGACGGGCGGCGCGACCTTCACGGCCTATGACCAGATCGACAAGGCCCCGGAAGAGCGCGCCCGCGGCATCACCATCTCGACGGCCCATGTCGAGTATGAGACCGCCAATCGCCACTACGCCCACGTCGACTGCCCCGGCCACGCCGATTATGTGAAGAACATGATCACCGGCGCCGCGCAGATGGACGGCGCGATCCTCGTCGTCTCCGCCGCCGACGGCCCGATGCCGCAGACCCGCGAGCACATTCTGCTCGCCCGCCAGGTCGGCGTGCCGGCGCTGGTCGTGTTCCTGAACAAGGTCGACATGGTCGACGATCCGGAGCTGCTCGAGCTCGTCGAGCTCGAGGTTCGCGAGCTGCTGTCGAAATACGAGTTCCCCGGCGACGATATTCCGATCACCAAGGGCTCGGCCCTGGCGGCGCTCGAGAATAAGACGCCCGAGATCGGCCATGACGCGATCCTGAAGCTGATGCAGACGGTCGACGAATATATCCCGCAGCCGGAGCGCCCGAAGGATCAGCCCTTCCTTATGCCGGTCGAGGACGTGTTCTCGATCTCGGGCCGCGGCACGGTGGTGACGGGCCGCGTGGAGCGCGGCATCGTCAAGGTCGGCGAGGAAGTCGAGATCGTCGGCATTCGCCCGACGGTGAAGACGACCGTGACCGGCGTCGAAATGTTCCGCAAGCTGCTCGATCAGGGCGAGGCGGGCGACAATATCGGCGCGCTGCTGCGCGGCACCAAGCGCGAGGACGTGGAGCGCGGCCAGGTGCTGTCGAAGCCGGGTTCGGTGAAGCCGCACACCAAGTTCAAGGCGGAAGCCTATATTCTGACGAAGGAAGAGGGCGGCCGTCATACGCCGTTCTTCACCAACTATCGTCCGCAGTTCTACTTCCGCACGACGGACGTGACCGGCATCGTGACGCTCCCCGAGGGCGTGGAGATGGTGATGCCGGGCGATAATGTGGCGATGGAGGTGAACCTCATCGTTCCGATCGCCATGGAGGAGAAGCTGCGCTTCGCCATCCGCGAAGGCGGCCGCACGGTTGGAGCAGGCGTGGTCGCCTCGATCATCGAGTGATCGCAGCGAGCACACCGTCGCGACAACCGCATTCAGGTCGGCGCGAGCGCGAAACATCGCGCTCGCGCTCGGCGCCGGCGTCGTCGCCTCGATCATCGAATAAAAAAGCGAGCCTTTAGGGCTCGCTTCGAAAAAAGGGACTGCGAGCCTCGAGGCTCGCGGTCCCAAGTCGGGGAGAAGAGAGTTGTAGGCCGTCAGGCCGCGAGCTGCTCCTCGAGGAGGATCGCCGGCAGGCGCGCATCCTCGGAGGCTTCGGTCTCGTCATGGCTCGGATGCATCACCTCGAGCGCCGCGGCGACGGCCGAAATGCCGATCTCGCGATAGAGGCGGGCGAGCAGATCATGCGGACGGTCGGCAGATTGCGCTTCGCTGAAATCGGTGGCGACGAGCTTCGACATGGCGGCTACTCTCTACTGAATGGTTGAGGGACGCTCGAGGAATGCGTGCATTTGATTTAAAGTCTCCCTTACCCCGGTAAACTATTCGTAAAATCGCGGAGCCCGCCGCGCATCTTCCGCATGTGGCTGTGGATGAGCCGCGCCGCGATCGATGCTATGATCGCTCCATGCTGCGCCATATCCCAGAAGAGCCCGTCTCCAACGCCGCGGTCTGGTGCCGGCGGCTCGCCGTTTTCTCTCTGCCGGTCGCGGCGATCGCCGTGATCCTCGCGCGCGCCAATGCGGTGGAGCCGCAGGCCTCGCTCGCCGTGCTCGGCGGCGCGATCGTGGTGGCGCTCGTCGCGCTGCTGCTGTTTCTCGCCGCCTGCGTCGTCATCTGGCAGGAGGGCCGGCGCGGGCTGGGCGAGGCGCTCGGCGGCGCCTTTCTCGCGGCGGTGACGCTCGGCTATCCGGCCTATCTCGCCGTCCAGGCCGTGCGCCTGCCCGTGCTCTCGGACGTCTCGACCGACACGGCGGATCCGCCGCGCTTCTCCACCTCGCGCGCGGCCGTGGCGGCGCGCGCCGGCTTCACGCCCGCCGGCTTCGACGCCGACACTGCGGAGCGGCAAAGGGACGGTTATCCGGACATAGAGCCGATCGTCGTCGATCTCGAGCCGGACGAGGCCTATCAGCTGGTGCTGGAGACCGCGCAGAGCCGCGGCTGGCGCGTCATCGACCAGCGCCCGCCCGGCGGCCGGTCCGGCGTCGGCCATCTCGATTTTCTCGACCGCACATTGGTGATGGGCTTTGCCGACGACATCGCCGTGCGGCTGCGTCCGCTCGCCGGCCAGACGCGCATAGACGTGCGCTCCGCCTCGCGCTACGGGCGCCATGATTTCGGCGCCAACGCCAAGCGCATCCGGCAATTTGCGGAGGAGCTGCAGGCGGGGCTGAACGAGAAGTGAGGGAGTAGGGAGTTTGTAGCGAATAGCGAATAGAACTGAGACGCCGCTATTCGCTATTCGTTACTCCCTATTCGCTCGCCCTGAAATACCGCGCCTCCAATGTCGCCGGCCCATCGCAGCGGGCGAGGCCGCGCTCGATCAAGTCTTCGAGATGCGCGAAGACGGAGAGCGCCGCCGCCCTTTGCAGCCGCGCGTCGAAGCCCTCATAGATGCGCGCGACAATGACGGCGATCGTCTCGTCGCCGGCCTCGAGGCGCTCGAGGATGGCGGCCTCGCGCTGCCGGCGATGGTGGAGCAGCGCGCGCAAATAGCGCTGCGGCTCCTTCACCGGCCCGCCATGGGCCGGCCAGTAGAGGCGATCGTCGCGCCAGCGCAGCTTCTCCAGCGAGGCGAAATATTCGCTCATGGAGCCGTCCGGGGGCGCGATGACGGTCGTGGCCCAGCCCATCACATGATCGCCGGTGAAGAGCGTCGCCTCCTCGGCCAGCGCGAAGCAGAGATGGTTGGTCGTATGGCCCGGCGTCGCGACGGCCTCGATGGTGAGGCCGCCGAAGCTGAGGCGGTCGCCATCGGCGAGGGACATGTCGGGCGCGTATGTTTTGTCATGCGAGGCGTCGAGGCCGGGGCCTGTGACCGAAAGATCGGGCGGCGGCGCATAAGGCGCGCAGCCGGCGATAGTCGCGCCGGTCCTCTCCGCCAGAATGCGCGCGGCCGGCGAATGGTCGCGATGCGTATGGGTGACGAGCAGATAGCGCAGCGTCTCGCCCGCTACGGCGGCGAGCAGCGCCTCTATGTGCGAGGCGTCCGCCGGGCCGGGGTCGATGATCGCCACCTCGCCCTCGCCGACGATGTAGCTGCACGTGCCCGTATAGGTGAAGGCGCCGGGATTGGGCGCGACGATGCGGCGCGTCAGCCGCGAAACGCGTTGCAGCGCGCCCGGCGGAGAGTCGAATGTGGTGAGAAAATCATCTGGGCTCATTGAAAATTGCGTCCCTTCGGAATGGGCTCGCGCGCCTTGGCGCCGCGCGATTGCTCGAGCAGGCGCAGATCGGCGCTCAGATCCTCGATCTTCTGCGCGATCACATGGACGACGCCGGATTCATTCTGCACGCGCCCCGTGACCGACACCAGCCGCGCGCCGATGACCTCGGGACGCTGCCGCTCGAACAGTTTCGGCCAGACGACGATATTGGCGATTCCCGTCTCGTCCTCGATCGTCATGAAGATGACGCCGCTCGCCGAGCCCGGCCTCTGCCGCACCAGCACGAGGCCGGCGACCGTCACGCGCGCGCCTTGGCCCGTTGCCCCCTCCCTCACACCCCCCCGTTGCGCGGAATCTCGATGAAGCGCGGAGCCTGCTCCCTCTCCCGCTTGCGGGGGAGGGTTGGGGAGGGGGCCGCCGCCGAGCATTGCGCAAGGCTTAATTCCTTTCGCTTCCAGCCGCCCACGCAGAAACGCCATGGGATGCGCTTTCAGCGACAGTGACAAAAAGCGATAATCCTCCACCACCTCGGCCCCGAGCGGCATGGGCGGAAGGTTCGCGTCCTCCTCCTGCGGCGCGAAGGAGAGCGCGCGCAGCAGGGGGAGCTCGTCCTTGTCGCCGGCGCGGTTGAGCGCCTGCACGGCCCAGAGCGCATCGCGGCGCGGCAGGCCGAGCGAGGCGAAGGCGCCGGCCTCCGCCAAGCGCTCCAGCGTCGCCGGCTCGAGCCCGCCGCGCAGCCACAGATCGCGCACGGAATCATAGCCCGCGCCGCGCCGCGCCACGAGGCGCTTCATATCCGCCTCGCGCAGGCCGACGATCTGGCGGAAGCCGAGCCGCACGTCATGCGTGGCGCGAATGTCGCCGGCCATGCAGGCGTGGCGCGAATGCCGCGGCGTCGCCTGCGCGCGCGTCTCCAGCGCGCAATCCCAATCGGAGAAATTCACATCGACCTCATGCACGCCGACGCCGTGCTCCTGCGCATCGCGCACGATCTGCGCCGGCGCATAGAAGCCCATGGGCTGCGAATTCAACAAGGCGCAGCAGAACGCGTCCGGGTAGCGGCATTTGAGCCAGGCGGAGGCATAGACGAGCAAAGCGAAAGAGGCCGCGTGACTCTCGGGGAAGCCATAGGAGCCGAAGCCTTCGATCTGGCTCCAGCAGCGCTCGGCGAAATCGCGGCTATAGCCGCGCGCCTCCATGCCCGCGAGCATTTTGGCGCGGAAGGTTCCGATCGTGCCGACGCGCTTGAAGGTCGCCATGGCGCGGCGCAGACGGTCCGCCTCGTCCGGCGTGAAGCCGCCGGCGACAATGGCGATGCGCATCGCCTGCTCCTGGAACAAGGGCACGCCGAGCGTCTTGCGCAGCACCTCCTCGAGCTCCGGCGATGGAAAGGAGACCTCCTCCTTGCCGATGCGACGACGCAGATAAGGATGCACCATATCGCCCTGAATGGGACCGGGGCGCACGATCGCAACCTCGATGACGAGATCGTAGAATTCGCGCGGCTGCAGCCGCGGCAGCATGGACATTTGTGCGCGGCTCTCGATCTGGAACACGCCGATCGTATCGGCGCGCGAGATCATGTCATAGACGCTCGCTTCTCCCGGCGGGATCGACGAGAGGCGATGCACGACGCCATAGCGCTCGGCCAGCAGGGCGAGGCCCTTGCGCAGGCAGGTGAGCATTCCGAGCGCCAGCACGTCGATCTTCAATATGCGCAGCGCGTCGAGATCGTCCTTGTCCCATTCGATCGTCGTGCGGCCTTCCATGGCGGCGGGCGCGAGCGGAACGATCTCGTCCAGCCGATCGCGCGTGATGACGAAACCGCCCGTATGTTGCGAGAGATGGCGCGGAAAGCCGGTCAGCTCGCGCGTCAGCTCGAGGGCCTTGGCGAGACGCGGCTCGCGCTCACCCTCCCCTTTAGGGGGAGGGTCGGACCGCGAAGCGGTCCGGGGTGGGGTCATCCCCGAGACTCGGGGAGTCACCCCCTCCCGATCGCCTTCGGCGCTCGACCTCCCCCCTCCAGGGGGAGGTGGCGACGCCTCTCCTTGCGCCTTTTCTCGCTCGCCCGAGCGGCCCCACACATTGCCGGAAAGCCGCGAGACGACATCGGCGGAAAGGCCGAAAGCCTTGCCGACCTCGCGAATGGCCGAGCGCGAGCGATAGGAGACGACCGTCGCGGTGAGGCCGGCGCGCTCGCGGCCATAGCGCGCGTAGATATATTGCATCACCTCTTCGCGCCGCTCATGCTCGAAATCGACGTCTATGTCCGGCGGTTCGTTGCGCGCGGCGGAGACGAAGCGCTCGAAGAGGAGATCATGCTTCGCCGGATCGACCTCGGTGACGCCGAGGCAGAAGCAGACGACGGAATTGGCGGCCGAGCCGCGCCCCTGCGCGAGAATTTCCTTTGCGCGTGCGAAACGCACAATGTCGTGCACGGTGAGGAAATAGGCTGCGTAGCCGAGCTCGGTGATCAGCTGCAGCTCATGGCGCAGCAGCGCCTCGACCTTTTCGGGAACGCCGTTCGGATAGCGCGTCCGCGCGCCCTCCCGCGCGTAATGTTCGAGCGCCTCCTGCTCGCTGGAAAAACCTTCGCGCAATTCGCTCGGATAATTATGCGCGAGCGCGTCGAGGCTGAAGGAGAGACCGTCCAGAAAGCGCGTCGTCTCCTCGAGCGCCTGCGGCGTTTGGGCGAAAAGCCGCGCCATTTCCGCGCCGCTCTTCAGCGCGCGCTCGGCGTTGGCGGAGAGGAGATAGCCGGCGTCGTCGAGCGTCGTCTTCTCGCGCACGCAGGCGAGAATGTCGGCGAGCGGACGGCGCTCGGGGACATGCATATTGGCGTCATTCACCGCGATGAGCGGCAGGCCCGTCTCGCGCGAGAGCGCGATGCGGCGAGCGAGGGCGGCGCGCATATCGACGCCATAGAGCGCGGTCGCCGCCAGCCATAGCCGGCCGCATGCGGCCGCGAGCAAGGCGGGGGCAAGCGCCGCGCCCTCCATCGCGATGAGCTGCTGGCCATCGGCGAATTCTAAGAGATCGTCGAGGAAAAGGCGGCACTCGCCCTTCTGCGCGCGCATATTGCCGCGCGTAAGAAGCCGGCACAGGCGCCCATAGGCGGCGCGGTCCTGCGGATAGCAGAGAACATCCGGAGTCTCGTCGGCAAAGACGAGGCGCGCGCCAATGGCGAGGCGAAAACCGGGCGCTTCGGCCGCATGCTCGCGCAGATAGGAATGGGCGCGCACCACGCCGGCGAGCGAATTGCGATCGGCGACGCCTATGCCGATATGGCCGAGCGCCATCGCCTGCGCGACCATCTCCTCGGGATGCGAGGCGCCGCGCAGGAAGGAGAAATTGGTCGCAGTCGCGAGCTCGGCGTAGCGGGACATATAGGGATCATATCAGCAACCGGCCGCCGCGGCTCCTTCTCCCGCGCGCGGGAGAAGGTGGCCCCGCGAAGCGGGGTCGGATGAGGGTCCTCGCAGCGCTCGCGCTGTCCCATGGCGCCGCATCGGCGGACGGACCCTCATCCGTCACGCATTCGCGTGACACCTTCTCCCACGAATGGGAGAAGGAGCGCGAACTGGTTCAGCTTTGCTCGTCTTTCTTGCGCCGCGCCGCCTTCTTCGGCTCGCGCCGCGGGCCTTCCACCAGCCGCACCACCACGCCCCAGAGCGTGCGCACATCCTGCTCGGTCATGTTCATGCGGTGGAACATGTTGCGCAGATTGCGCGACATCACCGGCTTCTTCGTCTCGGGCCGGAAGAACTGCCGCTCGTCGAGATGCTTCTCCAAATAGTCGAAGAAGGCGAGCGTCATCTCGCGGGTGGCGGGGGGGGAGCGCTCGATGACGTCGAAGGGCAGCGTCTCGCCATGGGCGTAGCGGAACCATTCATAGCCGGTGAGCAGCACAGCCTGCGCCAGATTGAGCGAGGCATAGGCGGGATTGACCGGAAAGGTGAGGATCGAATCGGCGAGCGCGACATCGTCATTGTCGAGGCCGGTGCGCTCCGGGCCAAACATCACGCCATGGCGCTCGCCCGATTTGATGCGCAGGACGGTATCGGACATTGCGGTCGCGGGCGTCACCACGGGCTTCACTTGGCCGCGCCCGCGCGCCGTCGCCGCATAGACGAAGGAGAGATCGGCGATCGCCTCGCGCACGGTCTCGTAGAGCTTGGCCGAATCGAGCAGATGCGCGGCGCCAGCGGCGGCGGCGTAAGAGGCCTCGCGATAGACGGGATCGCGTGTCGGCCAGCCCTCGCGCGGCGCGACGAGCCGCAGATCGGAGAGGCCGAAATTGGCCATGGCGCGCGCGCACATGCCGATATTGACCGCGAGCTGCGGCCGCACGAGCACAATGGTCGGCCCGCCCTCGAGGCTTTGCTTGGTGTGGTCGGTACCGGCGCCGGTCACGGGATCAATGCTCGGTCTCGCCCATCACGGCGTCGGCGTCCCGCCGTGAGTGCACGATGTCGATGATATCGAGCCTGTCGTCGCTATAGCGCATGAAGATCACGAAACCTCGGAAAGGAAAGCTGCGCAGGCCGGGCGCGAGATCGTCGCGAGGCCTGCCGAGAATAGCGGGCAGTTCCGCGAGCTTCACGCATTTGTCCCGAATGCGCCGCACGATCGGCGAAGCGAGCGCTTCCGCACCCATTTCGATCGTCAGATATTCGAGAAGATCGCCGAGGCTTCGTCGCGCCGCGCTCGAATAGACGAGTCGGCGCAAATCAATATCCTCGCGCTTTCAGTTCCTGGGCTCTCTTATCGAGATAAGCGGCCACCTCTTCGTCGCTGTGCTCGCCCCCTTCTGCCAGCGACGCCTCTATCGTCTCGCGCAGCGCCTTCAGTTTGGCTTCGCGCTCCTCGACGAGGCGCAGGCCCTCGCGCATCACCTCGGTCGCCGAAGCGTAGCGGCCCTGCTTGACGAGGGAATCGATGAACTCTTCCCAATGCTTGCCGACGGATACGTTCATGGCGAGCCTCCTCGGGGTTTTATAGCACGATATGCGCATATCGTGCTATTGGAAACGCCGGTCGAATTCTCTCGGCGAGCGCGCCGTGAGCGTCGGCGCCTGAACATTCGGCAGCCGTCGATCAAAATCGCCTTTCAGAAAAGCGCGAACGCGACTGCGCGACGCAGATTTGCCTATGGCGCCTGCTTTGCCTTGCGGCAGGCGCGCGCTATAAGGCCGGCGGCTCACGCGGGGAGAGGCATTTCATGAGCAAGATCAAGGTCGCGAATCCGGTCGTCGAGCTCGACGGCGACGAGATGACCCGGATCATCTGGGCCTATATCAAGGACAAGCTCATCCACCCTTACCTCGATCTCGAGCTGCTCTATTACGATCTCTCCATTCAGAACCGCGACGCGACCAATGATCAGGTGACGATCGACGCCGCCGAGGCGATCAAGACGCATGGCGTCGGCGTCAAATGCGCCACCATCACGCCGGACGAAGCCCGCGTGCAGGAATTCGGCCTGAAGGAAATGTGGAAGTCGCCCAACGGCACGATCCGCAATATTCTGGGCGGCGTCATCTTCCGCGAGCCGATCATCGCCAAGAATGTTCCGCGCCTCGTGCCCGGCTGGACGCAGCCGATCGTCATCGGCCGCCACGCCTTCGGCGATCAATATCGCGCCGTCGATTTCCGCACGCCCGGCAAGGGTCGGCTGACGATGAAGTTCGAGGGCGACGATGGGGCGGTGATCGAGAAGGAAGTGTTCCGCTTCCCCGGCGCCGGCGTCGCAATGGCGATGTACAATCTCGACGAGTCGATCCGCGAATTCGCGCGCGCCTCGATGAATTACGCGCTGAACCGCAAATTCCCGCTCTATCTCTCGACCAAGAACACGATTTTGAAAGCCTATGACGGGCGCTTCAAGGATCTGTTCCAGGAAGTGTTCGACGCCGAGTTCAAAACGCAATTCCAGGCGCAGGGCCTCACCTATGAGCATCGCCTCATTGACGATATGGTCGCCTCGGCGCTCAAATGGTCCGGCGGCTATGTGTGGGCCTGCAAGAATTACGATGGCGACGTGCAGTCGGATACGGTGGCGCAGGGCTTCGGCTCGCTCGGCCTGATGACGAGCGTGCTGATGACGCCGGACGGCAAGACCGTCGAGGCGGAGGCCGCGCATGGCACGGTGACGCGCCATTATCGCGAGCATCAGAAGGGCCACGCGACCTCGACCAATTCCATCGCCTCCATCTTCGCCTGGACGCGCGCGCTCGCGCATCGCGCCAAGCTCGACGGCAATGAGGCGCTGGCGCGCTTCGCGCTGACGCTCGAGCAGGTCTGCGTCTCCACGGTGGAGCAGGGCTTCATGACCAAGGATCTGGCGCTGCTCGTCGGCCATAATCAGAAATGGCTGTCGACCACCGGCTTCCTCGACAAGATCGATTCCAATCTCGCAGCCGCGCTTTCGCTCGGTAAATGAGCGCGCGACGAAGTGATTGTGCAACCCGAGCGGCGCGGCTATATAGACGCCGCGTTCAGGCTTAGGGAGGATTCGCGGCAATGGCGGTGGATCTAGACGCGAGCTACAGACCGTCCGAGCAAGAAGATTTCATGAATGATCGGCAGCGCGAGTATTTTCGGCGCAAGCTGCTCGCGTGGAAGGACGAGATACTGCAGGAGAGCCGCGACACGCTCGCCACTCTGCAGAGCGAGAACGAGAACCACCCCGACCTTGCGGATCGCGCTTCGTCGGAGACCGATCGCGCGATCGAGCTTCGCGCTCGCGACCGGCAGAGGAAGCTGATCTCCAAGATCGACGCCGCTCTGGCGCGGCTCGAGGACGGCACCTATGGCTATTGCGAGGAGACGGGCGAGCCGATTTCGCTGAAGCGTCTCGACGCGAGGCCGATCGCCACTCTGTCGATCGAGGCGCAGGAGCGGCATGAGCGTCGTGAGCGCGTCTATCGGGACGACTGACGGCTTCTCTTCTTTTTCGGTCAGATGCAAACCAAAGCGCCCGCGGAAAATCTCCGCGGGCGCTGTTTTATTTTCAGGGCTTGGATTCCGGCCGACCCAGCAGACGGGCCATTTCGGCCTCCAGCGAGTCGAGCGGATCTGGCTCGGCGAGCGGCGGCGCGGGCTCCTCCGGCGCAGGCGGCGGGGGCGGCGGCGGTTCGACAGCCACGGGCTCCGGCGGCGGCTCAGGAGCGGGCGGATGCGGCGGTTCCTCGGGAGCGGGCGGCGGCGGAGGGGGACCTCGGCGGCCGGCGGCGGGACCGGCGGCTTGGCGGCGCGCGACAGGAAAGGCGGCGGCGCGGGCCGCGGCGGGCGCGGCGTCGGGGTGAAGGGCGGGCGCTGCGGCGTGAAGCGCGGCGTTCCGGCGCGGGCAGGCGCCTCGGGCGCGGGCGGCGGAGCGGGCTTGGAGGGCGGAGGGCCGAACAGATCCGGCGGCAGCGGCGCGAGACCGGCCGACGGAGGCGGCGCAGGCTCGACCGGCGCCTTGGGAGCCTCGCTCTCCACGGGCGAAGAGGCCGGGCCGAGCGTCGGCGGAAAAGACGGGGTCGGCGTAGGGGCGTGAGCCGGCGCCTGCGGCGCGGCGGAAGGGCCGAGCGGCCAGCCGGGGCCGGCGGAGGGAGCCTCTTTCTCGCGCGGGCGCTGCTCGCGGGCCTCGACCCGGCTGATCGACGCCTCGACCAAGAGATCATTCGGCCCGCCGATGAGCAGGAGATGCTCGACATTGTCGCGGCGCACGATAACGAGCTGCCGATCGCCGTCGACATCGAAAGTATCGACGATATCGAGCCGGCGCGGCCGGTTGCGCGGCCCTGGAGCCTTGATGCGTCGTCCGAACAAGAGCCGGTAGATATAGACGAGCAGCAGCGCCGCGAACAGGAATGCGACAATTGCGGCGAGTATCGGCAGGAGCTGCGACTGTGTGATGCTGGACGGCATGAATCGATTTTTCTTTCGTCGTGACGCGGCGCGAGAATGCAGTCTATCAGCGTTGGACGCAAGCGCGCCTCAAAGGTTAAGCAATGGTTAATAGTGCATTCTTCGTGATTCGCGCTTGCGGAAAATGCGCAAGGACATTGCCATGAGCCCCGGCCGGGGCCATTGTTCCGCCTGATTCTGCCTGCGCCGCAGCGTTTGTGGGCGCAGGAGCCCATCCGACGGCGAGAGACGGCCCGAGATACGGCCAATGAGGCGGCCCATGAAACGATTCATGAGACGATTCCCGTGACCGACAGGACGGCGCCGCCCGCCTATGACCGCACCGAACGCCCCGGCAATGTCGGCCTGGTCCTCGCGCTCGCCATCGCCCTCGTGGGCTCGATCGTCGTGGCCTCGCTGCTGCCGGCGCCAGTCGCGCCCAAATTCGCCGTCGGCCTGCTGGCGCTGCTGGCCGTCGCCGGCGTTTTCTGCGCCTTCGCCTATGCCGTTGGATTTTTGCGCTTTCCGGGCCGTTCCGCGCGGCTCGACGTCGCCCGTCAGATCGCCGATTCCTTCTCCGAGGGGCTGCTCGTCACCGAGGGCGACACGCAGATCGTCTACGCTAACGACGCCTATCTCGAGCTGTGCGGCTCGCGCGATCCGGCCGGGCTGCTGACGGTCGAGCGGCTGTTCTCCGGGCCGGCGGAAGTCTCGGAAGCGATCTATCGCCTCGCCCAGGCGGCCCGCGCCAGGCGCGCCCATGTCGAGGATGTGCGGCTCGTTCCGCCGCTGACCGGGGACGCCGAGGTCGGCTGGTATCGCATTCGCGTGCGTCCGCTCGAGCGCGACGGCGCGCGCCACACGAATCTGTGGACAGTCGTCGACGCCACCGCCGATCGCCAGCGCCAGGAGAATGTCTTCCAGGAGCTCCAGCACGCGATCGACTTCCTCGACCATGCGCCGGCGGGCTTTTTCTCGGCCGGCCCGGACGGGGCGATCTCCTATATGAACAAGACGCTGGCGGGCTGGCTCGGCTACGACCTCACCCAGGTCGGCTCGGGCGGCGTCTCGCTCGCCGATATCGTCGCCAATAATGGCTCGACTCTGCTCACCGCCATCACCGGCGGCTCGGGCGAGGTGCGCACCGCGCAGATCGACCTCGATCTGAAGCGCCGCAACGGCCGCTCTCTGCCGGTGCGGCTGCTGCATCGCGTCGCCTTCGGCCAGGACGGCGCGCCGGGCGCCTCGCGGACCTTGGTGCTCAACCGCACCGCCGGCGAGGAGCCGGAGGAGGATCTGCGCGCCGCAGAAGTACGTTTCGCGCGCTTCTTCAATTCGACGCCCATGGCCATCGCCGCCGTCGATCCCGACGGCAAGGTCACGCGCTCCAACGCCGCCTTCGCCAAGCTGCTGCCGCAGGCGCTGAAGGGCGCCGCCGCCTGGCCGGTGCTGGCCAGCGTCGTCGAGCGCGACCGCGCCGCGCTGAAGGAGGCGATCGCCGCCGCTCTGGACAATCGTGGCGACGTGCCGCCCATCGACGCCGCGCTGCAGGAGGAGGACGGACTGCCGACGCGCTCGGCGCGCTTCTTCGTCGCCCCCTCGGAGGACGCCGGCAAAAAGGGCGCGACCATCTATGCGCTCGACACCACCGAGCATCGCAAGCTGCAGGAGGGCTTCGCCCAATCGCAGAAAATGCAGGCGGTCGGCCAGCTCGCCGGCGGCGTGGCGCATGATTTCAACAATATGCTCACCGCCATCATCGGCTATTCGGACCTGCTGCTCGCCAATCACCGGCCGACCGATCCGTCCTTCCAGGACATCATCCAGATCAAGCAGACGGCCAATCGCGCCGCCGGCCTCACCCGGCAGCTGCTCGCCTTCTCGCGCCGCCAGACCTTGCGGCCGCAGGTGCTGCAGCTCGGCGACGTGCTGTCGGAGCTGCAATTGCTGCTGCGCCGTCTCGTCGGCGAGAAGGTCGAGGTCGATCTCAAGCACGGCCGCGATCTGTGGTTCGTGAAGGCCGACATCAATCAATTCGAGCAGGTCATCATCAATCTGGTGGTGAACGCCCGCGACGCCATGCCGGAATCGGGCGGGCGCATCCAGCTGCGCACGCGCAATGTCGCTGCGGGCGAATGCGCCGCCTTCGGCGAGGCTTCGCTGACGCCGGCCGAATATGTGCTGATCGAGGTCGAGGACAATGGCGCCGGCATAGCGCCGGATGTGATGGCCAAGATTTTCGAGCCCTTCTTCACCACCAAGGAGGTCGGCAAAGGCACGGGCCTCGGCCTGTCGATGGTGTTCGGAATCGTCAAGCAGTCGGGCGGTTTCGTTTTCCCGGCCAGCGAGCTCGGACGCGGAACAGTGTTTCGCATCTTCCTGCCGCGCCATGTGCCCGAGGTCCGCGAGGTCGCCGCCAAGCCCGAGGCCGCCAAGCCCGCCGCCGATTACACGGGGCAGGGGACCATATTGCTGGTCGAGGATGAGGACGCCGTGCGCGCCTTCGCGGCCCGGGCGCTCGGCTCGCGCGGCTATAAGGTGATGGAGGCCGCCTCCGGCCTCGAGGCGCTGGAAGTGGTGGAGCGCGAGGGCCAGCGCATCGACCTCATCGTGTCTGACGTGGTGATGCCGGAAATGGACGGCCCCGCCATGTTCGCGGAATTGCGCAAGCGCGGCGTGACGGCGAAAGTGGTGTTCGTCTCGGGCTACGCCGAGGAGGCGTTCGCCAAGAATCTGCCGGAGGGCGATTTCGGCTTTTTGCCGAAGCCTTTCAGCCTGAAGCAGCTGATCGAGACGGTGAAGGCGAGCCTGGGGTGAGCTGACAAATGTAAATCGATGTTTTACAATGGCGGCTGGATCGAGTGATCGCGAGCTTTCGGCACAAGGGACTAAAGCGGCTGTTCGAGCAGGACGATCCAAAGGGCGTCAGCGCTGACCAGCTGCGCAAGATCAAGCAGATCCTCGCTCTGCTGGACATTGCCGAAGTTCCGGCCGACATGGATTTGGCGACTTTTCGGCTGCATGCGCTCAAAGGCGAGCTGCATGGCTTCTGGTCGATCACGGTTCGCGCGAATTGGCGGATCGTTTTTCGTTTGGAAAAGGGAGAGGTCTCAGATGTCGACCTCGTCGACTATCACTGAGCGAGGCTGATCATGGCGATGAAAAACCCTCCTCATCCGGGGCAGACCATCGGAGACAGCATCGAGGAAATGGGCGTTTCTGTGAGCGAGGCGGCAAAAGCTCTCGGCGTCACCCGGCAACAGCTGCATAACGTCATAGCCGGGCGATCGGCGATAACGCCCGAGATGGCGTTCCGCCTGGAGACGGCGCTCGGAAGCACGGCCGATGCTTGGCTTCGTCTGCAGGCGAACCATGACCTCTCGCTGGTGCGCGCTAGAGCCGGGTCGATCAAGGTCGAACGGCTCTTCCCAAAATCCGCATGACGTCAACAGGTCGATGAGCGCTCACGCCCTGACGACGCCCAGAAAATCGCCTATATCCCCGCCATGACCCGCACCGCCCTCTACACCGGCTCCTTCGATCCGCTGACCCTCGGCCATTTGGACGTGATCCGGGCCGGGGCGAGCCTATGCGACAGCCTCGTCATCGCCATAGGCGCGCATCCGGGCAAGACGCCGCTGATCCCGCTCGATGAGCGCGTCTCGCTGATCGAGACGGTCTGCGCCGGACTCGAGGAGGCGCGCTCCTGCCGCTTCGAAGTCGTCTCCTTCGCCGGGCTCGCGGTGGAGGCGGCGCGCGAGCATGGCGCAGGGCTGATCCTGCGCGGATTGCGCGACGGCTCCGATTTCGACTATGAAATGCAGATGGCGGGGATGAATCTCGCCATGGCGCCGGAGATCAGGACCATTTTTCACCCTTCGTCTCCAGCGGTTCGTCACATTACTGCGACGCTCGTGCGGCAGATCGCCTCGCTCGGAGGCGATGTCTCGGCCTTTGTTCCGCCAGAGGCGGCGGAGGCTCTGCGCCGCGCGCTCTCCAGACGCTGACAGAAAACAACGCAAAGGGAGGCTCGATTGCCTATCGATCGCCGCAGCTTCACGCTCGCCGCTCTCGCCGCCGCTTCCGCCTGCGCAGCCCGCGCCGAGGATGCGCCCGAGCATACGCTCTATCTCGACACCAAGGACGGCCGCATCGTCATCAAGCTGCGCGCCGACATAGCGCCCAAGCATGTGGCGCAGATCGAGACCTTGGCCAAGCGTCATTTCTACGACGGAATCGTCTTCCACCGCGTCATCGACGGCTTCATGGCCCAGACCGGCGATCCGACCGGCACGGGCATGGGCAAGTCCGACCTGCCGAACATCCCCGCCGAATTCTCCAAGGAGAAATTCGTGCGCGGCACTCTGGGCATGGCGCGCAGCCAGAACCCGGACTCGGCCAATTCGCAATTCTTCATCTGCCTCGCGCCGGCGCGCTATCTCGAGGAGCAATATACGGTGATCGGCGAGGTCGTCTCCGGCATGGATGTCGTCGACAAGATCAAGAAGGGCGACAAGGCCGACAATGGCAAGGTGACGAGCCCGGACAAGATCATCAAGCTGCGCCTCGCCGGCGACAATAGCTGATCGCGCCTTCTCGCGCTGCAATCCGAGCGCCGCGGCCCTCGGATTGCTTCGCCGGGCGAAAATGCAAAACCGACAGGAGTGGACATGTCCGAAAATCTGAAGCTCGAGACGACGCAGGGCGACGTTCTGATCAAGCTGCGTCCCGATCTCGCGCCCAACCATGTGGCGCATATCAAGAAGCTCGTCTCCGAAGGCTTCTATGACGGGATCGTGTTCCACCGCGTCATCGACGGATTCATGGCGCAGACCGGCTGTCCGCACGGCACCGGCACCGGCGGCTCGAAATATCCCGATCTGAAGCAGGAGTTCAACGCCGAGCCGCATGTGCGCGGCACCTGCTCCATGGCGCGCGCGCAGAACCCGGATTCCGCCAATTCGCAATTCTTCATCTGCTTCGACGACGCCCGCTTCCTCGACAAGAAATATACGGTGTGGGGCGAGGTGATCTCCGGCATGGAGAATGTCGACAAGATCAAGCGCGGCGAGCCGGTGAAGGACCCGGACAAGATCGTCAAGGCCTCGCTGGTCTGATTTCGGCCGCTTATGAAAGTTCGCGTTCCCTTCTCCCGCTTGCGGGAGAAGGTGGCCCGGCGCAGCCGGGTCGGATGAGGGCTCTCGCCATCGCCCTCGTCGAACAAATTTCGAGGCGGCGCCGATCGAGCGGCGGCGCCCTCATCCGACCCTCGTTGACGCGAGGGCCACCTTCTCCCACGCGTGGGAGAAGGAGTCGCGCACGCAGGCTTCGCAAAAACACTCATGCGCGTCGATCTCTTCGATTTCGAGCTTCCGCGAGACCGGATCGCGCTGCGTCCCGCCGAGCCGCGCGACAGCGCGCGTCTGCTCGTCGCGCCGCCGGACGGCGCCTTTCTCGACCGCTCCATTCGCGATCTGCCGGACTTCCTCGCGCCCGGCGACGCGCTCGTCGTCAATGACACGCGCGTCATTCATGCGCGTCTCTCCGGCTTTCGCGCGCGCGGCGAAACGCGCGCTCATATAGAGGCGACGCTCATCGAACGCGTCGCGGCCGATCGTTGGCGCGCGCTGGTCAAGCCGGCGAAGAAGCTCGCTATCGGCGAGACCGTGCGCTTCGGCGCGGATGGCGCGCTCGCGGCGACGGCGCTCGAGAAGGGCGAGAATGGCGAGATATTGCTCGGCTTCGCGCTCGCGGGCGCCGCGCTGGACGAAGCCGTGGAGGCCGCCGGCGTCATGCCGCTGCCGCCCTATATCGCCGGCCAACGCGCCGCCGACGCACGCGACGAGACCGACTATCAAACCCTGTTCGCCGCCAACGCCGGCGCTGTCGCCGCGCCGACGGCGGGGCTGCATTTCACGCCGCGCCTCGTCGAGGAGCTGCAGGCGAAGGGCGTCGCGCTGCATCGCGTGACGCTGCATGTCGGCGCCGGGACGTTTCTTCCGGTGAAGGTCGAGGATACGGCCGGGCATAAGATGCATTCCGAATGGGGACGCGTCGACGCCGCCACCGCGCGCGCATTGAACGAGACGCGCGCGCGGGGAGGGCGCATCGTCGCTGTGGGAACGACCGCATTGCGCGTGCTGGAGAGCGCTGCGCGCGAGGACGGAACGCTCGCGGAATTCGCGAGCGACACGGCGATCTTCATCACGCCCGGCTATCGTTTCCGCGCCGTCGACGCGCTGCTCACCAATTTCCATTTGCCGCGCTCGACCTTGTTCATGCTGATCTGCGCCTTCGCCGGCCTCGAGCGCATGCGAACGGCCTACGCCCATGCGATCGCTTGCGGCTATCGCTTCTATTCCTACGGCGACGCTTGCCTGCTGCTGCGCAAATGAGCGAGCCGGCTTTCCTCGATGTGCGCGTGCTGGCGCTCTGGCGCGACGATCGCACCGAATGTCCGCTGACGCTCGATCTACGCATAGACGCCGACAGCCGCCGCGTGATCTCGCATTGGGAGACATTCGGCGCCTGCGATCTTTCCGGCGGCAAATGTCGGCCTTTCGTGCTGCGGCGCGACGGCGCTCTGGATTTCGGCGTCGGCGCGGCGGAAGCGTGGCGCACCGATCTGCGCAGTGTCGTCATCAAGGTCGGCGAGCGCTTCGCCATGCATTGGAACGAGCGCGATTTCGGTGTTTATGAGATCGTCAAAGTGGCGTCTCTCGGCGCCAAGAGCTGAGTGAGAGAGACGCATGACCGAGCAATTTTCTTTTCGGCTGCTGGCGAAGGACGGCGCGGCGCGGCGCGGCCTCGTCTCGACGCCGCGCGGCGACATACGCACGCCGGCCTTCATGCCCGTCGGCACGGCGGCGACGGTCAAGGCGATGTTTCCGCAGGATGTGCGCGCGACCGGCGCCGATATCGTGCTCGGCAATGTCTATCATCTGATGCTGCGCCCCGGCGCGGAGCGCGTCGCCGCGCTCGGCGGCCTGCATAAATTCATGAATTGGCCGCATCCGATCCTCACCGATTCCGGCGGCTTTCAAGTGATGTCGCTATCGAAGCTGCGCAAGCTGAACGAGGAGGGCGTCGCCTTCCAATCCCATATCGACGGCTCGCGTCACATGCTGACGCCCGAGCGCTCGATGGAGATTCAGCGTCTGCTCGACTCCGACATTCACATGCAATTCGACGAATGCGTGCGCCTGCCTTGCACGGATGCGGAGGCCGAGCGCGCTATGCGCCTCTCGCTGCGCTGGGCGGAGCGTTCGCGCAAGGCGTTCGGCGACGCCAGAGGCAAGGCGCTGTTCGGCATCGTGCAGGGCGGCGCCTCGCCGCCGCTGCGGATAGAGAGCGCGAAGGCGCTGGCGGCCATGGATTTCCATGGCCTCGCCATAGGCGGCCTCGCCGTCGGCGAGCCGCAGGATGTGATGCTGGCGATGCTCGACATTGTCATTCCGCATCTGCCCGAGGAGAAGCCGCGCTATCTCATGGGCGTCGGCACGCCGGACGATATCGTGCAATCCGTGCTGCGCGGCGTCGATATGTTCGATTGCGTGATGCCGACGCGCGCCGGGCGCCATGGCCTCGCCTACACGCGCTTCGGCCGCGTAAATCTTCGTAATGCGCGTCATGCCGACGACGCCGCGCCGCTCGACGAAGGCGCCGCCTGCGCCTCGGCGCGCGACTATTCCCGCGCCTATCTGCATCATCTGGTGAAGGCGCAAGAAATCCTCGGCATGATGCTGCTGACAGAGATCAATGTCGCCTATTATCAGGAGCTGATGGCGGGCCTGCGCGAGGCGATAGAGCAGGGGCGTCTCGCCGATTTCATTGCGCAGACGAAGGAAGGCTGGGCGCGCGGAGAGGCGAAGGCGCTATAGTCGGCGTGAACAAGGGTGATTCATGCCCCAAGCGCTCGCTCGCAATCTCGCCTGCTCGACCGATTCTCTTCAAGCAGAGCTGCTCGCCTTCGACGCTTTCGGCGCGCCGACGCGGCGGATAGAGGAGGAAGGCCTCCTCTATCTCGTCAATGAATTCTGGACCTCGGCGCAGCGGCAGGCGCATTCGCTGCACGAGATCAGCTATCGCGCCTGCTTCAAGCCGCAGTTGCCGGGCTTTTTCATCTCGCGCCTCACCTCGCCGGGAGACGCCGTGCTCGATCCCTTCATGGGCCGCGGCACGACGCCGCTCGAGGCTGCGCTGCAAGGGCGGCGGCCCATGGGCGCGGACATTAATCCGCTCTCCATTCTGCTGACGCGTCCACGCCTGTCGCCGCCGCCGCTCGCGGCCATAGAGAAACGCCTCGGCGAAATCCCTTGGGAGCAAGGCGAGATCGAGCGAAGCGATCTTCTCGTCTTCTATCATCCCGAGACTTTACGCCGCCTCTGCGCGCTGCGTCGCCATTTGCTCGAGCGCGACACGGATGAGGTCGACGATTGGATTCGCATGGTCGCGATCAATCGCCTGACCGGCCATTCGCCCGGCTTTTTCTCGGTCTATTCGCTGCCGCCGAACCAGGCGGTTTCCATCGAGGCACAGGCCAAGATCAACGCCAAGCGCGAGCAGATGCCGCCCTTGCGCGATGTGGCGGCGCTCATCCTGCGCAAATCGCGCGCGCTTCTCGCCGATGGCGCGCCGCCGCCGCATCCGCCCGCCGTGCTCGCCACCAGCGAAGCCTGGCGCGCGCCCTATGCCGGCGAGGCGGAAGTTCAGCTCATCGTCACCTCGCCGCCCTTTCTGGATGTCGTGCAATATGCGAGCGACAATTGGCTGCGCAATTGGTTCGCCGGTGTCGATACGGATGCGGTGCGCATTTCCGCGCATCGCAGCGAGGCGGAGTGGGAGCGAATGGTGCGCGCCTGCCTCGCGGAATTCGCGCGCATCGTCGCGCCCGGCGGACATGTCGCCTTCGAGGTCGGCGAGGTGCGCGGCGGAAAGGTCCTGCTTGAGCGACTGGTCTGGCGCGCGGCGGAGGGCTTGCCTTTCGAGCGGCTCTTTGTGCTGGTCAACAGCCAGAGCTTCACCAAGACCAGCAATTGCTGGGGCGTCGGCAATAACGCCAAGGGCACTAACACGAACCGCGTGGTGACGCTGAGGCGGATGTGATCACGCGCGCTATTCCGGGCGAAAAAACGCGAGCTGCACTTTTCCGTCCTGCACGATGATGGTCCATTCGCTGCGTCCGCGTTCATGCTCGACGCTATAGACGTCTCCGATCTCGCCCACCCGTCTGAGCGCCACCGACCGCACGGCGCCGATAGCGCCGAGCGTCGACTGAAACGCCGACAGCTGCGCTCGAATAGGAGCCGCCATCCGCTCCGAAATCAGATCGTAATTTGGCTGCCCAGCGGCGAATTCCTCGGCGAGCCGCCGCACGGCGATCTCGCCGCCGTCGTAGGGCGTCGTTCGGACATATACTTTTTCGAGGAGCGATTCTTCGCTCCATTGCGAAAGCTCTGCGCTCGCCGTCGGGAGCGCAGCCTCTTTCGTCGTCGGCCGACCCGCGACGACGGCCTCGACCGCCACAGCGAAGGCGGCGTCGGGATCGACGCGAACATCCGGCTCGACGCCGCGTCCTTCCCAATTGGACTTGGTTATCGGATTTTCGGCGCGGCCCGAGGGGACGAATACGCCGAGCCCACTCCCGAGCGGCAAGACCCCGCCCGGATTGGCGCCGCCTTTCGTCGTCGCTCCGATCACCTGCGCTCTGCCCAGAGTCTTCATGTCATAGACGAATTCTTCGCCGCCGGAAAAAGTCTGCGGGCCGGCGAGAATATAGAGCGGCGTCGCGAAGTGCTGGACTGGCGTCGGCTCCGTCCAAAACGCGTCCTTTCGAAAATTCATGGTCCCACGCTCGCGCCAGACGAGGTCGTTGACGTGCACAGGCCGCGCAGAATCGAAGAAGAAACTGCACAGATAAGCGACTGAGGCGGGATCGCCGCCGCCATTGCCCCGCAGATCTACGATCAACGCGTCTACGTCGGCGAGGAGCCGCATCGCCGAATTGGCGGGCTCCTTGAAACTCGCCAGCGGGATGAAGCGCGCCAACCGGACATAGCCGATGTTTCCTTTGAGGCGGTCGACGCGCTCGAAGCCGCTCCGGCTCGCAGGCTGGCTCGCGGGGGCGCGCAGACCGTCGGGAATGGGTCTAGGGAGGCGGATCACCCGCAGATGCGCGTCCGGGACCACTGCCTGCAGGTCGGAGGTCAATCTCGATGCGAGCTGTTCGGGCGTTTCGATCGCGGCGTAGTCGCCCGCGGCGGCCGCGTTTTCAATCGTTCTCGCCGCCGACTCGCCCTTGTCTGGGTCGACATAGGCGACGCGAATTTCTGTGGCGGCTCGCTCGACGATCTGCCGGATGGCGTCGTCGCCGAATGCAATGTCCGGCGCGAGGGATTCCGCGGCGCCGGCCTCGGGCGCGTGGGCCAAGCCGAGAAGAAGCGAAAGGAAGAAAAACCTTGCTGGCTGCGCCATGGAAGCTTCCAATGAAAAATCGTCGAGCAATAGGCGGTCTGCGGGCGCTCGCGGACAGAACAAAGATTTACCCGACGGCCGAGCGCGTGATAGGCGTCGTCGGCGGCGCCCGCGCATTCCCGTGAAGCCGTCGCGATCCTCGATTCATCTTAACATCTCGGCGACGACTCAACCAGCGGCGCCATAGCCGAAGTCCGTCAACCCTCTTCGAGTAGAACGCCGTTCCAATGTAACCGTCCGGGATCGAGCATCATGACCTCCAAAACCACCCGCGATATCGCCGCCGGCGCCTGCGTCGCTTGCGCCGCCGCCGCCGCCGCGATTCCGCCAGGCTTCGTGCGGCTCGCCGATCTCGCGCCGCAGATCGTGCAGGACATGCGCTACGCCGGCGCCGATAATTTCACCGGCCGTTCCGTGCCCGGCTACAAGGCCGCGCAATGCTGGCTGCGCGAGGACGCCGCCAAGGCGCTCATCGCCGTGCAGGGCGAGGCGAAGCGCCAAGGCTTCGAGCTCATCCTCTATGATTGCTACCGCCCGCGTCGCGCGGTCGCCGCCTTCATCGATTGGGCGAAAGGCCCGGACGAGAGCATGAAGGCGCAATATTATCCGCATGAGAACAAGCGCGATCTGTTCGCGCGCGGCTATATCGCCGAAAAATCATCGCATTCCACCGGGCTCGCCGTTGATCTCGGCGTGCTGGGCTGGGATTTCGGCACGCCTTTCGACTATTTCGACGAGCGCTCCTGGACCGCGAACAAGGATGTGAGTGCGCAGGCGCAGGAGCATCGCCGCCGCCTCGAGACGCTGATGCGCAGCCATGGCTTTCACAATCTGCCGACCGAATGGTGGCACTTCGCCTTCGCCGGCGCGGGCGAGGCGCCGAGCTATGACGTCGAGATCGAGTAATCAGCCGCTCTTGCCGAGCCGCTCGAACAAATAGCCGAGCATGCCGAGCGAGAGCTCCGTCTCCGGCGAGAACACCCGGCCGATGTTCTGACTCTCCAGCAGCTTCGCCTCCTCCTCGTCGCGCGCGCGTAGCGCCACGTCCACGGCGGGATTGACCCTCCGCGCCGTAGTGATCGTTTTCTGCAGGTCGCAGCTGTCGGGCGTCGTCGAGACGATCAGCGCGCGCGCCCGCGCGATATGGGCCTGCGCCAGAGTTGCGGGCTCGGAGGCGTCGCCGCAGACGGCGGCGATATCTCGTGACCGCAGCGCCTCCACCAATTCACGATTCTGCTCGATGACGACGAAGGGCGCGCCCCATTCCAGCAGCTTCTCGCCGATGCGGCTCCCGACACGGCCATAGCCGACCAGCACGATCTGGCCGGCGAGGCGGGAATCGTCGACGTCGGGCGGCAGCTCCGCCAGCGGATCGAGAGAGCGCGCTCTTTGTCCGAGCCGCGCGCGGATCGGCTCTATGGACACGAAGACGAGCGAGTTGAGCGCGATGGAGACCAGCGCGCCGGCGAGGATCAGATTGCGGCCGTCCGGCGAGATGAGGCCGAGCGAGACGCCGAGCCCGGCCAGAATGAAGGAGAATTCGCCGATCTGCGCCAGGCTGGCGCCGACGGTCAGCGCCGTGTCCAGCGGATAGCGCAGCGCGAGGGTGAGGCCGACGGCGGCGAGCGTCTTGCCCACCATCACAATGCCGACGACGGCGAGCACGCGCCAAGGCTCCTCGACGAAAGCGCGCGGATCGAAGGCCATGCCGACCGAGACGAAGAACAGGACGGAGAAAGCGTCGCGCAGCGGCAGGGATTCATCGGCGGCGCGATGGCTGAACTCGGATTCGCGCATCATCATGCCGGCGAAAAAGGCGCCCAGCGCGAAGGAGACGTCGAAGAGTTTGGCCGAGCCATAGGCGACGCCGATCGCCGTGGCCACGACGCAGAGCGTGAACAGCTCGCGCGAGCCGACGCCCGCCACCCAGAACAGGAGGCGCGGGAACAGCCAGCGCCCGACCACCAGCATCAAAATGACGAAGGCCGCCACTTTGGCGAGCGTCAGGCCGACGATCGGCCAAAGGTTCGTCCCGCCCGCCATGGCGTCTGGATCGCCGCCGCCGAGCAGGCCGGCGGCCGGCGGCAGCAGCACCAGCAGCAGCACGGTCGCCAAATCCTCGACGACGAGCCAGCCGACCGCGATGCGGCCGTTGATCGTGTCCATCTCGCCGCGCTCCTCCAGCGCGCGCAGCAGCACCACGGTGCTGGCGCAGGAGAGCGAGAGGCCGAAGATCAGCGCCGCGCCGAAATGCCAGCCCCAATAGCTGGCGACGCCGACGCCGAGCGCCGTCGCTATGGCCATTTGCACGACCGCTCCCGGCGCGGCGATGCGGCGGACGGAGAGGAGGTCGTCGAGCGAGAGGTGCAGGCCGACGCCGAACATCAGCAGAATAATGCCGATCTCGGCGAGCTGATCGGCGAGCGCCACATCGGCGACGAAGCCGGGCGTCGCCGGGCCGATCAATATTCCGGCGAAGAGATAGCCGACCAGCGGGGAGAGCCGCAGCTTGGCGGCGATGAGCCCCATGAACAGCGCGAGGCCGAGCGCGGCGGCGAGGGTCGTGATGAGATCGACGCCGTGTTGCATCTTCCCTCCTGAAATCAAGACCCTCGAATAGAGCAATTCGAGCGCCAGAGGAAAGGAGGGGGTCAGTCGGCGCTGGGCAGGCGGCGGATGGTGAACTCGATGCGGCCATCCTCGAGCTCTCGCCAGAACTCGATCTCGGTCATATAGGCGGCTTTGGGATAGAGGTCGAACCATTCGCGCGCCTTGGCGCGGGCCTCGCCGCGCTCGAGCGTGAAGGTCTCACGGCGCCAGCCGTCGCTGCGCGCGCTCTTGACGCTGCGGGCGCGATCGGCGAGGCGACGCGCCACGTCTCTCGGCTGTCTGGTCTCGACGCTCATACGCAACTCCCGCGGCCGACCTGAGAATGATAGCGCGCCGAGCGGCGAAAAGAAAAGCCGTAAGCAAAGAGGCGCGAGCGATTTTCCGCCGCGCGCGAGCGTGTGGTCGGCAGCGCCTCTCGCCCCGGCGCGGCGGCGCCCTAGAACTTCCTCGAGCCACGGCTCCACCGGCGCAAGACCAGGAAATATGTCTCAAAATCGTCAGCCGCATATATTGGCCGCGGCCTCCAATCTGCTCGGCATCTGCTTCGTGCTGATCACCGGCCTCAAGATCAGCAAGGTGAGCGACAGCACGCTGCTCGACGAGGTTGCCATGGTCTCCGCGGTCGGCTTCGTCGGAGCCTGCCTCTTCTCCTTCGTCTCGCTGCTGCAGCTGCGGACGACGCTCAATTATGAGCTGATCGCCGATCTTCTGTTCGTCGTCGCCATGCTCTGCCTGTTTGCGGCGGTGCTGATGTTCGGACGCAGCCTGCTATAGCCTCGACGGGCGCAGGGCGTCGCGCGCCGCCTCCTCGACGAGCCGCGTCACCGTCGCCGGATCGCGCGGGAAGCCGGCGCGGATCCATTTGGCCTGCAGCTCCTTCAGCACGGCGCCCAATGCGCGGCCGGGCGAGAGGCCGCGCGCCATGAGATCGGCGGCCTTCACCGGAAAATCCGGCGCCGGGGTCTCGGCGAGGAAACGCGCGCCCCGCAGCCAGAATTCCGCATCGGCGGCGGCGGGGCTCTCCGCATGCGCCAGCGCCAGCGCGTCGCGCGCGGCGCCGCGGCCTTGCTCGAAGAGGAGCCGCAGCAGCTCCAGCTCCCGCGGCGGCGATGTCGCGCCATGGAGCCCTTCCAGCAGGCGCGCCGCATGGGCGAGGCGGCGATGCTCGGCGTTGGAGAGCCGCAGCCGATCGCGCAGCCGATCGGCGTCCTCGAGAATGAGAACGCAGAGCGCGCAGAGGCGCAGCAGCGGATCGGCGGCGTGGGACAGCGCCGCCTCGACCGCGGCCAGACGCTCGAGCCGCGCCGGAAAGCTCGCGCCGACGACGACCTCGAGCACGCCCGCCTGCGAGATTTCACGCGCCACCTCGACCGCCCTCCGCGCGGCGAGCAGCTTCAGCGTCTCGGCGCGGATGCGCTCGCCGGAGAGCTTGGCGAGGCTCGCGCGGGCGATGATCGCCGCATGTAGTCCGGCGGGGTCCAGCGGTCCCTCGCCGAAAGCGGCGTGAAAGCGGAAGAAGCGCAGCACGCGCAAATGATCCTCGGCGATGCGCGTCGCCGGATCGCCGATGAAGCGCACGCGGCGCGCCTCTATATCCGCGCGTCCGCCGGTGTAATCATGCAGCCGACCGTCGGGCGAGAGCGACAACGCGTTGATGGTGAAGTCGCGGCGCAGCGCGTCCTTCTCGAAATCATCGCCGAAGCGCACTTTGGCGTGCCGGCCGAAGGTCTCGACATCCTCGCGCAGCGTCGTCACCTCGAAGGGCGTTCCCTCGACGACCACCGTCACCGTGCCGTGATCTATGCCGGTCGGCACGCTTTTGAGCCCCGCCGCCTCGGCCGCTTTGGTCACTGCCTCGGGCTGGGCGGTGGTGGCGAGGTCGATCTCATGTGGAGGACAGCCGAGCAGCGAGTCGCGCACGGCGCCGCCGACGATGCGCGTCTCGCCGCCGGTCGCGCGCAAAGCCTCGAGCAGGCGGATGATCTTGGGGTTGTCGAGCAGGCGGATCGGCAAATCACTGAAAGCGGCCGGGCGCGAGCCGGCCGTCCTCTATATGCGCCGGGACATAGGTCCCTTCGTTGCGCGGCGACAACAGCACGAGAAAAATAAAGCCGGCGACGCCGATGGCGAGGCCGACGATGGTCAGCGACGAGACGACGCCGCGCGTCCATAGCGCGGCCACGAAAGGCCAGCGCCGACGCGCCAGAAGATAGAGCGCATAGGCGACGAAAGGCGTGACGAAGAGCAACGCCGGTTGAACGATGACCCGCCACATTGGGACGCCTCGCACCAAGGGCGCGTTCGCCCGAAAAAGAATCGCCGCGCCGAAACCAGTAACAAATCATAGCACGAGCGGCCGACGGCCAGGGCCAGCTCGAATATTTGTCGAGATCGCAAATAATTAAGGGTATCCGCAGGTTTGCGGCGGATGCGGTTCGGCTCTCGTCGAAGAGGATTGGCGCTCGCGGCTCCGCTGCGTCGCCGTGTTCGCCGTGGACTCACGAATGCGCAAATGAGCGCGCCGCTTTGGTCGACGCTTCGTTCGGCTCGGCCGTGGCCTGGAGCCTCAAAAAGCCATTTTTGCCGGCGAACCCGTTTGTCCGGGCGCGCCGCGCCTCCGGCCGAAATTAAACATTCTTTAACGTCGACAAGCGTCCTTTCCGGCTTATCCTAGGGGGAAACTGCGACGCCGCCGTCGTCGCCGATCGAAGGACAGTCAATGACCGAGCAAGATTTGGCGAGCGCTCCCGCCGCCGCAGCCGAGCGTGTCCTGGAAGAGATCGGCCGCGCCCGCGCCGCCGTCTCCACCGTGATCTTCGGCCAGGAGGAGGCGGTCGAGCAGGCGCTCGTCACTCTGCTCGCCGGCGGACACGGCCTGCTCGTCGGCGTGCCCGGCCTCGCCAAGACCAAGCTCGTCGAGACATTGGGCCGCGTGCTCGGCCTCGATGAGCGGCGCGTGCAATTCACGCCCGATCTTCTGCCGGCCGATATTCTGGGCTCCGAGGTGCTCGAGGAGACCGCCGATAAAAAGCGTGTCTTCCGCTTCGTCAAAGGCCCGATCTTCGCGCAATTGCTGATGGCGGACGAGATCAACCGCGCCTCGCCGCGCACGCAATCGGCGCTGCTGCAGGCGATGCAGGAATATCATGTGAGCGTCGCCGGCGAGCGTCACGATCTGCCGCGGCCCTTCCATGTGCTGGCGACGCAAAATCCGCTGGAGCAGGAGGGAACTTATCCTCTGCCGGAGGCGCAGCTGGATCGTTTTCTTCTCCAGATCGACGTCGACTATCCCGACCGCGCCAGCGAGCGGCGCATATTGCTGGAGACGACGGGCGATCGCGTGACCGAGGCGCGCAAAACTCTCTCCGCGCAGGAGCTGATCGCGGCGCAGAGGCTGGTGCGGCAATTGCCGGTCGGCGACAAGGTCGTCGATGCGATACTCGATCTCGTGCGCGCCGCGCGGCCGGGGGAGGGCGATCCCGAGATCGCGCCCCATGTCGCCTGGGGTCCCGGCCCGCGCGCGGCGCAGTCCCTCATGCTCGCCACGCGCGCGCGCGCGCTGCTCGCCGGGCGCCTGTCGCCCTCGCTGGACGATGTGGCCGCGCTCGCCGCGCCGGCGCTGCGCCATCGCATGGCGCTGACCTTCGCCGCGCGCGCGCAGGGCAAGACCATCGCCGGCCTCGTCGAGAAGCTCGTCTCGAGGATCGGCTGAGGTGGCGGCGGGACCGGCGGTTTCCACCGAGGCTTTCGACATTTCCGATCGGCTCGCGCTCGCGCGCGGCGTGGACGCCGCCGAGCTGGCCAGCCGGCTGCCCGATATCGTCATCCGCGCGCGGGAAGTGGCGGCGACCGTCGTCCATGGCGCGCATGGCCGAAGGCGCGCCGGAACGGGCGAGAATTTTTGGCAGTTCCGGCCCTTCGGCGCCGGCGAGGCGGCGCATCGCATCGACTGGCGCCGCTCGGCGCGCGACGACCGGCTCTTCGTGCGCGAGCGGGAATGGGAGGCCGCCCATTCCTATTATCTATGGATGGATTGCTCGCCCTCCATGGGCTTCGTCTCCTCTCTGGCGTTGGAGCCCAAGCTCGACCGCGCTTTGACGCTCGGCCTCGCGCTCGCCGATGTGCTCATGCGCGGCGGCGAAAGGATTGGGCTGCTCGGCCTCACCCATCCCATGTCGACGCGCGACATTATCGAGCGGCTCGCGCAGGCGCTCGTCGCAGCGGGCGGCGCGGCGCGCGGCGAATTGCCGGAGGCGGCGGCGCTGCCCGGCGGCGCCAAGGCTCTGCTCATTTCTGACTTCCTCTGCGATCCGCAGGCGCTTTCCGAACGTCTGACGACTCTCGCCGGAAACGGCGCGGCGGGCGCGCTGCTGATGATCGCCGATCCGGTGGAAGAGACCTTTCCCTTCGAAGGCGAGACGATCTTTCTCGACACGGACAGCCGCGCGCAGCTGCGCGCAGGCCGCGCCCAATCCTGGCGGGAGGCCTATGTGGAACGTCTCGCGTGGCATAGGGACGAGATCGCCAAAGCCGCCGCCGATGTCGGCTTCTCGCTGCACATCCACCGCACCGACCGGCCCGCTGCGGAGGCGGCGCTTTCTTTGAGCTTTGCGCTCGCCTCTGGATTGGAGCGCGTCTGATGGGCCTCACTTTCGCCGCGCCGCTCGCCCTGTTCGGGCTGCTGGCTCTGCCGGCTATCTATTTTCTGCTGCGGGTGACGCCGCCCCGCCCACGCGAGATCGTGTTCCCGCCGATCCGCCTGCTCTTCGATCTGCTGCGCCGCGAGGAGACGCCTTCGCGCACGCCCTGGCAGCTATTGGCGCTGCGCCTCGCGCTCGCCGGCCTCGCCGTTCTGGCCATGGCCGGCCCCGCGCTGACGCCAGTGGCGACGGCCGCTTTCTCCAGCGCGCCGCTGCTGATCGCGATCGACGACGGCTGGCCGGCGGCGCCGGATTTCGACGCCCGCATCGAGGCGGCGCGCGCGCTCGCCGCCGACGCCGCGCGTTCCGGCGCGACGATCGCTGTGCTGCCCATGTCGCAGGCCGACGCCGCGCCGACGCCGGAGGACGGCGGCAAGATCGACGAGCGCCTGCGCGCGCTCGCGCCGCAGCCCTATGCGCCGGATCGCGCCGCCGCCGCCGCGAGGCTCGCAGAATTCGCCGCCGCCCATCCGCATGGGCGCATCGTCTGGATCGCGGATGGGCTGGCGCAGGGCGGAGCGCGCCAATTCGCCGAGGCTCTGACCACTGCCGCCGCAGCCGGCGCGAAAGTCGAGACGCTGACCAGCGATCATGTTGCGCGCGCGCTCGTCGCGCCGCAGAACACGGCCGCCGGCCTCGAGGTGGAGGTGGCCCGCGCCTCCGCCGCGGCGCCGGCGTCCGGCTCCGTTTCCGCTTTCGATCAGCAGGGCCGCGTGCTGGCGCAGGCGCATTTCGATTTCGGCGCAGGAGACAAAGCGAAAGCGCGCTTCGATCTGCCGATCGAGCTGCGCAATGAGGCGTCGCTGCTCCGCCTCGACGGCGAGGCTTCGGCCGGCGCCGTGGCGCTGCTCGACGGGCGCTCCAAGGTTCGCCGCGTCGCCGTGCTGAGCGGCGCGAGCGCCGATCTCGCGCAGCCTTTGCTGGAGCCGCAATTCTATCTTCAAAAGGCCTTCGCGCCTTTCGCCGAGGTGCGCGAGCCGCGGCCGGGCGCCGCCGATCCTTTGCCAGGCCTCATCGCCGAGCAGCCCAATATCGTCGCCCTCGCCGACGTCGGCGTGCTGCCGCAGGGCGCGCATGAGGCGCTGGCCCGTTTCGTCGATGAGGGCGGCGTGCTCTTACGCTTCGCTGGCGCGCGCCTCGCCAATGGCGACGACGATCTCACCCCCGTGCGCTTGCGCCGCAATGGCCGCGTGCTCGGCGGCGCCATGTCCTGGGACACGCCGAAAAAGCTCGCGCCCTTCGATGCGGCGAGTCCATTCTACGGGCTCGCTATTCCAGATGAGGTGACGGTGACGCGCCAGGTTCTCGCCGAGCCGGAGCCGGGCCTCCCGGCCAAGACCTGGGCCGCGCTCACTGATGGCACGCCGCTCGTCACCGCCGAGCGGCGCGGCAAGGGGCTCATCGTGCTGTTCCATGTCAGCGCCGACGCCGCCTGGTCCAATCTGCCGATCTCCGGCCTCTTCATCGATATGCTGCACAGGATCGCCGCCGAGAGCGGCGAGGCCGCGGCGCGCCGCGCCGAGGACGGAGCGCGCAGCGACGCGCCGGCTCTGGCGCCGCTCGTCACTCTGGATGGGCGCGGCCGTCTCGGCGCGCCGCCGCCGAGCGCCCGGCCGATCGCAAGTGACTATGACGGCGGCGCGAACCGCGAGCATCCGCCGGGCCTCTACGGCGCCGCCGACGCCCCCGTCGCCGTGCAGCCGCTGCGCGCGAGCGACGAATTGCGCGCCTTCGATTTTTCGGGGCAGGGGCTCTCGGTCTCGGCGCTGCGCGCCGGCGCGCCGATCGATCTGCGCCCCTATCTGCTCGCGCTGGTCTTTGTCGCGCTGCTCGCCGATTGGCTGATCTTGCTGTCCATGTCCGGCGCATTGCGCCGCGCCGCGCCGATCGCCATCGGCGCTTTGTGCGCGCTCGCGGTGCTGAGCGCCGCGCCGCAGGGCGCCCGCGCCAAGGATGCGCCCGCCATAGCCTCGCCGCGCGACCGCGAGGCGGCGCTGACTACGAGGCTCGCCTATGTCGTCTCCGGCGACGCCCGCACCGACGAGACCAGCAAGCTCGGCCTCGAGGCGCTGTCGCGCGCGCTCAATCAGCGCACCTCCTTCGCGCCCGGCGCGCCGGTCGGCGTCGATCCGGCGCGTGACGAATTGGCCTTCTATCCCATGCTCTATTGGCCGATCGTCGCTTCCGCGCCGCTGCCTTCGGCGCAGACCATCGCCAAGGTCGGCGTCTATCTGAAGCAGGGCGGCACGATCGTCTTCGATACGCGCGACGCGCTCACCGCGCATGAGGGCGGACCGCCGACGCCGGAGACGCAATGGCTGCGCGATCTGACGCGCAATCTCGACATTCCGCCGCTCGAGGTCACGCCGCGCGATCACGTCATCACCAAGACTTTCTATCTGCTCGACGGCTTCTACGGCCGCACGATCAATGGCAAGACCTGGGTGGAGGCGCTGCCGCCGGAGAGCAAGGACGATCCCGCGCGCCCCGTGCGCGCGACCGACAGCGTCTCGTCTGTGGTGATAACCTCGAACGATCTCGCCGGCGCCTGGGCGGCCGATCGCAATGGCCAACCGCTCTACACGTTGACGCCGGGCGGCGCGCGTCAGCGCGAGCTCGCGATCCGCGGCGGCGTCAATCTGGTGATGTACACGCTGACCGGCAATTACAAATCCGATCAGGTCCATGTCCGCGACCTCTTGGAGCGGCTCGGCCAATGAGCGAGCTGTCCCTCTCCTTCACGCCGCTGCTGCCCTGGCCCGCGCTCGCCGCGCTGAGCGTGGCGGCGATCATCGTGGCGCTGCTGTCGCTGCGCGCCGGCGGGCGCGGCGCGGCCCTGCGCCTCGCGACGCTGGCGCTGGTGCTGCTGGCGCTCACCGATCCGTCGCTGCTGCGCGAGCAGCGCGAGCCACTGAGAACCATCGTTCCCATCGTGCTCGATCGCAGCGAGAGCCAGAGCTTCGGCGAGCGCATGGCGCAGACCGAGGCGGCGAAGGCCGCGCTGGAGCCGGCGCTGCAAAAGCTCGGCGATATAGAGCCGCGCTTCATCGACGCGGCGCGTCCCGGCTCCGAGGCCGATGGGACGAGATTGTTCCAGGCTCTGGAAGAGGGGCTGAAGGACGTTCCGCGTGAGCGCATCGGCGCCGCGATCATGGTGACGGACGGAATCGTTCACGACATTCCCGCGAACGCCGCCGCGCTCGGCTTCAAGGCGCCGCTGCATGTGCTCGTCACCGGCCATGAGGGCGAGCGTGATCGCAGGCTGGAGCTGGTCGAGGCGCCACGCTTCGGCATTGTCGGCAAGGATCAGACGATCCGCGCCCGCGTCGTCGACAGCAATCTCGGCGGGACGGAGCCGGTCGTCATCACGACGCGGCGCGACGGGCAGGCGCTCGAGCCCATCGTCGCGCGCGCCGGCGAGATCGTCGACATTCCGCTGCGCGTGGAGCATGGCGGCGCCAATGTCGTCGAGCTGGAGGTGGAGGCGCTCCCCGGCGAGCTGACCGCCGTCAACAACAAGGCCGTCGTCACCATAGAGGGCGTGCGCGACAAGCTGAAGGTTCTGCTCGTCTCCGGCGAGCCGCATCCCGGCGAGCGCAGCTGGCGCAATCTTCTGCGCTCCGACGCCAATGTCGATCTGGTGCATTTCACCATTCTGCGGCCGCCGGAGAAGCTCGACGGCACGCCGCCGCACGAGCTGTCGCTGATCGCCTTTCCAACGGCCGATCTCTTCGGGCGCAAGATCAACGAGTTCGATCTCATCATCTTCGATCGCTACTCGAACCAGACGATCCTGCCCTCCGTCTATTTCGACAATATCCTGCGCTATGTCGACAATGGCGGCGCCTTTCTCGTCGCGACGGGGCCGGATTTCGCGACGGTGCAGGGGCTCTATTATTCGCCGCTGGAGAGCATCATTCCGGCGCGGCCGGACGGCTCGCTCTATGAGCGCGCCTTTCGCGCCCATGTGAGCAAGGATGGCGAGAAGCATCCGGTCACGCGCGGGCTCGAGGGCGCGCGGAGCAATCCGCCCGCCTGGGGCGAATGGTTCCGCCAGGTCGACGCCGAAGTGGTGAAGGGCAATTCCATCCTCACCGGCGCCAATGACAAGCCGCTGCTCGTGCTCTCACGCGAGGGCAAGGGCCGCGTCGCCGCCCTGCTCACCGATCAGATGTGGCTGTGGGCGCGCGGCTATGAGGGCGGCGGCCCGCATGTCGATCTGATGCGCCGCCTCGCCCATTGGCTGATGAAGGAGCCCGATCTCGAGGAGGAGGCGCTGCGCGCCAGCGCCCATGGCCATGACATCGCCGTCGAGCGCCAGAGCCTCGAGGAGAAGATCGACGCGGTGACGATGACGACGCCTTCGGGCGCGACGTCGCCGATCGCGCTCGCGCCCGCCGAGCCCGGCCTCGCGCGCGCGCATCATGCGGCGAAGGAAATGGGGCTCTATCGCTTTCAGAGCGGCGAGCTGACGGCGCTGGTCAATGTCGGCCCGGAGAATCCGCGCGAGTTCCGCGAGGTGGTCTCCACCACCGAGAAGCTGAAGCCGCTCGCCGAGGCCAGCGGCGGCACGGTGCGACGTCTGTCGAAAGACGCGAGCGGCGTCGTCACGCTGCCCCGCATCGTGGAGATGCGCGAAGCCTCGGTTTTCGGCGGCGCCGATTATATCGGCGTGAAGCGCACCGGCGCGAGCGAGCTGAAGGGCGTCGAGACGGCGCCGCTCGCGATCGGCCTCTGGGGCCTCGCGGCGCTGCTCGGAATGATCGTGCTGGCTTGGGCGTGGGAAGGGCGGCGGGGATAAGAAGGACGTCGCTGACGCGAAAACGCCCCGCCTGTTCATCCGAGGTCGGGGCGTCTCATGCGAGCGGCCGCGTCTGCGGCGCTCGATCTGAGAAGAGAATAGGAGCCGATTTTCTCAGCGCAAGAGGCAAGCTCAGCTCGAGCGCGTCATTTCTGGAAAGCGCGCGAGAAAGGCGCGCAGCACGACGAGCTGATCCGCCGCGCGGCGCTGCAGCCCGAGGTCCAGAAAGCCGTCGAGATCGGAGACGATGAGATCGCGCACCACGGCCGGCCCATGGCCGAGCCCGAGCAGATAGGACGCCAGCAGCGCCTCGTGCTGCGCCGAATGCCGCACGCCGGACATGACCTCATTGGAGGTGGGCGACAGATCGAAAGCTTCACCACGCATCGAACCGTTCCCCTCGAGTTCGCCCGCGACACTCCGTCGCGCTCCGATGCGTAAGTATGCGCTTTCGCGCATATGCGAAATCAAGGGGAACTACCTATTCAATGCGATGCTTACGCTTTCGCGGCGCGCAGCCGCGCGAAGCCGGCGGCGAGATCCTCCTTCAGATCATCCAGATCTTCGAGCCCGATCGAGAGCCTTATCGCCGGACCGCCGGGCGCCCATTCGGTCGCGGTGCGATAGGAGGCGCAATCGAAGGGCAGGGCGAGGCTCTCGAAGCCGCCCCAGGAATAGCCGAGGCCGAACAGCTCGAGCCCATCCAGCATTGCGGCGACGGCCTGCTGGGGAACCGGCTTCAAGACGAAGGAGAACAAGCCGGTCGAGCCGAGAAAGTCGCGCTTCCACAAAGCGTGGTCGGCATGGTTCTCGAGCGCCGGATGGATCACCTCCGCGACCTCCTCGCGCTCGGCGAGCCAGCGCGCCATCTCGAGGCCGGCGCGCTCGGCCTCGCGCAATCGCAATTCCATCGTGCGCATGCCGCGCAGCGCGAGAAAGCAGTCCTCCGGCCCGGGACAGATGGCGAAGGCGTTGTAGGTGGCGCGCAGACGCTTGGCCCATTTCTCATTCGCCGAGACGAGGCCGAGCAGGAGATCGGAGTGGCCCGCGAGATATTTGGTGCCGGCCTCTATGGCGAGATCGACCCCGCGCTCATGCGGCGGAAAAAAGAGAGGCGTCGCCCAAGTATTGTCGAGGACGACGCAGGCGCCGCGCGCATGGGCGACCTCGGCGATGGCCGGAATGTCCTGCACCTCGAGCGTCTGCGAGCCGGGCGACTCGGTCAATATGGCTGTCGTGTTCGGCCGCATCAGCGCGGCGATTTCGGCGCCGATGCGCGGATCGTAATAGGTCGTCTCGACGCCGAGGCGCTTCAGCACGCTGTCGCAGAACATGCGCGCCGGCAGATAGCAGGAGTCGGTGACGAGCAGATGGTCGCCGGCCTTCAGCGCCGTCAGCAGAGCGAGGGTGATCGCCGCGAGGCCGGAGGGGACGGCGACGGCCTCCGCCGCGCCGGCGACATCGATCCAGGCCTCCTCGAGCGCGCGCGTCGTCGGCGTGCCTTTGGTGGCGTAAGTATAGGCGCCGCGATTGGCGAGCAGCGACGCCGTATCGGGAAACAGCACGGTGGAGCCGCGATAGATCGGCGTGTTGACGAAGCCGAATTGCTCGGAGGGCCGGCGCCCGGCATGGGCCAAGCGGGTGCGGCTTTTCTTTTTTCGCCCAGATTGTCCTCTAGTCTCGCTCATGTCTCGCCCATCGGCCTTTCTGCGAACGCAATTGCGGCGGCCTCGTCCGCGCCGCAGTATAGACTGTTCGCGCAGGACATGGGCGAAAGAGGAGCAATTGTCCAATGATCGCCGATCGCCCGAGCCCAATCCAGAGTCGGACATGATCTCTCGCCTGTTCCGCAATATTCTCATCGCGAGCGCCGTGCTGCTCGCCGCGGGCGCCGAGGCCTCGACGCTCGAGCAGGCGCAAAAGCGCGGCTTTCTGATCTGCGGCGCGAGCAATGGCCTGCCGGGCTTCGCGCATCAGGACGAGGCCGGCCGCTGGAGCGGCTTCGACGTCGATTTCTGCCGCGCGCTCGCCGCCGCCATTTTCGACGATCCCGAAAAAATGCGCTTCGTGACGCTCTCCGCCAAGGATCGCGTGAAGGCGCTGCAATCGGGCGTCGTCGATCTGCTGGCGCGCGGCGCCGCTTTCACCTTGTCGCGCGACGCCGGGCAGGGGCTCTCCTATACGGCGATCAGCTTTTTCGACGGGCAGGGCTTTCTCGCGCGCAAAAAATCCATCGTCGCGCTGCGCGATCTCGGCGGCCTCTCCGTCTGCGTGCAGCAGGGCACGCCCTTCGAGCTCGATCTCGTCGATTTCCATCGCGAGGGCATGAAGCCGATCGAGCCCAAGCTGTTCCCGACATTCGAGGAGGCGGCCAAGGCCTATTCCGACGCCAAATGCGAGGCGCTGACCGCCGATCTCTCGACGCTCGCCGCCAAGCGGCAGGAGATGGCCGCGCCGGCCGATCACGCGATTTTGCCCGAGCTCATCGACAAGGAGCCGCTCGGCCCGATCGTGCGGCAGAGCGACGACCAATGGTTCGACATCGTGCGCTGGACGCATTTCGCCATGGTCGACGCGGAGGAGCTGGGCGTGACCTCCGCCAATGCGGACGAGCAGCTGAAATCGGCCGATCCGCGCGTGCGGCGCCTGCTCGGCGTCGACGGCGGCGGTGTGGACGGGTTGGGGCTCGAGGCCGATTGGGCCTATCGCATCGTCAAGCATGTCGGCAATTACGGAGAGGCCTTCGAGCGCAATCTCGGCGCCGGCTCGCCCATCGGCCTCGAGCGAAGGCTCAACGCGCTATGGACGAAGGGCGGCCTGATGTATGCGCCGCCGGTGCGGTAGCGCGGATATGGACCCTGGCTTTTTCGATCCTCGCGCCAGCGCGGCGGCGCAATGGGCGCCATTGGCGCGCTTCGCCATCGCCGAGGCGCGTCTCGCGCGCTGGGCCTCGCAGCGGCCATTGCGCCGCCTCATCTACGAGTTTCTACGCTTCGGCGTGAAGCAGGCGTGGTCGTGCCTGTTCGGTTTTCTGATGGTCGGGCTGCTGATCGCGACGCATTTCGTCTATCCGCGCGAATTTGTCATCGCGCGTTATGATTTTCTCTTCCTCGCCGCGCTCGCCATTCAGGCGCTGCTGCTCGCGACGCGTTTCGAGACCCTGCAGGAAGCCAAGGTGATCCTGCTGTTTCATCTCGTCGGAACGGCGATGGAGGTCTTCAAGACCGCGGTCGGCTCCTGGATCTACCCCGATCCGGCCTTTTTCCGCATCGGCGGCGTTCCGCTCTTCACCGGCTTCATGTATGCGGCGATCGGCAGCTATATGATGCGCGCCTGGGTGGTGTTCGATTTTCGCTTCATCCGCCATCCGCCGATATGGATGGTCGCGGCGCTCGCCGCGGCGATCTACGCCAATTTCTTCCTGCACCATTACCTGTGGGATTTGCGGATCGCGCTGTTCGCGGCGACGGCGGCGCTGTTCGCGCGCACATGGATCTTCTACCGCGTGCATCACTCATGGCGGTCGATGCCGTTGCTGCTGGCGGCGCTGCTCGCCGCGAGCTTCATCTTTCTCGCCGAGAATATCGGAACCTTCACGCGCACTTGGCTCTATCCGAGCCAGCTCGCGGTCTGGTCGCCCGTCGGCGCGGCCAAGCTCGGCTCATGGTTCCTGCTGCAGATCGTGAGCTATGCGCTGGTCGTCGCCGTCAAGCGGCCGCGCGCGCCGGACGCCGAGCCGCTGGAGCTTTCACGCGAGCGTCATCGCCGCCGTTTGGCGGATTATTCCGCGCCCGTGAGCTGAGCCTTTTGCGCGCGCTCCCACCAGGCGAGGAGCGCATCGAGATCATGCGCGAGGAATTCCGCCAGCGGGCCGGCGAATTGGCGCCATTCCTCGACATAATGCGGCGACACCGCTGTCACCACCGGAACCTTCGCCAGCATGGAAGCGCGGAAAGCGTCGGCGAGGCCGCCGCGCGAGGCCTCCTGCTTGCTGAACTTGCTGATGACGACGAGATCGACGCCCTCGG
Source organism: Methylosinus sp. PW1 (assembly GCF_000745215.1). Lineage (NCBI taxonomy): Bacteria > Pseudomonadati > Pseudomonadota > Alphaproteobacteria > Hyphomicrobiales > Methylocystaceae > Methylosinus > Methylosinus sp. PW1. The sequence continues at coordinate 473,159 of NZ_JQNK01000002.1, forward strand.
CGACGCGCCGCTCTATCGAGGCGCAGGCGAGCGCCAATTCGCTCGAGTCGAGATTGCAGGCGACAGAGCCCGCCCCCAGATCCTGCGAGATCGCATAGAGCGCGCCATCGGCGACGTCGCGCAGCACGATGCGGCTGCGGCCCGTCGCCTCGTCGAGAACGCGCGCCTGAGTGACCCCGGCGACGCGCGCTCCGCTCTCGGAGAGTCGCCGCGCGAAATCGGCGATCAGCGTCTGCGCCTGAACGCTCGGCTCGCCGGGAAGGGCGGCGATGGGCGTTGCGGGCAAGGAAGCGTAAAGGGTCATTTCGGCTTTCCGGTAAGGGCCTCGCGTCGCGATTTCTGTCGAAAGACGCGGCGGGTTCGCCTATCCTCGGACGTTCGGCGGAGCGGGCCGGCCTTGCTCGGCGAGGCTCGCGCCTCTTGTCATTCCGGGGCGGCGACCGATCTGATATAAACGGTCAGGGACGCGACGTGAACAGCCGTGAGCGATGAACGAGGCAATGCGCCGCTTTCTCCCTCTGCGCGGGCGCAGGCGGTGGAGGCGTTCATTCGGGAGGCGCGGCGCGTCGGCGCAGCGGCCGAGCGAGGCCGGCTGATCTTCGCGCTCGACGCCACAATGAGCCGCCAGCCGACATGGGATCTCGCGCAATCGCTGCAGGGCCGCATGTTCGAGGAGACGGCGGCGCTCGGCGGGCTCGACGTCCAGCTCGTGTTCTTTCGCGGCTTCGGCGAATGCCGCGCGTCTGGATTCGTCGGCGGCGGGCAGGGGCTCGCGGCGCTGATGGCGAAAATCTCCTGTCGCGGCGGCCGCACGCAGATCGGCAAAGTGCTGCGCCATGCGCTCGAGGAGACGGGCGCGCGCCGCATCGGCGCTCTCGTCTTCGTTGGCGACGCGATGGAGGAAAACGCCGACCAACTCTGCGAGCTCGCCGGCCGGCTCGGCCTTCTCGGCGTGAAAGCCTTCATGTTTCATGAAGGCGCCGACGCGCAGGCGGGCGCCGCCTTTCGCGAGATCGCGCGGCTGACCGGCGGGGCCTACGCCGCTTTCGACGCCTCGGCGCCGCGTCGTCTCGCGGAGCTTCTGTCCGCGGCTGCGGCTTATGCGGCGGGCGGGCTGGCCGAGCTCGAACGGCGCGCTACAAAAGGCGAGGACGCCGCGCGTCTTCTTTTGTCACAAATGGGGTGAGGAGCCCGCTTCATGCCGGTTCTGATCGGATTTCTCGCATTGCTGCTCGCGCTCTACGGATTGCGCATGTTCACGCGCGCTTCGCCGGCGGCCATGGCCCGCGTCATTCGCAAGGGGGGCGGGGCGGCGACGATCGCGCTCGGCCTGTTCTTCATCTTGCGCGGTCGCATCGACATCGGCCTGCTGCTGGCCTCGGCCGGCATGTGGCTCTACGGCGCCTTCTCGCGCGGGGTGAAGCGCTTCGGCCACGGCGCTGCGGGGGCGGGCGTCTCGCGCGTGCGATCGGCCATGATCGAGATGGAGCTCGACCATGCGAGCGGCGCCATTCGCGGCACGATCCTCGCCGGCAAGGACGAAGGCAAAAGGCTCGACGCGCTGACGCGGCCGGCGGTGATGGAGCTCTACCGCCATTGCCGCAGCGTCGATCCAGAAGGCGCCCGTCTTCTAGAGGTGTATCTCGACCGCCGGTTTGCCGGCTGGCGTCAGACAGGAGACGGTGGACGCAACGCGGGGGGCGCGGATGCGGGCGGCGTCGGACCAGGCCGCCGCGGCGGCACGATTTCGGAAGATGAGGCCTATGAAATTCTGGGCCTCAAAAAGGGAGCGGCGCGCGAGGACATCGCGCGGGCGCATCGCGATCTGATGAAGAAGCTTCATCCGGACCATGGCGGGACGACCGATCTCGCGGCTCGGGTGAACGAAGCCAAAGATGTCCTCATGCGTCGTCATCATCATTGAAGCTCGGCCTTGTTTGCTCAATGCTCGTCGCTTTTTGGAAAAATAGGTCCGTCGATCAATTCTTCGTCGCAAAACAGGAGAAGCCCGAGCGCTTCAGCGCGCGACAGGCGGTCTCCGCGCTCTTCTCCTCGAGCCCGGCGAAACGGGCGCGGTAGAGCGTCTCTCTTCCCTTCTGCACCTTCTCGGTGAAAGCCTTGGCGGTGGCCGGCACGCCTTTGGCGCGGGCGCGCGAGAGCAGCTGCTGCGCCTTTTCGGCGTCGTCGGTGGCGCCGATCTGAATCATCCAGCCCGAGTGGATTGGACGGGCCTGATCGGCTTTGGACAATTCGGCGCGATCGCTGCGGGCGACCAGCGTGCGATCGGCGTCGGACATGCGCGCCGGCAGCGCGGTCGGCGTCGTCGCCGAGGCGATCTTCGTCCCATGACCGGCCTTGGCGGCGGTCGATCCATCGGCGGTCGCATGAACGCCGTCGCGCCGAGACGGCTCGGGCTGATGGCGAGCGCCACGCTCTTGCGCCGGCTCCGCAGCCTTTTGGCCGCCAGCGACGAAGGCCGGACGAATCTTGTCGCCGCGCACGGGCGTCGGGACGGCGAGAAGCGGCGGCGCCGACGCGAGGGCCATCGCTGGCGCGACGCGCGGGGCGGGAGCGGTGGCGGCGGCCGCGACGATAGGCGCCTCGTCCTTCTCCTCCTCGACGGGCTCGGCTCGAGCGATCGGCGCCGGAGCGGGCTCGCCCTCGGTGATGGCGCGCGCCGTGCGGACGGGGGCGCCGTCGTCGATATGTTCGGAGATGAGGCCAGCCATCACGCGGTCGCGGGCCGCGGCGGTGCGTCCGCCCATGACGACGGCGACGATATGATGTCCGTCGCGCCGCACCGAGGTCAGCAGATTGAAGCCGGAGGCGTGGGTATAACCGGTCTTGATGCCGTCGACGCCGCGAATCTGCCCGAGCAGATGATTGTGATTGCGATGCGACTGGCCGCGCCAGACGAAGGCGTGGGTGGAGAAATAGTGAAAATAGCGCGGGAAGCGATCCTGGATCGCGCGGCCGAGCACGGAGAGATCATGCGCCGTTGTGATCTGCTCGTCATTGGGCAGGCCGGAGGCGTTGGCGTAATGCGTGCGGCCCATGCCGAGCTGATGCGCCTTACGCGTCATCATCTCGGCGAAGCTCTCCTCGTCGCCGGCGATATTCTCGGCGATGGCCGCGGCGATGTCGTTCGCCGATTTGGTGACGACGGCCTTGATGGCGCTCTCGACGTCGATCGTCTGGCCGGGGGCGAGGCCGAGCTTGGTCGGCGCCTGCGACGCCGCATGGGCGGAGATGACCAGCGGCGAGTCGAGCCGCAGCCGTCCCTTTTCGAGCTGCTCGAAAAGAAGATAGAGCGTCATCACCTTGGTGATGGAGGCGGGATGGCGCAGCTCGTGCTCATTGCGCGCATAGAGCGTGCGCCCGCTATTGGCGTCGACCACGATCGCCGCGAAGGCGGGACCGCCGCCGGCCTCCGAATGGCCGCGCCGCGCCGCATGGGCGAGATGCGCGCCGCCGCGGCGATGGTGCGCTGCGTGATGGATGAAGGAATGACGCGCGTGAGAGGCGCGGGCGGAATGATGATGGTGACGTCTGGCCTCGGCCGGAAAAGCGAAGAGCGCCGATAAAGCGGCGAGAGCCGCCAGAGCCGCCACCCACTTCCAACGCTCGAGCCTGCCGGCGACGCCACGCTTCGTCATCTATCCTGATCCCGTTCACTTGCCCCATCATGCGCTCGCGGCGGCGGCCCGGTCAGCGTGGGCGTTGCCGAAAAGTCACATGATTACAATCTTACCGATGCGAGGTTACCCCCTGGTTAAGGCGAAAGGAGACCGGGATTGTGGTTTTGCATCGCAACATTGTCATTGACTTTGATTGTGCAATGCATATAAGCTTATCCTGTCAACTGAGCGCATGGAGTCCGCCACGGGGCGAAGGCCGAATGGCGCTCGATACGAGGACGAAACCGATGGTTGCCACTTTCGAAAGCGTTCAGCAGCTGGGCAAGGAGCAATTCGAAGCGGCGTCCGCGGCCGCGGCGGCCCTCACCAAGGGCTGGCAGACCATTGCGGCGGAGACGACCGACTATTCGAAGAAGTCCTTCGAGAAGAGCCGCCTCCTCGCGGAAAAGCTGATTGGCGTCAAGAAGATCGACGAAGCCCTCCAGTTGCAGTCGGATTACGCCAAGGGCGCGTACGAAGATTTCATCGCCGAGGCGACCAAGCTCGGCGAGCTCTATTCCAGCCTCGCGAAGGAAGCGTTCAAGCCGGTGGAAGCGGCGGCGACGAAAGTCTACTCCGCGGGCGAGTGATCGCCGGCCCGACGCGTCCTCGACACGAAATCTCGGAAAAGCCGGGCGGGATCTCCGCCTGGCTTTTCATTTATCGGCTCTGCGGCGCCGCAGTAGAATCACGAAGATTGTGCGTAAAATCCGAGGGCCGTGTCGCGCGCGTTGCGAATCCCGGCGCTGCGGCGCGATATGATCGCCGGGACGCGAGAGGCGTCGCAGGAGGCGGTCGAAATGAGCGCGATCGACGCGGTCGGCTTCGTTCATCTACATGTTCACACCGCTTTCTCGCTGCGCGAGGGCGCGCTGACCCTGTCGCGCGTCATCGATCTGGCCCAGAAGGACCAGATGCCGGCGCTGGCCGTCACCGACACCGATAATCTCTTCGGCGCGCTGGAGTTTTCGGAAAAGGCCGCCAAAGCCGGCGTGCAGCCGATCCCCGGCGTGCAGCTCAATGTCGATTTCGGCGACGGCGCGCAGAGTGCGGCGGGCGGCGCCGACGGGCGCGGCCATATCGTGCTGATCGCGCAGTCGGAGCGGGGCTATTCCAATCTGATGCGGCTCGCCTCGCGCGCCTATCTCGAGCCGGCGCAGGGCGAGGCCTCCCATGTCTCGTTGGCGAGCCTCGCTGCGAGCAGCGAGGGACTGATCGCCCTCACCGGCGGCTCGGAGGGCGGGCTCGACACGCTCTACGCCAAGGGCAGGGCGGAGCAGGCGCTGGCTCGTCTCGAGGCGCTGCTGCCGCTCTTCGACGGAAGGCTCTATGTCGAGATCCAGCGCCACGGTCTCGATCAGCAGCGGCGCGTCGAGCCGCAATTGCTCGATCTCGCCTATCGGCGCAGCCTGCCTCTGGTCGCCACCAATGAGCCTTTTTTCGCGACGGCGACGGATTTCGAGGCGCATGACGCGCTGCTCTGCATCGCCGAGGGCACAGTGACCAGCGTCGCCGAGCGCCGGCGGCTCTCGCCGCAGCACTATTTCAAGACGCGCAAGGAGATGCTCACGCTCTTCGCCGACCTCCGCGAGGCGACGGATTCGACGGTCGAGATCGCGCGCCGTGCGGCCTTCCGCCCGCTGACGCGCAAGCCCATCATGCCGCGCTTCATGCTGGACGGAGAAGGGGGCGGGGAATCCCTCGAGGATATAGAGGCGCGCGAATTGCGCCGACAGGCGAAGGAAGGCCTCGAGGCGCGCCTCCTCGCGCAGCCGCCGGCCCCGGGCCAGACGCGAGAGACCTATGACGCGCGGCTCGAATTCGAGCTCGACACGATCGAGAAGATGCGCTTTCCCGGCTACTTCCTGATTGTCTCTGACTTCATCAAATATGCGAAATCGCAAGGGATTCCGGTGGGGCCGGGGCGCGGCTCGGGCGCCGGCTCGCTGGTCGCCTATGCGCTGACCATCACCGATCTCGATCCTCTGCGCTTCGGCCTCTTCTTCGAGCGCTTCCTCAATCCCGAACGCATGTCGATGCCGGATTTCGACATCGACTTCTGCCAAACGAGGCGCGGCGAGGTCATCGATTATGTCCGCGAGCGCTACGGCGCCGAGAAAGTGGCGCAGATCATCACCTTCGGCTCGTTCCTCGCGCGCGGCGTGCTGCGCAGCGTCGGCCGCGTGCTGGAAATGCCGCTGGGGCAAGTGGATAAGCTCGCCAAGCTGGTGCCGCAGAACCCCGCCAAGCCGGTGACTTTGGCCGAGGCGGTCTCCGGTGAGCAGAAATTGCGCGAGGCGATCGACGAGGACGAGAAGGTCGCGCGGCTGTTCAAGGTTGCCGGAGCGCTGGAGGGGCTCTATTCCAACGCCTCGACCCACGCCGCGGGCGTCGTCATCGGAGACCGGCCGCTCGACGCGCTGGTGCCGCTCTATCGCGATCCCAAATCCGATATGCCGGCCACCCAGTTCAATATGAAATGGGTGGAGCCGGCCGGGCTCATCAAATTCGACTTCCTCGGCCTCAAGACGCTGACCGTGCTGGCGACAGCCGTCGATCTCGTGCGCCGGCGCGCGGCGAATTTCGATCTCGCCACTATTCCGCTCGATGATTCCGAGACTTACGAAATGCTCGGGCGCGGCGAGACGGTGGGCGTGTTCCAGCTGGAAAGCGCCGGCATGCGCAAGGCGCTGGTCGAGATGCACGCCGATCATTTCGAGGACATCATCGCCCTCGTCGCGCTCTACCGGCCGGGTCCTATGGCCAATATCCCGACCTATTGCGCTGTGAAGCTCGGCGACGAGGAGCCCGATTACATCCACCCCAAGATCGAGCACATCCTGAAGGAGACATTCGGCGTCATCATCTACCAGGAGCAGGTGATGCAGATCGCTCAGGTCCTCTCCGGCTATTCGCTGGGCGAGGCCGATCTGCTCCGCCGCGCCATGGGCAAGAAGATCAAGGCCGAAATGGACGCCCAGCGTGAGCGCTTCGTCACCGGCGCGGTGGAGCGCGGGCTCACGGCGCAAAAGGCCAGCGATATCTTCGACCTGCTGGCGAAATTCGCCGATTACGGCTTCAACAAGAGCCATGCGGCGGCCTATGCGCTGATCGCCTATCAGACCGCCTGGTTCAAGGCGCATTATCCGGTCGAGTTTTTGGCCGCCTCCATGACGCTCGACAAGGGCAACACCGACAAGCTGGCCGAATTCCGCAATGAGGCGCGGCGGCTCGGCATTGCGGTCGAGCCGCCCTCCATCCGCCGTTCGGGCGTCGATTTCGACGTCGCGCCCGGCGCCGATGGCAAGCTCGCCATTCGCTATGCGCTCTCCGCCGTCAAAGGCGTCGGCGAGGGGCAGGCCGAGGCGATCGTGCGGACGCGCGGCGCCGCGCCTTTCCGCAGCCTCTCGGACTTCGCCCGGCGGATCAATCCGCGTGAGGTCAATAAGAAGGTTCTCGAAAATCTCGCCTGCTGCGGCGCCTTCGACGAGCTCGACGCCGACCGCGCCCGCGTCGTCGGCGCGATCGAGACGATTCTCGCTTGCGCCAATCGTTGCGCCGAGGACCGGCAGGCCGGACAGAATGCGCTGTTCGGCGGCGCGGAGGCGGAGGAGGATCTGGTTCTGCCCAAGAGCCAGCCCTGGACGGCCTCGGAAAAGCTGAAGCGCGAATTCGACGCCGCCGGCTTCTTCCTCTCCGGCCATCCGCTCGACGCCTATGCGAGCGTGCTCGGCCGGCTTCGGCTGACGCGCTGGGCGGAGTTCATCATAGCGGTGAAGCGCGGCGCCAGCGCCGGGCGGCTCGCCGCGGTGGTGCTCGACCGCGCCGAGCGGCGCACAAAATCCGGCTCCAAAATGGGCGTGGTCCAGCTCTCGGACGACAGCGGGCAATATGAGGCGATCCTGTTTCAGGAAGGGCTCAACCAATATCGCGACCTTTTGGAGAAGGGCGCGACCGTGTTGGTGACGCTCTCCGCCGCGCTCGAGGGCGAGGATGTGCGGGCGCGCATCACCGAGGTGCAGCCGCTCGCGGCCGCCGCCGCCAAGGCGCAAAAAGGGCTGCGCATTTTCGTTCAGGACGCCGCGCCGCTCGATGCGCTGAAGTCGCGGCTGGCGACGCGCGGCGAGGGCGAGGTGTCGATCGTCGTGGCGCTGGAGCGCATGGGGAGCGAGGTGGAGATCAAGCTGCCGGGCGGTTATTCCGTCTCGGCCGATGTCGCCGGGGCGCTGAAGACGATCCCCGGCGTGCTCGCCGTGGAGCATGTGTAAGGCGTGGCCAGAGCTAATGTAGCGCATTAGGAAATTCCACTTATTTATTGAGATAATTACGTAATATTGCTGATGCGCGACTTCGCCTCGGCGATCTCGTCGACGGCCTGCGACGCCGCGCCTCTTCTTGTCGACGTGAGATGCGCCTATCTTGTAGTAGGGGCCGCGTCAGGCGGCGCCCGCTCGATCGGGGTGGCGGAAATGGACGCTGCGATCGCCTTTCTCGGAAAGCTCGACGCGGGCTTTCTTCCCCTCGTCGTCATCGGCGCATTCGGCGGCTGGCTCGTCGGCGCGCTGCTGCGAAGCCCCGATCAGCTCTTCTCCGATATGGCGATCGGCGTCGCCGGCGCTTGGCTCGGCGCGCAATTCGCCGAATTCTGCGGGCTCGTTCTCGACGGCTCGATCGGCCATTTCCTCGCCGGCCTGCTCGGGTCCATAATCAGCGTCTCGCTCTGGGCGCGAGTCGACGGCGCGACTCCTCTGAGGCCGGGCGAAAGGCCGAGACATTAGGCGCAACCCATGACCGTCCTCCTCGATCTCCTCAACGACGACCCGCGCAAGCGCGATGCGGCCGCGCTCCGCCACCCGGAAAAGGCGCATCGGCCGGACACGCCGCTCGCGCGCAAGCCGGACTGGATACGCGTCAAGGCGCCGGGTTCGGCGGCCTGGCGCGAGACCGGCGCGATTCTGCGCGGCGGCGGACTCTCCACCGTCTGCCAGGAGGCCTCCTGCCCGAATATCGGCGAATGCTGGGAGCAGAAGCACGCGACCTTCCTCGTCATGGGGTCGGTGTGCACGCGCGCCTGCGCCTTCTGCAATGTGGCCACCGGCCTGCCGGCGGCGCTCGACCCCACCGAGCCGGAGCGCGTGGCGGAGGCGACAGCCAAGCTCGGCCTCGCCCATGTGGTGGTCACTTCGGTCGACCGCGACGATCTCGACGACGGCGGGGCGGATCATATTGCGCAGACGATCCGCGCCATTCGCGCCGCCTGTCCGACGACGACGATCGAGGTGCTGACGCCGGATTTTCTGCGCAAGGAGGGCGCGCTCGAGAAAGTCGTCGCGGCGCGGCCGGATGTGTTCAACCATAATCTCGAGACCGTGCCGTCCCTCTATGTGACGGTGCGGCCGGGCGCGCGCTATTTCCACTCGCTGCGGCTGCTGCAGCGGGTCAAGGAGCTCGACCCCGCCATCTTCACCAAATCCGGCCTGATGGTCGGGCTCGGCGAGACGCGCAACGAGATTCTCCAGGTGATGGACGATCTGCGCGTGGCCGATGTGGACTTCCTCACCATCGGCCAATATCTGCAGCCGACCCGCAAGCATCACGAGGTCGTCCGCTTCGTGACGCCGCAGGAATTCGAGGCTTTCACGACGATCGCCTACGCCAAGGGCTTCTCCATGGTCTCCGCCTCGCCGCTCACCCGCTCCTCGCACCATGCGGGCGCTGACTTCGAGCGGCTGCGGGAGAAGCGGCTCGGCGCGCCTCGATGATCTCCTTCAGCGCGGCGGCGTTGTTCATCTCCGGCGCGCGGGAGGCGAAGAGCAGCGTCACCACATTGCCGCGGCCGAGCGCGCGCAGGCGCTTCAGCTCCTGCGGACAGGTCTCGCGCAGCTCGCTGGCGTAGCGCGTTTTGAACTCCCGCCAGCGTTGGGGCGAATGGGCGTACCAGCGGCGCAGAGCGTCGCTCGGCGCGACGAGGCGATCCCATTCGTCGAGCGCGGCCTTCGCTTTCGAGAGTCCGCGCGGCCACAGGCGGTCGACGAGGATGCGCTTACCGTCCTCGGCGCTCGCCGGCTCATAGGCGCGCTTGATCTTGAACATGCTTTTCCTCAGGGTCGAAGCCCCCAGGGAGCGACATAGGGCGCGAGGCGCTCGCGTCGCGCGGACGAAAAGGCCGTTTTCGCGCCTTCCGCAATAGTGGTAATAGCTTCGCCCATGAAGAGCTTCCGCAACCGCCGCCGCGTGAACTTCCGCGCCGACGACATGTTCGCCCTGGTCAGGGATGTCGAATCCTATCCGAAATTCGTGCCGCTCTGCGAGGCGCTGCGCGTGCGTCGCCGCAGCACGACGGAGGAGGGGGTGGAGGTCATCCTCGCGGAAATGCAAGTGGGCTTCAAGGCGGTGTGCGAGCGCTTCACCAGCCGCGTGACTTGCGACCCGAACAAGCGCGAGATCCTCGTCGAATATGTCGACGGCCCGTTCAAGAAGCTCGAGAACCGCTGGACCTTCGCCGACGAGCCGGCCGGGCCGGATGGCGGCGCGCGCTCGGTCGTCGATTTCTACATTAATTACGAGTTCCGCAGCCGCACGCTCGGGCTGGTGATGGGGGCGATGTTCGACTCCGCATTCCACAAATATTCGGACGCTTTCGTCAAGCGCGCCGGCGAGGTCTATGGCCGCCGCTGAGCGGCTTCTATCATCAGCTCCAGCGCTTGAACGACCGAGGCCCGCCGGATCGCCTCGCGCGTCTCGGGGCCGAAGCGGCGCTCGACATGCTCCACGCCGAATCCTTTGCGCAGGCAGGCGAAATGGACGAGGCCGACGGGCTTCTCCGCGCTGCCGCCGCCCGGGCCGGCTATGCCGGTGATCGAGACGGCGATATCGGCGAAGGAGCGCTCCACCGCGCCGCTCGCCATGGCCCGCGCCGTCTCGGCGCTGACGGCGCCATAGCGCTCGAGAATGTCGCGCGGGACGCCGAGCATCTCCTCCTTGGCCGCGTTGGAATATGTCACGAAGCCGCGGTCGAAGGCGTCCGAGGAGCCGGCGATATCGGTGATCGCCCCGGCGACGAGCCCGCCGGTGCAGGATTCGGCCGTCGCCAGGCGAAGGCTCTGCGCGCGGCAGAAATAGAGCAGGCGTTCGGCGAGGCGGGGCAGGTCGGGGGCAGTCATGAGCAGGCTCGCTCGGCGTATGCGGCGTCCAGCTCATAGATAGGCCGGATCGGATTGCGGCAGAATAGCTCTTTGGGCTAGGTCTCCGACAGAGCCGCCGCGCCGTCGAGCGCCGCGTTGCGCGACGCCACGATCATGCGGCCGAGGGCGCGAAACTCGTCGCCGCGGCGCGAGGATTTGCGCCAGACGAGCCCGATGATCCGGCGCGGCTCCGGTGGCTCGATCCGCAGCACGCGGACGTTTCCTCGCGCCGTTTCGATCGGCAGGCTCATTTCCGGGAGCAGCGTGCAGCCCATGCCCGCCGAGACCATCTGAACCAGCGTGGTCAGATTGGTCATGCCGAAAGTGTCGATGTTCAGCACATTGCGGCTCTCGCAATAGCTGAGCGCCTGATCGCGCAGGCAATGGCCGTCCTCGAGCAACAGTAGCCTTTGCGCTTTCAGCGTCTCCGCACTGACGGAGCCCACTTCCTCCGGCAATCCGCTCGAGGGAGCGACAAGAAAGAAGCGGTCCTCGAAGAGCGGCATGGAGTCGAGCTCTGGATCGACGGGCGTCGCCAGCATGACGAGGTCCAGAAGGCCGTCGTCCAGCTCGGCCAGCAGCGTCGCCGTCTGCGCCTCGCGAATATGCAGAGGCCGCAGAGCGGCCGCGCCGCCGCCGAGCGCATCGAACAAAGTCGGCAGAACATAGGGCGCGACCGTCGGGATTATGCCGAGGCGTAGCGGACAGAAATTCTGATCCGCCATCGTCTCCAGCTCCGAAATATCGGCGAGGATTCGGCGGGCGACCTTGGCGATCTCACTGCCGGCGGCCGTCAGTGTGACCAATTTGCCGCGCCGCTCGACCAATTGCGCGCCGACCTCGGCCTCCAGCTCCTTGATCTGCATGGAGAGCGCCGGCTGCGTCACGGCGCAGAGATCGGCCGCCTTGCCGAAATGCTCGGTGCGGGCGAGGGCCTCGAAATAGCGGAGCTGCTTGGTCGTTATCATCAGTTTTCCTGATCGATGACGAAGGAAATCGAATTTTACCTAATCGATTTCGCGTCTTATAGCAAGCTGAGCGGGGGCGCGACGAGGAGGAAAATGCGATGGAAAAAATGACGGAGAGGGCCGGAAGGTCACGTTTGCGCAGCGACTTGCGGCGATTCCTGCGGACGACGGCCTCGGCGATGGCGATCGTCGTCGGCGCGACGCTGGCCGCCTCGGCCGAGGGCGCGCCGCATCCCAATCAATTCTGGTGGCCGGACCAGCTCGATCTCTCACCGCTGCGCCGCAACGCCGCGGAATCGAATCCGCTCGGCAAGGATTTCGACTATGCGAAGGCGTTCCAGTCGCTCGATCTCGCTGAGGTGAAGAAGGACATAGAGTCCGTATTGACGACCTCGCAGGACTGGTGGCCGGCCGACTACGGCAATTACGGCCCATTCTTCATCCGCATGGCCTGGCACGGCGCGGGAACCTATCGCATCCACGACGGCCGCGGCGGCGCGAGCGGGGCGCAGCAGCGCTTCGAGCCGCTCAACAGCTGGCCGGACAACGCCAATCTCGACAAGGCGCGCCGGCTGCTGTGGCCGGTGAAGAAGAAATACGGCCAGAAGCTCTCCTGGGGCGACCTCATGGTGCTGACCGGCAATGTCGCCATGGAGAAGATGGGCTTTGCGACCTTCGGCTTCGGCGGCGGCCGCAGCGACGATTGGGAGCCCGATCTCGTCTATTGGGGCGCGCCAAAATTCATGGGCAATAATCGCGACAAGAGCGGCGCGCTGGAGAAGCCCCTGGGCGCGGTCCAGATGGGCCTCATCTATGTCAATCCCGAGGGACCGAATGGCGTGCCGGACCCGCTGGCCGCGGCCAAGGACATAAGAGAAGCCTTCGGCCGCATGGCGATGAACGATGAGGAGACCGTCGCGCTGATCGCCGGCGGCCATACTTTCGGCAAAGCGCATGGCGCCAAATCGCCGGCCAAATGCGTCGGCCCCGCGCCGGCGGGAGAGAAGATCGAGGCGCAAGGCCTCGGCTGGGCCAATCGCTGCGGCTCCGGCAAGGGCGCGGATGCGATCACCAGCGGGCTGGAAGGCGCCTGGTCGGTCGATCCGGTCTCCTTCACCACGCAATATCTGGACAATCTCTTCGGCCATGAGTGGGTCAAGACCAAGAGCCCGGCCGGCGCGACGCAGTGGAAGCCCAAGGATGCCGAGGACGTCGTCCCCGATGCGCACGAGCCCGGCAAGGCGCATCCTCTTATGATGTTCACCACCGATCTGGCGCTGAAATTCGACCCCGAATACGCCAAGATCGCCAAGCGCTTCCATGACGATCCGAATGCGTTCAAGCTGGCCTTCGCCAAGGCTTGGTTCAAGTTGACGCATAGGGATATGGGGCCGCGCTCGCGCTATCTCGGCGCGCTGGTTCCGAAAGAAGAGCTGATCTGGCAGGATCCCGTTCCCGCGATCGACTACAAGCCGATCGAGGCCGCGGATATCGCCGGACTGAAGTCGAAAATCCTCGCTTCAAACCTCACCGACGCCGAGCTGATCCGCACGGCCTGGGCCTCGGCGGCCTCCTTCCGCGGCACGGATAAGCGCGGCGGCGCCAATGGCGCGCGCATTCGCCTCGCGCCGGAAAAGGATTGGCCGGTCAACGACCCCGCCGAGCTGGCGAAGGTCGTGAAGGCGCTGGAGGAGGTGAAGGCCGGCTTCGACAAGGGGCGCGCCGACGGCAAGCGCGTGTCGATCGCCGATCTCATCGTGCTCGGCGGCTCCGCCGCGATCGAGGACGCCGCCAAAAAAGCCGGAGTCACGATCGAGGTTCCGATCTCGACAGGGCGCGCGGATGCGACGCAGGCGCAGACAGATGTCGAATCCTTCGCGGTTCTCGAGCCGAAGGCGGACGGCTTCCGCAACTACTTCGCCAAAGGCGGCGAGAAATCGCCGGCGGAGGCCTTGGTCGATCGCGCGAGCCTGCTGGAGCTCACCGTCCCCGAGACCGCCGTTCTCGTCGGCGGAATGCGGGTCCTCGGCGCGAATGAGGGGAATTCGCGGCTCGGCGTCCTCACCTCGCGGCCGGGCGTGCTGAGCAACGAGTTTTTCGTCAATCTGCTCGACATGTCCACGCAATGGAAAAAGTCGGCCGAGACGGAAGGCGTCTATGAAGGCCGCGACCGCAAGAGCGGCGCGCTCAAATGGACGGCGAGCGCTGTCGATCTGATCTTCGGCTCCAATTCCGAGCTGAGGGCGGTGGCGGAAGTCTACGCCTCGGACGATGCGAAAGAGAAGTTCGTGCGCGACTTCGTCGCCGCATGGGTCAAAGTGATGAGTCTGGACCGCTTCGACTTGCGCAAGTCTTGACGCGTCGTATCTCTCCCCGCGCTTCGCGGGGAGAGAGCCCCATGCGACGCTCGGCTATTGACATAATTCCCTGTTTTCCACTCGAAAGCCGGCCCGCCTCAGGCCGCACGCGCCTCGGCGTTCGCGACGACGCGCAGCCGCGCGACCTGATCGATCAATTCGCGCGTCCGCTCGGCGAGATCGGCGCTGGCGTCGGAGGAGCGGGCCGCGATCGCCGCATTTTCCCGCGTCGCCTTGTCGATTTTGCCGACGGTGAGGCATATTTCGCCGAGGCTGGCCGATTGTTCTTTCGCTGCGGCCGCGACATTGGCGACGAGCGCATCGGTCGAGGATGTGAGCTGGACGACCTCGCTCAATGTGCGGCTCGTCTCGCTCACGAGACCGACGCCGATCCCGACCTGCCGTTGCGCGGTTTCGACGAGCGCCCCGATTTCCTTGGCCGCCTCGAGCGCGCGTTGCGCCAGCGCGCGCACTTCGGAGGCGACAACCGCGAAGCCGCGGCCGGCCTCGCCGCTGCGCGCCGCCTCTATGCCGGCGTTGAGCGCGAGAAGATTGGTCTGGAAGGCGATTTCGTCGATGAGATCGACGATCCGGCCGATCTGGCCGGATGAATCCTCGATCGCGCTCATCGCGACGATCGTGTCGCGAAGGACCTCGCCGCCGCGCCGCGCGGCACTGCTGGCGCGATTGACGAATTCGCGCACCTCGGCTGTCGTGTCCGCAGTGCGCTCGATCGCGGAGGTCGAGGCGCCGAGGTCTATGGCCGCCTTGGCGAGCTCGAGCGCCTGCTGCTCGCTGCGCTCGGCGAGGCTGTCGGCGACGCGCGCCCCTTCCGTCGTCCGCTCGAGAACAGCTTGGGAGTTCTTCGCCACGGCGATCATGGCGCGCCTCAGCTTCTCGACGGCCTGGTTGAAATCGGCGCGGAGCGGCTCGTATTGCGGCGCGAAGGGCGTCTCCAGCCTCGAGGTGAAATCGCCGCCGGAGAGCCGCTCGAGCCCATGCGCGAGAGCGGCGACCACAGCCGCCTGCTCGTCGGCGGCCCGACGGCGCTCGCCGTCGCCGGTCTCGCGCAGCTGGGCGGTCAAGCGGCGCTGGGACTCGGCCTCTCGCTCGAGACGCCGCTTCTCTTGCGCCGCGGCCTCGAAAGCGCGGAGCGCCCGCGCCATGTCGCCGATCTCGTCGCGCTGATCGACGAAGGGGATGTTCTCGTCGAAATCCTCTTCCGCCGCGCGCTTCAGGGCCAGAGCGATCGTTTCCAGCGGCGCGCGAATCTGTGTCGCGACGATCCAAAAAGCGACGATTATGGCGAGCGCGGTGGCGGCGGCCGGGACCGCCAGCGTCAACGCTTCGTCCCGGGGCCGGCGCTCTTCTTCCGCTCGGCGATTGGCCGAGAGGCGCCGGAGCGTGTCGCGGACGAAGGCGTCCATTTCGGCGATCATCTGGCCGCGATTGGCGATCGTCGCCTCGTCATTCGCCTGGACCAGCGCGGCCTTCGGCGAGATCGTCAGGCCGAGCTCGATCGTATCGTTCTGATAGGCGATGAATTCTCGTATGGCGAGGGAGAGCTTCGTCTTCTGCTGCTCCGACATCCTGCCGCCGGCGCGGGAGACGAGAGCGTCGGCCGATCGACCGAGATCGTCGAGCGCCCGACGCAGACCCGTCAGCTTTTTCTGCACTTCGTTCTTGTCGTCGGCAGAGAAGACCGCATTGGCGAGAATCGCCACATGCTGCACGGATTGCGCGAGCCCACGCACCTCGAGGACATAGTCATAATCCGCCTCGATCTCATTCGTCTGCCGCGCGTGGAGGCGCGATTGCCAGAAGGCGAAGAGGGAAAGGCACAGAGCGAGAGCGCCGAGCAGCGTGATGACGCCGCCGAGCTTGCGTGCGATGCTCGATTTCATCTGTTCGACAAGCCGCGTGGAGGAAAGACGCGGCACAATGCCCGAGCTCCCGTTTCGAAACAGCTAACGCCGATATCTCTAAGCCATTATTTTTTATGACGCTTGTGTGACGGTCTGGCGACTGCGGGGGCGAACCGCGATTCCCCAGCTGTCAATGCTCGGACTCGATCGCCGGCAACCGCACTGTCGCCAGCGCCAGCGCCGCCATGCCCTCCTGCCGGCCAGTGAAGCCGAGGCGTTCCGAGGTCGTGGCCTTCACCGCCACGCGGCCGATGTCGACCTCCATGATCTTGGCGAGGCTCTCGCGAATAGCGTCGCGATGCGGACCGATCTTGGGGGCCTCGCAGACGATGGTCGCGTCGATATGGGAGATGATCCCGCCGCGCTCGCGCACGCGATTGGCCGCGAAAGCCAGGAAGATGGAGGAGGGCGCGCCCCGCCACTGCTGGTCCGAGGGCGGGAAATGTTTTCCAATGTCGCCATCGGCCAGGGCTCCGAGCAGAGCGTCGGTGATGGCGTGGGCGAGCACATCGGCGTCGGAATGGCCGGCGAGGCCATGGCTGTGCGGCACCGGAACGCCGCCGAGCCAGACCTTGTCGCCCTCGCCGAAAGCGTGGACGTCATAGCCCTGGCCGGTGCGAATGTCGGAGAGGTCGCCCAGCAATGCGTTTTGCGCGCGCAAGAAATCCTCCGGCGTGGTGAGCTTGAAATTGGCGGCGTCGCCCGGGAACACATGGACCTTGTGGCCGGCGGCCTCGGCGACCATGCCGTCGTCGGTGAGCTCGGCGCCGCCGCTCGCGACCTTGCGATGCGCGGCGAGGATCAGCGGAAAGGCGAAAGATTGCGGCGTCTGCACGAAGCGCAGGCTCGAGCGGTCGGGAGTGGCGATCACCACGCCCTCGGCGTCGATCTGCTTCACCGTATCGGCGAGCGGCAGGCCCGGCACCGCCGCGCCATGGGCGCGCGCCGCCTCTATGGCCCTGGCGACGAGCGCCGGGTCGGCGAAGGGCCGCGCGGCGTCCTGGATCAGCACGATCGCGGGGGCGGGAGAGAGGGCGGCCAGCGCCTCGAGCCCATTGCGCACGCTCTGCTGGCGCGTCGCGCCGCCGATCGCCGGCTCGAGCAGCTGCGCGCGCGCGCTGTCCGAGAGCTCGGCGACGCTGCCGCTATAGAGCTCCGCGTCGTCGGCATGGATGGCGACGAGAAGCGAAGCCTGAGGCGCAGCCCGGTGCATCGCTTCGAGCGTGCGCGCCAGCACAGACTTGCCGAGAAGCGCACGATATTGTTTTGGAAGGCCGTCACCCGCCCGCACGCCGCGGCCGCCGGCGACAGTGAGGATCGCAATGGTCGAGGATGAGCTCATAGGAGGTTCCTCTCCCGCTTTTTCGGCTTCGCGTCAATTTTCACTATTCTCGGGGATGTACGCATTGCGTACGTATGCCCATCTGCATATAGTGTAGGCACGATGACAACTGATGAATTTATAGGCGAGACCATAGGAGCCACGCCTTTGCGCATCGGTTCGCTTCATCTTACGGGGCGCGCCTTTCTGGCGCCTATGGCCGGCGTGACCGATCTCGCCATGCGGCGGATCGCATTGCGTTTCGGCGCCTCCGCGGCGGTCGGCGAGATGGTCGGGGCGAGCGCGCTCGCGCGCGGCGACGTCGAGGCCCGCCAGCGGCTGGACGGCTCCGGCATAGACGCCCATATCGTGCAGATCGCGGCGCGCGATCCGGCCGGCATAGCCGAGACGGCGCGCCAGGCCGAGGCCGCGGGAGCGAGGCTGATCGACATCAACATGGGCTGTCCCTGCAAGCGCGTGACCGGCGGCCTCGCCGGCGCGGCGCTGATGCGCGAGCCGGCGCTCGCCGCCGAGCTGGTCCGCTCGGCTGTGGGCGCGGTCAGGGTTCCGGTGAGCGTAAAAATGCGGCTCGGCTGGGACGATTCCAGCCGCAACGCCGCCGAGCTGGCGCGACTGGTGGAGGCCGAGGGCGCCGTCATGGTGACGGTCCACGGCCGCACCCGCGCGCAATTCTATGAGGGCAAAGCGGATTGGCGGGCGATCGCCGCGGTCAAGTCCGCCATTAAAATTCCGGTCGTGGCCAATGGCGATTGCGCCTCGCCGCAGGACGCCGCCGCAATGCTCGCGGCCTCCGGCGCCGATGCGGTAATGATCGGACGGGCGGCGATGGGGCGGCCGTGGCTCGTCGGCGACATCGCTCATTTTCTCGACGCCGGGCGCCGTCGCGCGACGCCCTCCGCCTCAATGCGGCTGGAGGCCGCGCTCGAGCATTTGGACGGTCTGCTGATCGCCATGGGCGCGAATCTAGGCCTGCGCCATGCACGCAAGCATCTCTCCGCCTATGCCGAGCAGGCGGAGGGAGACGCAGAGGCGCGCGCCGGTCTCCGACGGGCGATGCTCGCCTCTTCCTCGGCCGAGGAGGTTCGCGGGCTTCTTCGCCTTTTGTTCTCGCTCGAGCCGGCGCGAGGGGAGCCGGCTCCGGCATATTGCTGACGCGTAAGTCCCGTACAGGATCGGCGCGCGCTCCGCGCCAGAGGAGTTCCGAGGTGTCGAGATGACCGCCGAATCCAACCCGCACCGGCGCAAGAACGCGCTCGCCACGCCCGTCGGCGCGCGGCTGCGCGTCATCGCCGAAGATAACCGCGCCTGCATTCTCGAAGCATTGCCCAATGTGATCCTGGCGATCCGGCCGGATGGAGTGATCGTCGACGCCAACGCCGCGGCGGAGTCGTTTTTCGAGATCGGCAAGCCGATTCTCATCGGGCAGGAGCTGAGCCGTCTCGTGCCCTTCGGCTCGCCCTTGATCGCCCTTATCGAGCAGGTGCGCGAGCGCGGCTCGGCGATCAATGAATATCGCATCGACCTCGGCCGGCCCGGAGCGGAGGGCGAAAGACGCGTCGATGTGCATTGCGCGCCGCTGCCGGACAGCGAAGGCGGCGTTCTCGTGGTGCTGCAAGAGCGCACAATTGCCGATAAAATAGACAGGCAGCTGACCCATAGGGGGGCGGCGCGCACGGTTTCTGGGCTCGCGGCGATGCTCGCCCATGAGATCAAGAACCCGCTGTCGGGCATTCGCGGCGCCGCCCAACTGCTGGAAAGCTCTGTGGGAGACGCCGATCGGGCGCTGACTCGGCTGATCTGCGAGGAGACCGACCGCATCGTCCGCCTCGTCGATCGCATGGAGGTGTTCTCCGACTCGCGGCCGCCGGAGCGCGAGAAGGTCAATATTCATGTGGTGCTGGACCATGTGAAGCGCGTCGCTCGCAGCGGCTTCGCCCGCCACATTCGCTTCATCGAGAATTACGACCCGTCGCTGCCGCCTGTCGCCGCCAATCGCGACCAGCTGGTGCAGGTCTTTCTCAATCTGGTCAAGAATGCGGCCGAGGCGATCGGCGACTCCATAGACGGCGAGATCGAGCTTTCCACCGCCTTCCGGCCGGGGGTCAGCCTGCGCACCGCCGGCGACAAGCGCCCGGTGGGGCTGCCGCTGGAATTCTGCGTGCGCGACAATGGCCGCGGCGTTCCCGAGGACATAGCCGCGCATTTGTTCGATCCCTTCGTCACCACGAAGACTTCTGGAACTGGCCTCGGACTTGCACTGGTGGCCAAGATCGTCAATGACCACGGCGGCATCGTCGAATGCGAATCTCACCCGAGGCGTACCACTTTCCGTATTTTGATGCCGATGTATCGCAACAAGGACGAGGAGAAGCGCGCGGACGAGCGACGAGCCAAACGACAATATACCGCCGCCGAGGGAACAGAGCCTGCGCCGAGAGAGCGCCGCTCGTGAGAACGATCTGCTGGAGAAAAATCCGATGACCCACGGCGAGATTCTGGTCGCCGACGACGACGCCGCGATCAGAACTGTGGTGGCGCAGGCGCTTTCGCGCGCCGGCTATGAGGTGCGCACCACCGGAACGGCCGCGACCTTGTGGCGCTGGGTGCAATCGGGCGAGGGCGATCTCGTCGTCACCGATGTGGTGATGCCGGATGAAAACGCCTTCGAGCTGCTGCCGCGCATAAAAAAGCTGCGCCCCGATCTGCCGATCATCGTGATGAGCGCGCAGAACACTTTCATGACCGCGATCCGCGCCTCCGAGCGTGGCGCTTATGATTATCTGCCCAAGCCCTTCGATCTGAAGGAGCTGGTCGGCATCGTCGGCCGCGCCATGGCCGAGCCGCGCAAGAAGAACGAGATCGACGGCCCGGACGATATGGAGGGCATGCCCCTCGTCGGCCGCTCGCAGGCGATGCAGGAGATCTATCGCTCGCTGGCGCGGCTGATGCAGACCGATCTGACCGTCATGATCAATGGCGAGTCGGGCACCGGCAAGGAGCTCGTCGCCCGCGCGCTGCACGACTATGGCAAGCGCAAGAAAGGCCCCTTCGTCGCCATCAACATGGCCGCCATCCCGCGCGATCTCATCGAGAGCGAGCTGTTCGGCCATGAGAAGGGCTCCTTCACCGGCGCCAATCAGCGCTCCATCGGCCGTTTCGAGCAGGCCGAGGGCGGCACGCTGTTCCTGGACGAGATCGGCGATATGCCGATGGAGGCGCAGACGCGGCTTTTGCGCGTGCTGCAGCAGGGCGAATATACGACCGTCGGCGGCCGCACGCCGATAAAGACCAATGTCCGCATCATCGCCGCGACCAATAAGGATCTGCGCGCGCTGATTCAGCAGGGCCTGTTCCGCGAGGACCTCTATTTCCGCCTCAACGTCGTGCCGCTGCGCCTGCCGCCGCTGCGCGAGCGCTCCGAGGATATCGCCGACCTCGTGCATCACTTCTTCAAGGTGGCGGCCAGCGAGGGCCTGCCGCAAAAATATATCGAGCAGGCGGCGCTCGACCGCATGAAGCGCTATCGCTGGCCGGGCAATATCCGCGAGCTGGAGAATCTCATTCGCCGGCTCGCCGCCCTGCATCCGCAGGAGGTCATCACCGAGGCGGTGGTGGAGCTCGAGCTCGAACACGAGATGCGTCAGGCCTCGCCCGGCGATCGGCTGCAGCCGGCGGCGTCCATCCTGGCGGATATGCCCTCCGATAAGGATTTGACGCTCTCCACCTCGGTCGAGCAGCATCTCGCCAAGCTGTTCCGCGACCATGGCGATCGTCTGCCGCCGCCGGGCCTCTATCACCGCGTCATTCGCGAGATAGAGGTGCCGCTGATCTCCGCCGCGCTCGCCGCGACGCGCGGCAATCAGATCAAGGCGGCGGAGCTTCTGGGCCTCAACCGCAACACGCTGCGCAAAAAGGTCAACGACCTCGACATTCGGCTGATGCGCTCGCCGCGCTAAGGAAGCGTAGACTCCTTCTCCCGCTCGCGGGAGAAGGTGGCCCTCGCGTCAGCGAGGGTCGGATGAGGGCCATTGCCGCTCATCCGAGGCTTTGAAAAAAACCAACTCTGTCCAGCAAACTCGAAGGACCCTCATCCAACCCCGCTGCGCGGGGCCACCTTCTCCCGTAAACGGGAGAAGGGAGCGCGCGAGATTGCCTCTACCGGCGCCACGACCTATACAGGCGCATGTCCATGGCGGGAGACATTCAGGCGCCCGAGCCGCCGGCTGCGCCCAGGAAGCGATCCTGGCGGCTGTGGTTCGGGCCGATCGCGGTGGTCGCCGCCGTCGCCTGCGCGCTCGCCACCTTCTTCGTCATGGCCGAGCTCGCGCCCGTGGCGCCGACCAGCGACGTCGTCTATCCGCTTTTCTTCGCCGACGCCGTCGCGCTGGTTCTTCTGGTCGCCCTGGTGCTCGTCAAGGCGGGCACGCTCATCGGCTCCTGGCGGCGCGGCGCCGCGGCGGCCGGGCTGCATATTCGCATCCTCGCCTTCTTTTCCGCCTTGGCGCTGACGCCGGCGATCACCCTCGCCATCGTCGGATCGGTGACGCTCGAGCGCGCGCTGAACCCGCAATTCCTCGCCATGGTGAAAACCTCCGTTCACAGCACGGCGGAGGCGGCGCGCGTGTTCCGCGAGACGCAATGCCGCTCGCTGCTGCAGGAGGCGCAGCTCTCCGCCTCGGACCTCGATCGCGCCCGCGCCATGTTCAACGCCGATCGCGGCCTGTTCCACGAGTTCTTCGTCTCGCGGGCGCGCTTCCTCGGCTTTTCCGTGGCGGCGATCGTCAAGACCGACGGTCAAATATTGGAGCGCGTCGATGTCACGGCCGACGGCTCGGCCATCGTCATCGCGCCGCCGGCCTCGGATTTCGAGGATGCGCGCAAGGGTGAGCCGCTCTGCCTCGTCATCGACGATGGGCTCACTTTCGTCGCGCTGCGGCCGCTGTCCAGCTTTCCCGACACATTCCTCTATGTGACGCGGCCGGTCGATCCTTTCGGCGTGCAATTCCCAGAGCAGGCGGCGAGCCTCATCGCCACCTATGACGCTTTCGAGACCTATCGCGGCGCGGTGAAAAAGGCCTTCACCGTCATGTATGCGCTGCTCGCCACCATAATGCTGCTGTCGGCGGTGTGGGTCGGGCTCGATTTCGTCGATCGGCTGGTCGCGCCGATTCGCGCGCTCATCGCCGCCACCGATCAGGTTTCGGCCGGCAATCTCGACGTGCGCGTCAATGTCGAGCGCTCGCATGGCGATCTCGCGCGGCTCGGCTCCGTCTTCAACAATATGACCAGCGAGATCGAGCAGCAGCAGAGCCGCCTGCTCGCCGCCAATCACCAGAATGAGGAACGTCGCCTCTTCACCGAGGCGGTGCTCTCCGGCGTGCCGGCGGCCGTCATCGGCGTCGATGCGGAAGGGCGGATCAATGTGCTGAACCGCTCGGCGGAGGAGCTTCTCGTCGGCGGGGCGGGGCAGGGCGTGGGCGATAAGGACGGCACGGCGGCGGCGATCGGCGCGCGGGCGGCCGAGGCTCTCCCCGAGATCGCGCCCATTCTGGCGGACGCGGTGGAAGCGTTTCCGCGCGCCATTCAGACGCAGATCAATATAAGGCGCGGCGTCAAGGAGCTGACGCTCGCCGTCCGCGTCACCTCGGCGAGCACGCAAAAGGGCGGCGCGCATTTCGTCGTCACGCTGGACGACATCACCGATCTCGTCACCGCCCAGCGCACCTCCGCCTGGGCCGATGTGGCGCGGCGAATCGCCCATGAGATCAAAAATCCGCTGACGCCGATCCAGCTCTCCGCCGAGCGGCTGAAGCGCAAATACGGCAAGCACATCACCTTCGAGCGCGACGTCTTCGACCAATGCACCGACACGATCGTGCGCCAGGTCGACGACATCAAGCGCATGGTCGACGAATTCGCCTCCTTCGCACGCATGCCCAAGGCGCGGCCGGTGCGCGACGATCTCTGCGACTGCATGCGCCAGGCCTTTTTTCTGACGCGCGTCGCGCATAACGACGTCGAGATGACGCTCAATCTGCCGGAGGCGCCGGTCTACGCGGTCTTCGATCGAAGGCTGCTGTCGCAGGCGCTCACCAACATAGTGAAAAACGCAGCCGAAGGCATAGAAGCGCGCGAGGACGCCGGCGCGCTCGCCGCCAAGCGCATCGACATCAGCCTCGGCGTGCGTGATCGCATGGCCGAGATCGACGTCGTCGACAATGGCAAGGGCTTTCCCGCCTTCAACCGGCAGCGCCTGCTCGAGCCTTATATGACGACGCGCGCCGAGGGCACCGGGCTCGGCCTGCCTATTGTCGCCAAGATCATCGAGGACCATGGCGGCCGACTCGAATTGCTCGACGCCCCCTCCGGGACGGGCGCCTGCGTGCGCCTGCTGATTCCGCTCGCCGAGACGGCGGCGGAGGAAACGCAGGCGCAGGCCCGGATTTCGTGAATGGTGAGGAACATGGTCAGCGACATTCTCATCGTCGACGATGAAGAAGACATCAGAGAGCTGGTCGCCGGCATTCTCGGCGACGAGGGCCATGGCGTGCGCACCGCCAAGGACGCCGATGGCGCTCTGGCCGCGATCGAGCAGCGCCGCCCACATCTCGTTTTCCTCGATATTTGGCTGCAAGGCTCGCGCCTCGACGGCATGCAGGTGCTGGAGATGGTCCAGAAGCAGCACAAGGACCTGCCGGTGGTGATGATCTCCGGCCACGGCAATATCGAGACGGCGGTCAGCGCCATAAAGCTCGGCGCCTATGACTTCATAGAAAAGCCCTTCAAGGCGGACCGACTCGTGCTCGTCGCCGAGCGCGCGCTCGAGGCCTCGCATCTGCGCCGCGAGATCAGCGCGCTGCGCCAGCGCGCCGGCGCCTCGGACCGCATCGTCGGCAGCTCCTTTCCGGCGCATCAGCTGCAGCAGGTGATCGCCCGCGTCGCGCCGGTCAATTCGCGCGTGCTCATCACCGGCCAGCCGGGCTCCGGCAAGGAGCTCGCGGCGCGCTGCATCCATGCGGCCTCGCAACGCGCCCTCGGTCCCTTCGTCGTCATCAATGCGGCGACGATCACGCCGGAGAATATGGAAATAGAGCTGTTCGGCAGCGAGGGCGGCGAGGGCGCGCGCAAGATCGGCGCGCTGGAGGAGGCCCATGGCGGCACGCTCTTCCTCGACGAGATCGCCGACATGCCGAAGGACACGCAGGCGAAAATCCTGCGCGTTCTGGTCGAGCAGAATTTTCAGCGTGTCGGCGGGACGGCGCGCGTCGAGGTCGATGTGCGGATCATCTCCTCATCGGCGCGCGATCTCACCTCGGCGATAGAGGAGGGCGCTCTGCGCGAGGATCTCTTCCATCGCCTCTCCGTGGTGCCGATTCGCATCCCCTCGCTCGCCGAGCGGCGCGAGGATATCCCCGAGCTCATCGAATATTTCATGGAGCAGGTCTCGGCGACCTCCGGCATGCCGCGCCGCAAGATCAGCGAGGATGCGCTCGCCGTGATGCAATTGCACGATTGGCCGGGCAATATCCGCCAGCTGCGCAACAATGTGGAGCGGCTGATGATTCTGACCGCCGGCGACGCGACGGCGGAGATTTCCGCCGAAATGCTGCCGTCCGAGATCGGCCAGCTCGTTCCCGCGACTCCGGCCGGCGTGCGCGGCGAGAAGCTGATGAGCCTGCCGCTGCGCGAGGCGCGCGAAGTGTTCGAGAGAGAATATCTGATCGCTCAGCTCAATCGCTTCAGCAACAATATTTCGCGAACGGCGGAATTCATTGGAATGGAGCGATCGGCGCTCCATCGCAAGTTGAAGTCGCTCGCCATCGAGTGAGCGACAAATCTCGCCGATACAAGATCTTGCGAAAATTTCCTATTGGCTCTGCGGCGGTTTGGCTCTAGTTGATGCGTTTCGTCTCGTCGTAAACTCGTCGAAACAGCGGGTTACAGGACCGTAAGGGGAGGCCTTTGGCCGCATGAGGGAGTTGCGTCTTGCGCATCGCGCCGACGCGGGCTCTAATGTGCGGTCGGATGGCTATGGACCGATAAGAGCGACGCAAATCGCCCCGATAACGAAAAACAGAACAGGATAGCCGATGTCCTCCGAACGCGCGCAAAATCTGCAAGATACGTTTTTGAATTACGTGCGGAAGAACAAAGTCCCGCTCACGATTTTTCTGGTCAATGGCGTCAAATTGCAGGGCATCGTGACCTGGTTCGACAATTTCTGCCTCTTGCTGCGGCGCGATGGGCATTCCCAGCTCGTCTACAAGCATGCGATCTCGACGATCATGCCCGGCCATCCGATCCATATGTTCGAGCCGGGCGAGGAGGGCGAGCAGAGCCCACCGGAGCGCCATCGCTGAGAGGGCTCCATAAGCGGGCGGCGTTTTTCGTTTTCTGGTAGGAGTCCGCGCGAGAACTATAAAAGGCTGGCGAGACGCGCGGCGAATCGCCGAGGCGCTCGGCTCGGCGGGTCGAGGTGAGGTTGAACGAAAAAGCATCAGCGTCCGAGGACCGGACGGCCGGCGCGCCCACGAAAGCGCTCGTGGTCGGCCCCTATCCCACGCGGCCGCGCGCTTCGGAGAGCGGAGCCGGGCAGGGCACGGAGCGCGACCCCGTCGCTCGCCTCGCCGAGGCGGTCGGTCTCGCCGAGGCGATCGAGCTCGACATCGTCGGAGAGATCGGCGTCTCGCTGCATGACGTGCGGCCGGCGACCTATCTCGGCAAAGGCAAGGTGGAGGAGATCGCCGAGACGGTGAAGGCCGCGGAGGTCGAGCTCGTCACCATGGATTGCCAGCTCTCGCCGGTTCAGCAGCGCAATCTCGAGAAGGCCTGGGGCGCGAAGGTCATCGATCGCACCGGGCTGATCCTGGAGATTTTCGGCCGCCGCGCCCGCACCAAGGAGGGCTCGCTGCAGGTCGAGCTCGCCCATCTCGCCTATCAGAAATCGCGGCTCGTGCGCAGCTGGACCCATCTCGAGCGCCAGCGCGGCGGCTTCGGCTTTCTCGGCGGCCCCGGCGAGACGCAGATCGAGACGGACCGCCGCCTGATCGAGGAGCGCATGGCGCGTATCGAGCGCGACCTCGATCAGGTCAAGCGCACGCGCGGCCTGCATCGCAAGAAGCGGCGCGAGGTTCCCTATCCGGTCGTCGCTCTGGTCGGCTACACCAACGCAGGCAAATCGACGCTGTTCAACCGGCTGACCAAGGCCGGCGTGCTAGCCGAGGACATGCTGTTCGCGACGCTCGATCCGACGCTTCGCCAGATCCGCCTGCCGCATGGCGCCAAAGTGCTGCTCTCCGACACGGTCGGCTTCATCTCCGATCTGCCGACCATGCTGATCTCCGCCTTCCGCGCCACGCTGGAGGAGGTGACGCTCGCCGATGTGATCCTGCATGTCCGCGATGTCTCGCATCCCGATTGGGAGGCGCAGGCCGCCGATGTCGAGGCCATTCTCGGCGAGCTCGGCCTTTCCGGCGAAGCGGGAACGCGCATTCTCGAAGTGTGGAACAAGATCGACGCGCTCGACGACGAGATCGTAGCCGCGATGAAGATCGCCGCACGTGGAAAGAAGAACGTCGATCGGCCGTCTCTCGTTTCGGCGCTGACCGGGGAGGGACTCGACGCTTTGCTCGAGCGCATAGAGACGCGTCTCGCCGAAGGGCGCATTCAGCTCGAGGTCGAGCTCGATCCAGCCGACGGCGCCGGCATCGCCTGGCTGCACGCCCATACGGAGGTGCTGGATCGCCAGACGCTGGCCGATGGCCGCGCGCGGCTCATCGTGCGCGTTGCGCCGGAGCGATTTGACGGGGTCACGCGCCGCTATCCGCAGGCGGAAGTGCGCGCTC
The DNA here is from genome assembly GCF_000745215.1 of Methylosinus sp. PW1. Lineage (NCBI taxonomy): Bacteria > Pseudomonadati > Pseudomonadota > Alphaproteobacteria > Hyphomicrobiales > Methylocystaceae > Methylosinus > Methylosinus sp. PW1. The sequence goes on from NZ_JQNK01000002.1 coordinate 500,457, forward strand.
GGGCGTCATCCAAGCGGCGCGCGCGCTAATTCCCCCTCTCGGCGCGCCTCGAGTCCCGAGGCGCTGGAACCGGCGGAACGCATCATGGATCGAATATATCTGATCGTCGCTATTCTCTCCGAGGTGGTCGGCACCTCGGCGCTCAAGGCGAGCGAGGCTTTTTCCAAGCCGCTGCCGTCGGTCATCGTCGTCATCGGCTATGGCGTGTCCTTTTTTCTGCTGTCGCTCGCGCTGCGCAGCATTCCGGTCGCCGTCGCCTATGCGATATGGTCCGGCGTCGGCCAAGCGCTGATCGCCGTCGTCGCCTGGTTCGCTTTCCATCAGAGGCTCAACGCCGGGGAAATGGCCGGCATGGGCCTCATCATCGCCGGCGTCGTCGTGCTGAGCCTGTTTTCCCAGACCGCTCATTGAGGATGTTTCGATGCCGCTCGCCTTGCTCATCGGCAATAAGGGCTATTCCTCTTGGTCGCTGCGCGCTTGGCTACTGCTGACGCAGCTCGGAATCGAATTCGAGGAAATATTGGTTCCGCTCTATCAGGCGGACTCCAAGGCAAAGCTCCTCGCCTTCTCGCCGGCCGGCAAGGTTCCGGCGCTGCGCGCCGACGACATTCTCGTCTGGGAATCGCTCGCCATCGTCGAATTCATCGCCGAGCGCTTTCCCGATCTGCCGGTCTGGCCGCGCGATCCGGCGGCGCGGGCTCTGGCGCGCTCGCTCTCGGCGGAAATGCATGCCGGCTTCACCGCGCTGCGCAGCGAATATCCCACCAATTTTCGTCGCGCGCCCGGCGCCATCGCAGCGCCGAGCGCTGGGGCCGCGGCCGATATCGCGCGCATAGACGCCGCCTGGCGCGACGCGCGCGCGCGTTTCGGCGGGCAGGGACCATTTCTCTTCGGCGAATTCTCCGCCGCCGACGCCATGTTCGCGCCGGTCGTCTGCCGATTCTGGGCCTATCGGCTCGACGTCTCGCCGCAGGCGCAGGATTATATGCGCGCGATCGAGGCGCTGCCGGCCTATCGCGAATGGACGGAAAGTGGCCGGGCCGAGCCCTGGGTCCTCGAGAAATTCGAGAAGTGATCTCGGCGCGCCGGACTCACTTCCGCTCGTCGGCTTTGGCGGCCTGCCACAGCGCTTCCATCTCATCGAGCGTCGATTGCTTCGGGCTCTTGCCCTTTTCCGCGAGCGCGCGCTCGATATAGCGGAAGCGCCGCTCGAATTTGGCGTTGGCGCCGCGCAGCGCCTGCTCTGGATCAGCGCCGACATGGCGAGCGAGATTGGCGACGGCGAAGAGAAGATCGCCGATCTCCTCGACGACGGCGGGCGCATGCGGGGCGCCTCCGTCGCCCAGTTCCGCCTCCACTTCCAGCGTCTCCTCGCGGATTTTCTCCAGCACGAGACGCGCGTCGGCCCAATCGAAGCCGACCTTTCCCGCCTTTTCCTGAAGCTTCACTGCACGCGTCAGAGCGGGCAGGGCAGGCGGAACGCCATTGAGCAGGCCGGCGGGCTCTTCTATGCCGCGACGCTCGGCGCGGGCCTTCTTCTCCTGCGCTTTGATCTCGGCCCATTGGACGGCGACATCATCAGCCGAGGCCGCGGATTTGTCGCCGAACACATGCGGATGGCGGCGGATGAGCTTGTCCGAAATCGCCTCGGCCACATCGGCGAAGGCGAAAGCGCCGCCCTCCTCGGCCAGACGGGCGTGAAAGACCACCTGCAGCAGCAGATCGCCGAGTTCGTCGCGAAGATCGCCGAGATCGCCGCGCTCTATGGCGTCGACGACCTCATAGGCCTCCTCGAGCGTATAGGGGGCGATGCTGGCGAAGTCCTGCTCGAGATCCCAAGGGCAGCCGGTTCCGGGGGTGCGCAGGGCCGCCATTATGCCGAGGAGGCGCGCGATCGCGTCCTGCGTCATCGGCCGACCTCGAAGAGGCGGGAGGGGCGCCGAGAAGCGCGAGCGACGCGTTGTTTTGACGCAGCAGGGCGCGGAAAAAAAAGCGAGGAATCCGAAACGCTTTGCTCTAACATGAGTGCCGGATCTCGACTGCGCCCTTGGTCTACCGCCCTCCGCAGTCGATCCGAGGGTCCGGGGCCAGATTACGCCTTGCAAACGACAGCGCCTCGGACCCGACTTGCGCATCCGAGGTGAGTTGGTTGTCGCCTTCAGGCGCGTAGCCGCAAGCCGGGAACGACTTGCGGCCCACTGATTTTAAAAGCCTCAGTCGACCGTGATCGACAGCGCTTCGCGACCCTTGGCCGTGTCGACGACCTGCATCGTCACGGGCTGGCCTTCGGCGAGATGATTGACGCCGGAGGGACCGAGGATCGAGATATGGACGAAGACGTCCTTCCCGCCATCATTCGACTGAACGAAGCCGAAGCCCTTGGTCTCGTCGAACCATTTGACCTTGCCGGAGACCGGCACCGCCGTCGACGGATCGGGAGCCTGACGGCGAGGCGGACGATCGAAGCCGCCGCCGCCGCTGCTGCTGCGCGGACGCTCTGCGGTCGCGGTCGAAAGATCGACCTCGAGCACGCGAGTGACCTGCTGGCCCTTGACCGAGCTCGACACCTGCACCTTCAGCTTCGCTCCGGGCGGCAGGGCGTCATAGCCCGCAGCCTGAACGGCGCCGATATGCAGGAACGCGTCGCCCGTGCCATTGCCGAGCTCCACGAAGCCGAAGCCTTTATCAGGCTTGAACCATTTGACGACCGCGTCGATCGCGGGCTCGTTCGAGGACGGGGGCGGCGCATCGCCAAATCCACCACCTCCGCCGAAAGGCGACCTCGGCGGCCGGCTGGGCCGCGGGCTGTCGTAGCCGTATGGGGGGTCGTCGTCGAACCCACGTTTTCTGGGTCCCCGGAAGTCTCGACCTTTGCTGCTCATGTCTTGGTACTCGTCTCCGCCAACCGCCAAAAGACCGCTATAGCCACATGCACGGCCTCTCGCCGGGCGCAAAAGCGCCGACGACGCACGCGTCCGCCGGCGTCTCGCGGAGAGCCGGTTTTGGTGCGTTCGTAAGTGTGCCAGTTGAATGCCATATAGTCCCGCGCAATCGCCTTTTTACCAGGAAGCGGCCCAGTCTGGCTAGATGAATTCGCCAGCATTTTCGAAAAAACCCGAGGCCGCCGCTCACCATGCGACGAATCACAGGGTGAGAACACGGTGATCGAACCCCGGAAAAGTGGCGCGAGCGCGGCAAGAACGCCGCGCATCCGCACTCGGCGCGCCACAGCGGCGCGAGGCCTCGAAGGCGAGGGGCCGGACGCTCGACGCACAATTGTCTGAAATCATGGAAGATCAGAAAAACGAAAATCGCATAATCGATATTATGGAACTTAAAATCCATTCGCCTCGGGGCAGGAATGCGGCTCTGGTCGACGACGGCGATCAGGCAACGCGCAGATTAGCACGCGCCATATCGGCGTGGCTCGGACGATCGGCTCATGGATAATGCGGCTGTTTCGGACGCCCGGCTCAGGCCAGTTCGATCCGCATTCCGTCGAAGGCCGGGGTCACATTCTCCGGCAGTGTCGCGGCCAGCACGTCATAGTCGAGATCGACATGCAGATCGGTCAGAATCGCGCGGCGCGGCTTGAAATGAGCGACCCATTCCAGCGCCTCGCCGACGGAGAGATGCGTGCCGTGGCGCTTGTGGCGCAGCGCATCGATGATCCAGACGTCGAGCCCCTCGAGATGGCGGAAGCTCTCTTTGGGCACGGAATTGAGGTCCGGCGTATAGGCCAAGCCGCCGATGCGAAAGCCGAGCGCGTCCATATCGCCATGGTCGAGCCGGAACGGCATGGCTTCGATGGTTCCGCCAGGACCTTCCACCGTCACCTCGCGGCCGAGATGGATGCGATGCTCGTCGAGCAGCGGCGGATAATAGCTGCCGGGCGGCGTCTTGAAGATGTAATCGAAGCGATCCGTCAGCATTTTGGCCGTCGGCTCGTCCAGATAGGCCGGAATGCGGCGGCCGCTCTCCAGCACCAGGCCGCGCACATCGTCGACGCCATGCGTATGATCGGCGTGCGGATGAGTGAAGAGGATCGCGTCGAGATGGTCGACCTTCGCGTCGATCAATTGCTCGCGCAGATCGGGCGAAGTGTCGACCAGCACATTGGTCCGCGCGTCGCCCTCGGTTCGCGTCGCCAATATCGAGCAGCGTCGGCGGCGATTCCGCGGATTGGCGGGATCGCAGGCGCCCCAGCCCTGGCCGACGCGCGGAACGCCGCCGGAGGAGCCGCAGCCCAATATTGTGACGGCGAGGCTCATTCGGCCCCCCGCCGTGTCTCGATCGGCGTCATTTTGGAGAACAGCGCCAGCGCATTGGCCGTCGTCTGCGCCGCCATCTCCTCAAAGGAGACGCCCTTGGCCGCGGCGAGCGTGCGCGCCGTATCGGCGACATAGGCGGGCTCATTGCGCTTGCCGCGATGCGGGACGGGCGCGAGGAAAGGCGCGTCGGTCTCCACGAGCAGCCGCTCCAGCGGCACGTCGCGCGCGATCTCGCGCAATTCGCCCGAGTTCTTGAACGTCACCACGCCGGAAAAGGAGATGTAGAGCCCGAGCTCCACAGCCGTCTCGGCCAGCGCGCGCGAGCTGGTGAAGCAATGGAGCAGGGCCTTGAAAGCCCCCTTCCCCATTTCCTCGCGCAGAATTTCGGCGCAATCGGCGTCGGCGTCGCGCGAGTGAATGACGAGCGGCAGCCCGCTCTCGCGCGCGGCGGCGATATGGGTGCGGAAAACGCGATGCGCCAGCGCGCGCGGGGCTTTGTCATAGTGATAGTCGAGCCCCGCCTCGCCTATGCCGACGCATTTCTCGTGGCGCGCCAGCGCGACCAGCTCGGCGGCGCTCGCCTCGCGCTCCTCATGGGCGTGGTTGGGATGCGTGCCGACCGTGCAGAACACATCCTCGTAACGCTCGGCTATGGCGGCGATCGCAGCGAATTTCTCGACATGGGTCGAGATGGTGACGAAACGCGCGACGCCCTGCGCCCGCGCGCGCGCCACGACCTCCTCCTGCTCGGGAGCGAAATCGGGGAAGTCGAGATGGCAATGTGTGTCGATCAGCATGGGCTCGGCCTGAACTCTCGGCGTGTCGGCGCCGAACCCTTAACGCGCCCGGCCGGGAATTGGAACGATTCTATTCGGTGGGGGATTCGGCGTCCTCGAGGCGGCAAAGCAATTCGGCGACCAGCCGAGCGCCTCACGAGCATCCGGTGACGAGGCCGTCGCTGCGCCCGGCGCGCAGCGAGCGCGAGACGTGCGTCACCAGCGCATCGAATTTCTTCTTCTGCGACGCAGGATATTCGATCGAGACATTGTTCCAGATTTCGCCTCGGCAGGAGAGCAGCGAGCGGCGATAGAAAATGCGGTCGCCCTTCGTGCCGGAGACGACGACCCAATCCTTGCCCTTCTTGGCGTAGGTCACCGTCTCGCCCTCGCCGGGCGCGAGACGGTCGGCGAATTCCTGATCTTTCTGAAAGGCGCGATAGCCGCCAAAGATGGCGATCTCGGCCTGCTTGTCGGGCGAGGTGAAGACGCGGCCGTCGTCATTCTCCGGCGCCTCGCCCATGGTCCAGCCCTTTGGCACATCGGCCGTCGCGCCGAAGCGGGCGTTGCGATAGGCGAGCCAGGCTTCGGCGTGCAGTGGGTCGGCGCAGAGCAGGGCCGCGACCGTCGCCGTCATTCGAATGAGGCTCGCTCGCGACCGTTCCATTTGCGTCTCTCCGTCAGCTCTTGGCGCCTTGCGCCTCGCCCTCCTCCACATAGCGCGGAAACACCGGCGCAGGCGCCGGCAGCGGCGCGCCGGGGCTCAGCGCATCCGACTCGCCTGCATGGATGAAATCGCGCGCATCGGCGGGAACGGCGAGCAGATCGAGCAAGCCCGAGGCCGCGGCCGGAATGAAAGGCTGCAGCGGAATGGCGAGCCGCCGCAGCGCCTCCGCCGTCACATAGAGGATCGTCTCCATGCGCTTGGGGTCGATCTTCTTCTTGGCCCAGGGCTCCTCGCCGGCAAAATAGCGATTGGCGTCCCCGACGACGCGGAACAGCTCCGCCAGCGCCAGATGCGGCGCATAGGCGTCCATCGCCTCGCGCGCCTTGCCGAGCGCGGCCGCGGCGTCGGCGAGCAGCGCGCGGTCCGCCTCGGTGAATTCGCCGGGGGTCGGGACGACGCCGCCGCAATTCTTGGCGATCATAGACAGAGAGCGCTGCGCCAGATTGCCGAGATCATTGGCGAGATCGGCGTTGATGCGATTGACGATCGCCTCATGCGAATAATTTCCGTCCTGGCCGAAGGGCACCTCGCGCAGGAAGAAATAGCGCAGCTGATCGACGCCATAGCGCTGTGCGAGATCGATCGGGTCGATGACATTGCCGACCGACTTCGACATTTTCTCGCCGCGGCTGAACAGAAAGCCGTGCACGACGATCTGCTTCGGCAGAGCCACGCCGGCCGACATCAGAAAGGCCGGCCAATAGATCGCGTGAAAGCGCGTGATATCCTTGCCGATGACATGGGCGTTCGCCGGCCAGTAGCGCGCGCGCTCCCGCTCCCCGGTCAGAAAGCCGGTCGCGGTGATGTAATTGGTGAGCGCGTCCACCCACACATACATCACATGCGGTGAATTGGTCTCGGGCTTCGCCGGGACCGGAATACCCCAGTCGAAAGTGGTGCGGCTGATCGAGAGATCTGTGAGGCCGCGCTTCACGAAGGAGACGATCTCGTTTCTGTATTTCTCCGGCGTGATGAAATCCGGATGCGCCTCATAGAGAGCGAGCAGCTTCTCCTGATAGGCCGAGAGCTTGAAGAACCAGCTCTCCTCCTCCACCCATTCGACCGGCGTGCCCGTCGGCGCGAGCTTCTTGCCCTCGACCTCGGTGATCTCGCCTTCGTCGTAATAGGCCTCGTCGCGCACCGAGTACCAGCCGGAATATTTGGCGAGATAAATATCGCCAGCCGCCTCCATGCGCTTCCATATCTCGAGCGCCGCCTCCGCGTGGCGCGGCTGCGTGGTGCGCACGACATCGTCGGCGAGCGCGTTCAGCGTCTCGCCCATGGTCTGGAATTGGCCGGCGGTGCGGTCGGCGAGCTGCTGCGGGGTCAGCCCCTCGCGCTCGGCGGTCCGCTGCATCTTCTGGCCGTGCTCGTCCATTCCGGTCACGAACAGCACGTCAAAGCCGTCGAGCCGCTTGAAGCGCGCGAAAGCGTCGGTCGCGATGCGTTCATACGCATGACCGATATGCGGGGCGCCATTCGCATAAGGAATGGCGGTGGTGATCATGAAGGTCGGACGTTCAGCCATGGGCCAAGGGTCTAGCGCGCTTTGCCGCGGCGGGAAAGCGGAAGGCGTGCGGCGCAGCAAAATTCCTGATCAGATCATGCGCGCGAGCGCCGCCCGCCAATGTTCGAGCTTGCGATCGAAGCTCATGGCCGCATGAGCCGGGCTGGTCGAAGGCAAGATCACGCTGGGCGGCGCCGATGCGAGGAGCGTCGGCGCGACCATCCGGCGATAGAGATCGCCCGCCTTGCCGCCATTGAGGCAGACGAGGGCCGTCTGCGGATGCGCGGTCAGAAAGCCCGCTATGTCGTTGACGACGACGCTGGCGACGTCGATCTTCTGGTCGAGGCTGCCCGGCCGTCGCCCCTGCGCGCAGACATCCCACAAAGCGACGCCCTTCTCCATCAGCTGCTCGAGGCGTTCCTCATAGGGAAGCTCCGCCGCGACGCCGAACAGTCGCCCCATGATCGGCCAGAAAGCGTTGCGCGGCTGCGCGTAATATTGGACGCGCGCCAGCGAGACCTGCCCGGGCAAAGAGCCGAGGATCAGCACGCGGGCGTCGGCGCGGGAGACCGGCGGGAAGCCTTTCGAGGTCGGAATGACGTCCAAGGAAAGCCTCTATCGGCGCGCCGCTTCTTCGAGATCGGCGAACACCTGCAGAATGAGCCCACGCTTGTCGAAATTGAACACTTCCGTATCCCGCGCCGCTTCGCCTATGCGCTCCCAGGCGCGCGCGTAAGGGGCGAGGCTCGTCGCGCTCGCGCCTTCGTGGGCCTTTGTCCGCACGGTGGAATCGAGGAAGCGATAGAGCCCGCTCATGAAGGTCTCATAGGCCTGCTCATTGTCGCGTCCGGCGAGCCGGTCGGCGAGCGAATGAACGGCGAGCCAATCCACTTGCGGCAGCCGCGCGAACATCGCCCGCAGCGCCGTGTCGAAGGCGACGCCGTCGCCATCCAGCAGACGCAGCGCCTCGCGCACTGAGCCTTCCGCCCCCGCCGCCGCGCCGGCCAGCGCCTCCGCCGGCGCTGCGCTCCAGGGCGCGCCCAGCGCGCGGATCGCGGCGATGACGTCCGGCTCGGCCAAAGGCGCGAGATTGAGCTTGCGGCAGCGCGAGCGGATGGTCGGCAGAACGCGGCCCGGCTGATGCGCGACCAGCAGAAACAGCGAGCGCGCCGGCGGCTCCTCGATCAGCTTCAGCAGCGCATTGGCGCTGGAGCGGTTGAGATCGTCGACGCTGTCGACGATGGCGACGCGCCAGCCGCCCTCGCCCGAGCTCTGGTGAAAGAGATGAATGAGCCGGCGCACATCCTCGATGCGGATCTCGGTGAAATGCTTCTTGGTCTTCTCGTTCCACTCGCGGCGCAACAGGAAGAGATCGGGCAGCGCCAACGCCGCTATGCGTCGGCTGACGAAGCTCTCCTCTGAGACGAACAGCGATCGTGCGCTCGCCGCCTCGGGCGCGGCGGCGTCGGGATGCGCCAGCAGGAAGCGCGCGAGGCGCCAGGCCAGCGTCGCCTTGCCGATCCCCTCCGGCCCTCCGATGAGAATGGCCTGGGGCAGCTTGCCGCGGCGAAAGGCGTCGAGCAGCTCGCTCTCGGCCCCGTCATGGCCGAGCAGGGCGTGGGTCTCGCGGGGATGCGGAAAATCGGCGAAACGATCGCTTTCCGGCGGAGCCTCGGCGTCGCGCTTCACGCCATCACGCTCTTCAAGGGAATGACGATCTCGGGCCGAAAAAAGCGCGCTTCGACGACATGCCAAATGGCCTCGGCCACCTCCTGCTCGGGCGCCAGCGCATCGACGACGCAGCAGCGGCCGGGCTCGCTCGCCGCTATGTCGAGATAGGCCTGGCGCAGGCCGAGGTGAAACTCGAGCCCCTCGCGCTCGAAGCGATCGGCCGCCTCGTCCGGCGGACGCCGCCGATGCGCGCGCTCGAGGCCGATCTCTGGCGGCAGATCGAGGATGATGGTCAGATCGGGCGACGAGCCCATCAACGCGACGCGCTCGAGCAAAGCGATGAGGCGCGGATCGACGCCGCCGCGCGCGCCCTGATAGGCCCGGGTGGAATCGGCGAAACGGTCGCAGATCACCCAGGCGCCGCGGGCGAGCGCCGGCTTGATCAGACGGTCGAGATGATCGATGCGCGCCGCCGAGAACAAGATCGCCTCGCCGAGCGGGCCGAGCGAGGCGGCTTTGCCGCCGAGCAGCGCCTCGCGCAACGCCTCGGCATGCGGCGAGCCGCCGGGCTCGCGCGTGGCGATCGCCTCCACGCCCCTCTGCGCGAGGCGTTCCTGCAAGCGGCGCATCTGCGTCGACTTGCCGGCCCCCTCGCCGCCCTCCAGCGTTATGAACTTGCCGGCGCGGCCCTTGTCCTGCCCACGCGCCGGGCCGAGCGGCGGCTCTGCGCTCATTGCTTCTTCGACAGCTTGTTGTGAATGGCGCCGGCCGCATATTCATAGGCCGCGTCGAAGGCGCGGCTCGGGAGCGAGCCTTTTTCGACCGTCTCGGCGGCTTCGAGCGGCTGCTCGAGCACCACGGTCGAGCCGCGGCGGATCTCGAGCTTGGCGACCTTGGTCCCCGCCTCGACCGGCGCGATCAGCGGTCCTTCATAGACGATCTTGCCGGTGAGCTTCTCCGAGCCGCCGCGCTGCAGCAGCACTTTGATGTCGTTCGACGCGCTCAGCGGCACGGAGCCGGCGGTTCCGCCATAGACCTGCGCCGAGCCGACGGTCTCATTGGCCTTGAACAGCGACTTCTCCTCGAAATTGCGGAAGCCCCATTGCAGGATCTTGCGCGCCTCCTCGGCGCGGTCCTTGGCCGTGCGCAGCCCATAGACGGCCACGATGAGGCGGCGATCGTCCTGCACGGCGGAGCCGACCATGCCATAGCCGGAATCGTCGATATTGCCGGTCTTCAGCCCATCCGCGCCGATGCTCATGGTGAGCAGAGGATTGCGGTTCTGCTGCTTGATCTTGTTCCAGGTGAACTCCTTCTCGCCGAAATAGCGGTAGAGGTCCGGATAGGTCTTGATGATATGCGCGGAGAGCTGGACCATCTCGCGCGGCGTCACCTTCTGGTCCGGCCCGGCCTGCCCCCAGGGATTGCCGAAGATCGACCGGGTGAGGCCGAGCTCGGACGCCCGCTTGTTCATGCGGCCGACGAAAGCCTCTTCCGATCCGGCGACGCCCTCTGCGAGCGTGATGGCCGCGTCATTGCCGGAATCGATCACCAGGCCGCGGATCAGATCCTCGACCCGCGCCTTGCTGTTGACGGCGAGGAACATGGCCGAGCCGCCAGCGGGCGCGCCGCCGGCGCGCCAGGCGTGCTCGGAAACGGTGAATTCGTCGTCGAGCTTCAGCCGCCCTTCCGCGATCTCGCGGAACACGACCTCCGCGGTCATGATCTTCACGGTGGAGGCCGGCGTCACATATTCGTCGGCGGCTTTCTCCAGCAGCACCGTATGTGTGCCGGCGTCCACCAGAATGGCGCGCGGCGCGGTGGTCTGGAAGCCTTCGGCGAAAGCCGCCGTCGGCGCGATGAAGGAGGCCGCCAGGACGAAGCCGAAGCGGGCGAGGGTTTTGGCGAGGGTTTTGGGAAGGGAGACAGGCACGCGTCTTTCGCCTTCGTTCGATGCGCCGTCGAAGCGCGTCGACGGCCTCACGCAATGAGTTCCGTTGAAATGTGGCGCGTCGGAGGGCAGAAAGCAACGGCCTCGCGCGGCGCGCGGCCGTTCAGAGCGCCGTCGAGGTTAATTGAGCGCTTGCCGCAAGCGCAGATTGCGCGGCGACGCCGTTCCGAGGTCGAAAGGCCGCGACGGCGGCAGCGGCGCGCTCTTGGCCATGGCCTGCGCCTTGGCCGAGATGGGCGTCGGAATGGTGGAGACCGGCTCTTTCTCGACCGCGCGCGCCTCGGCCCGGCGCGGGCTCTCGACCTCGCGCGCTTCGGTGCGAGAAATCGCCCTCTCCTCATGCGCTTCAGCGCGAGCCGTGCTCTGCGCTTCGGCCCGCGATGCGCTCTTCTCCTCCTCGCGCGTCTCGGCGCGGGCGGCGGACGCGCGTTCAGCGCGCTCCGTCTGCTGCGTCTCTTCGGAGCGCTCGAGCCGCGCGACGCGGCTCGGCGTCTCGCGCAGATTGGTCGCCACCATGATCGGCGCCCCGCCCGGCAGAGTCGCGGGACGGCCGTCCTCGCGCAGCGTCGCCAGCAGCTTGACGTCGTCGGAGCCTTCGAGCGCGGCGCGGCCGACGAAATCGACCTTCACCCGCGCCGTGCCGACCCGATGGAAATCCAGCGCCTCGGCGACGCGTTGCGAGACATCCATCACGCGGCCGCCATGATAGGGGCCGCGATCATTGACGCGCACGATCATCGAGCGGTGATTGCGGAGATTGGTCACACGCGCATAGCTCGGCAGCGGCAGGGTGGGATGCGCGGCGCTGATCGAGGCGCTGTCGAACACCTCGCCATTGGCCGTCTTGCGTCCGTGAAAATCCGATCCGTACCAGGAGGCGAGACCCGTGGCCGTATAGGCTCTCTCGCTCGGATAATAGGTCTTGCCGGCGATCTGATAGGGCTTGCCCACCATATAGTAGCCGCCGCCGCGCGGCACTTCCTCGCCATCCGCGACGACGCGTGGGCTCGGCGCGACGCCATAGCGCGGGTCGACCTGTGAGCGGGCGATTTTATTATGCACGGCCGGCGGGGCGGACGAGCAGCCCGCGAGCGCGCAAAGGCCGAGAAGCGCGAAGGAGTAGCGAAGTTCCGGCAGTCTCGATCTCGATCTCATGTCAGGCGCGCATTCGCTCGAAATGGGGGACGGTTCGCTTCGCTGGCGCGGCCTCGGGAGGCCACGCATGCGGGAGCCCCGAAAACCACGCTGCTTCGGCGCGACCGCACGCCTCAATGTCTCGCGCCCGAATTACTCGAGAGTTAACGCGCGTCGCGCTCCCTCTCCCGCATCCTCGAGCTTCGCCATGAGAAAGGGCGATTGCGACCAAATTGCGACGAGAGCTTCGCCGCCCGCCACAGATTCGCCCAATGCGCCCATGCGCCGGAATCGCGAGATGCGCCAATATCTTCGCGATTATTCGCGCATTCACCATGTTTCGCGATCCGGCCGGGCGAGATCGACGATGCGGGTCTCCACGCGCTCGGCGCCGCGAAACACATTGGCGCCCAGTCGCGCGGCGATATGCAGCATCCGCCCGCGGCCCTGCAGCAGCGCATCGCCGACCGGCGTTCCCACGGCGCGAAAGGCGATGGCGTCGAGCCTCGTCCCGTCGCCGGATTGGATCCGCGCCCGCACATGGGCGGAGCCGACCACCGCCGCATCGACGATGCGTTGGTCCGGCAGGACGAAGACCGGCTCGGGATTGCCGGCGCCGAAAGGTCCCGCCTGCTCGAGCGCGCGGATAAATTCGACGCTCGCGCCGCGCGCCGTCAGCGCGCCGTCGACGAGCAGCGCGTCGGCGTCGCGGGCGCGCTCGACATCCTCCTCCAGCGCGTCGTTCATAAAGGTGCGAAAGGCGTCGATTCGCGCGCTCGCGACCGTGACGCCGGCCGCCATCGCATGGCCGCCGCCCTTTTGCAGAAGGCCCTCGTCGACAGCCAGCCGCACCGTGCGGCCGAGATCGACGCCACTCGAGCCTCTACCTGAGCCTGAGCAAATTTCCCCTGACTTCGCAATGACAAAGGCAGGAATCTTGAACTTGTCCTTTAGCCTCGAGGCGACGATTCCGACAATGCCGGGATGCCATCCCTCGCCTGCGACGACGAGGCAGGACAGCCGGTTGGAGCGCATGAGCTGGCGGTCCGCCTCGGCCTCCGCCTCCTCCAGAGTGGCCTTTTCCAGCGCCTGCCGTTCGATGTTGAGCCGGTCGAGCTCGGCGGCGATGCGAGCGGCCTCGACGGGATCGCGCAGCGTCAGCAGCCGCGCGCCCAGCGCTGCGTCGCCGATGCGGCCGCCGGCGTTTATGCGCGGCCCGAGCACGAAGCCGAGATGATAGGCGCGCGGCGGCCCGTCCACGCGCGCGGCGTCCAGCAGCGCCGAAAGGCCGATGCGCGCGCGGCTCCGCATGACCGCGAGGCCCTTCACCACAAAGGCGCGGTTGAGGCCCTGCAGCCGCGCGACGTCGGCGACCGTGGCCAGGGCCACGAGATCGAGTCCGGCGAGGAGATCGGGCTGCGGCCGGGCGTCGGTCCAATGTCCGCGCCGGCGCAGCTCGCGCGCCAGCGCCGCGAGGGCGAGAAAGGCGACGCCGGCCGCGCAGAGATGACCGAGGCCGGAGAGATCGTCGGCCCGATTGGGATTGACGACGATCGCGTCCGGCAGGACCTCCGGCGCCTGATGATGGTCGATGACGATGACGTCGAGCCCTGACGCGCGGGCCGAGGCGAGCGCGGCGTGGCTGGTCGTGCCGCAATCCAGCGTCACCAGCAGGCTGGCGCCCCGCGCTCTCAGCTCGCCGATCGCCTCGGCGTTGGGGCCGTAGCCCTCGAGAATGCGGTCGGGAATATGGAGAAAGGGCCGCGGGCAGCCCGCCGCCTCCAGAAACTCGACGAAAAGCGCGGAGGAGGTCGCGCCATCGACGTCATAATCGCCGAAGACGGCGATCTGCTCGCCCGCCTCCACGGCCCGAGCGAGGCGCTCGACGGCGGCCTCCATGTCCTGCAGCAGCAGCGGATCGGGCATCAGCGCGCGCAGCGTCGGATCGAGGAAGGCGGCGGCGCTCTCCTGCGTCACCCCCCGCCCCGCCAGGACCCGCGAGAGCGCGTCGCCATGGCCGTGAATCTGGGCGATTGCGGCCGCCTGGGCCTCGTCATGCCGGCGCAGCCGGGCGCGCCAGGCGCGGCCTGCGATCGAGCGCTCGACCCCCAGAAACAGCGGTCGGTCGCTCCCGGCGATTTTGTCCAGCATCGAAGGCCCGGCGGCGAGAAGCGAATCGTGAAGAAAAAGCATCGCGGCCACGGTCCGGCCGGTCAATGCGGCGCAGAAGCCGTCCCCCGCCTTTACGTTCTTCCCCTCGCGGAAAAGCCGCCGCGCCCTCCCCGGCCAGGGTCGCGCTCGCTACGATCGGGGCATGACCGAAACGATTCGCCTCGCGGCCGGCTCCGACGATGGGGCCGAAATCTCCCTTCTCGGCGCCGAGCTGGTCTCCTGGCGCGCCGGCGGCGTCGATCTCGTCTGGGAGCCGCAGCCGGAGGTCTGGCCGCAGACGGCGCCGCTGCTGTTTCCAGTGGTGGGCTGGACGCGCGACGGAATCCGCGTCGACGGCGCCCGTTTTCCGCTCGGCCTGCACGGCTTCGCGCGCCATAAGCGCTTCACTCTGCTGGAGCGGTCGGAGACGGCGGTCTCTTTGAGCCTCGAGGAGGACGAGGAGAGCCGCACGCTCTATCCCTTCGCCTTCCGCCTCGAGGCGCATTTCTCGCTGCGTCCGGGGGAGCTGCGCGTCTCGCTCACGACCTCCAATCGCGACGCGCGGCCCCTGCCCTATGCGCTCGGCCTGCATCCGGGGTTTCGCTGGCCGCTGGACGGCTCGGCGGCGGCGCATGCGATCCATTTCGAGACAGAAGAGAGCGGCGAGGTTCCGGTCATCGCGCCGGGTGGGCTATTCTCCGCCCGCCGCCGCGCCATCCCGTTGGAAGAGCGGCGGCTTCCGCTTTCCGACGCGCTTCTCGAGCAGGAGGCTCTGTGCTTTCTCGGCGCGGCGAGCCGTCGTCTCCTTTACGACAATGGCGAAGGGCTGGCGCTCGCGGTCGAGCTCGAGGATTTTCCCCATATCGCGCTATGGGCGCGGCCGCCGGCCCCTTTCCTTTGCATCGAGGCCTGGACCGGCCATGGCGACCCGGAGGATTTTTCCGGCGATCTCTATGAGAAGCCGTCCATGCGGATCCTCGGGCCGGGCGAGCGGGCGACTCATGCCGCCACATTCCGCTTGGAGAAGCGGAGGGCGAGCGAATAGGAATAAACCTTGCTTCCACACACTCTATCGGCTAGCGCGGATTGGTCGCGCGTAAAGGACGGGTCCGACATGAAATTCGCCGCCAATGTCATCGAAGCGATCGGCAATACCCCGCTCATCGAATTGAAGGCGGCGTCCAAGGCCACCGGCTGCCGCATTCTCGGCAAGGCGGAATTCATGAATCCGGGCGGCTCGGTGAAGGACCGCGCCGCGCTCTCCATCGTCCAGGCCGCCATTGCGGACGGCGCGCTGAAGCCGGGCGGAACCATTGTCGAAGGCACGGCCGGCAATACCGGCATCGGCCTCGCGCTGGTCGCCAATGCGCTCGGCTTTCGCACCGTCATCGTCATCCCGGAGACGCAGAGCCAGGAGAAGAAGGACACGCTCCGTCTCCAAGGCGCGCAGCTCGTCGAGGTGCCGGCCGTCCCTTACGCCAATCCCAATAATTATGTGAAGCTCTCCGGCCGCCTCGCCGAGCGGCTGGCGAAGGAGACTCCCGAAGGGGCGATCTGGGCCAATCAATTCGACAATGTGGCCAATCGCGACGCCCATATTCGCGGCACCGGGCCGGAGATTTTCGCAGACACGGACGGCGACATCGACGGTTTCGTCTGTGCGGTGGGCACGGGCGGCACGCTCGCCGGCATCGGCATAGCGCTGAAGGAGCGCAAGCCCTCCATCAAGATCGCCATCGCCGACCCGCTCGGCGCGGCGCTCTATTCCTATTACACGACCGGCGAGCTGAAGGCCTCGGGCTCCTCCATCACCGAGGGCATCGGCCAAGGCCGCATCACCGCCAATCTCGAAGGCGCGCCGATCGATCTCGCCTATCAGATCCCGGACACGGAGGCGCTGCCCATTCTCTTCGATCTCGCCGAGAATGAAGGCCTGCTGCTCGGCGGCTCGTCGGGCGTCAATGTGGCGGGCGCGATCCGCCTCGCCAAGGAGCTCGGCCCCGGCCATACGATCGTGACAATCCTCGCCGATCTCGGCACGCGCTACGCCTCGAAGCTCTATAATCTCTATTTCCTGCGCGGGCAGGATCTGCCGACGCCGGCTTGGCTCGAGCGGACGGGGACGATCGATCCGGGGTTCGTGTGAGGCGTCTCGCGCGCCCGTGACTCGGGCCGTGTCTCGCGATAGTCTTCGGCCGGCGTCGCGCGCCGACGCGGAATTTCGATATTCGCGGGATTTTCACGATGAGTTTCGACGCGGCCGACCCGGCGGACATCGCTGATCGACGTCTATTTCTGCGTGTGACGGGCGTCGGCTTTCTGCTGTTTCTCGCCGTCGCGGCATGCCTGCCGAATGTCGGCCCGGTCTTTCGCATCTTTCATATGGTCAGCGCGTCAATGGAGCCGACGATCGACAAGGGATCGACGATCTGGACCAACAGATTCGCCTATGGTCTTTCGCGCTTCAGCTATGATTTGCTTCCCCTCCCGATCTCCGGCCGGTGGCCCGATCACGTCCCGATACGCGGCGATGTCATCGTGTTCCGCGTGATCGACGGCCGTGACTTGGTGATGCGCGTCGTCGGACTGCCCGGCGACAAGGTGCAGCTTCTCCGCAATGAGCTGTGGATCAATGGCGCGCGCGTCCCGCGTCGCGTGCTCGACCGTCCGTCGGATGTGCCGGAGGCGGACGATTGCGACAGCCGTTTCGTCGAGGAGCAGCTTCCCGAAGGGCACCGCTATAGGATCTACCAAAAGCTCGTCTGCTCGAAAGGCGTGGCGCCGCCGCTGTCGACGACGCCGGTCATCGAGGCGCCGGCTGGGAACCTCGTCGTGCTCGGCGACAATCGCGACAACGCCGCCGATTCGAGAGTCCCGACGACGAGAGGCGGCGTGGGCTTCGTGCCGGTGGAAAACATCATCGGGCGCGTCGAATTCGTCTACGACCGCTGAGCCTCGAGGCACGCCGCGATGCGCTCGGCCTGCTCTACATCCTCCGGCCGGTTGACGTTGAAGAACGGGTCATAGGGCTCGACCGGCCAATCCACCTGCGTATTGGCGTAACGCTCGATGAAGCCCGAGACCTTGCGCAAATCCTCCTTCACCAGCGCATGGCGCAGTTCCTCGCGCAGCGCTACCGGCCATAGAGCGACGGCGTGATGCACGCGATCGCCGGACTTGGCGACGGCGATCTCCGCCTTCGCCTCGGCGCGCGCGCTGGCGAGCCGCGCCGCGAGATCGAGAGGAACGAAAGGCGTGTCCGCCGGAACGCTCAGCATGAGCGGAACATCGGGGAAATGCGCGGCGACATGATCGAGACCGGCGAGCACGCCGGCGAGCGGCCCTGCAAACCCCTCCACCTCGTCCGGCGCGATCGGCAAATGGAAATCGGCATAGCGTCCCGGATCGCCATTGGCGTTGAGCGCGAGGCGCAGGCATTGCGGCGCGAGCCGGCGGAGGAGATGCTCGAGGATCGGCGCGCCGCCGACCTCGATCAGTGGCTTGGCGACGCCGCCCATGCGCCGCGCCTGGCCGCCGGCCAGAATGAGTCCGAAACAGCGTGTCATCTTCTCCTCGCCCGGCGGTTCCTCTCAGAACCTATACCATAGGGCGCCGAGCAGGCCTCGCTCGGCGGAATCATTGACGCCGCGCAGCGAGGCGCGAACGCCGAGCTGCACGGCGACCTCGCGGGTGAGGTCGTAAACCGCGCTCACTTGAGCCTTTTGCGAGGACATGAAGGGCGCGGAGCCATTCCAAGGGGAAACGGATAGAAAGCTCTGCGCCAGCAGCAGCACGCCGTCGAACGGCCGCAGGCCGAAGGTCATCTCGCCGCGTATCTCATCGCCGCTCTGGCCGAGAGAGCGATAGCCGAGCTGCATGTCGCTGAAGCCGGACAGACCGAAAATCTCGATTGGCCAGCCCAATTGCAGACGCACATCCTCCTGCAATCGCCGCTTCATGTCGAGATAGGTCTGCGCGGCGGGCGTCGCCGCGCGCAGGCTCCCTTGCACGGAGAGAATGGTCCCGCCCCATTCGAGCAGCCGCAGCCGGCCACCGATCCAGCCGGCGCCTAGCCCCTCATAGCGCGCGCCGCCGCCCAGGCCGGGCGGCAGATAGAGCGGCGCGCCGGCGATCGCTTCCGCCGTCAGATATTGCAATTGCTCGAGCTGGCGCTGCTCATTGGCGCCGCGGAAGCGCATATAGCTCAACTCGGCGACGAAGGTGATCTCGTCGATGAGGCCATATTCGACATAGGCCTGCGTCTCGAATTTGGCATAGGAGGGCGCGGCGACGAGCTTGCCGCGCGAGTCATAGGCCTTATGGGCGTCGGCGAAGCTCGTCGAGAGGATGACGATCCCCTCGCCCGGCTTTTGCAGAAACGCGCCGGCGCGGCACGCTGTCGAATGCAGAAACGACAGCGCCGCGACACAGGAGCAGATACGCGCCCATGAGCTCATGAAGAAAACGCCGCATCGAGGCCCGAGCGCAAGCTGCTGATCGAGCTACGAAACGCTAAAATGAAATCAATTTGTCCACAAGCGCCGCGCGCGGCGGACGCCGATTCATGGTGAAAACATACGCTTCAGGCCGAGAAGCTCTTTCCGCGCCAGGTGACGCTCTCGAGCTTCAACTCGCCTTTGGGCTCGAAGGCGTCGGGACGCAGGCTGAGGTCGCCGTCGATCATCTCCAGGCCGAGCAGCCCATAGGCGGCGGACAGCATGCGCGCGGCGGCGCCCGTGTACCAGCTCCAGCCGCCGCGGCCTTCATAGCCCTCGCCCTCATAGACGTCGGCCGGCTGCTGATGCGGCGCGAGGCCGTATATGTCGGCCTGCTCCGGCGTCGTGAGACGCGACAGCGGCGAGATCGCGAACCAGGCGTCCCACGCACGCGCGAACAGCGCGTCGGATTGCGCGTGATCGTCGCCGGCGGCGGCCTCCAGTGCGAGGCGGGTCAACGCGTCCACGAGCCAGGAGACGCCATGCGAATATTGGCCGCCATTCTCGCGCACGCCCGGCGGATATTCGGCGCTGCGGCCGGGATAGGGACGCGAGTTCTCGTCGAAGAAGGGCGTCACCAGCAATATGCGATCCGGCCGTGCGAGCGCCGCCAGCGCATTGTCGAGAGTCTCCTTGCCGCGCGCGAAATCCACTGCGCCCGAGAGGATCGGCCAGGAGGCGGTCATGGCGCTCATCGGCGCGACTTCGCTTCCATCATCCGCATAGGCGCGCAGGAAACGATCGCCCCGCCAGCAGGAATCGAGCGCAGCGCGCAACGCCTCGGCGCGCGCGCGATAGCGAGCCGCCCGTTCGGCGTCGCCGCGCGCCTCGAACAAAGGCGCGATATCGGCCAGAATTCCGTGCAGGAAGAAGCCGACCCAGACGCTCTCGCCGCGTCCCTGCGCGCCGAGCAGATTGAGCCCGTCGTCCCAATCGCCCGTCCCCATCAGCGGCAGGCCATGGGCGCCGAAGCGATCCAGCGAATAGTCGATCGCCCGCGCGCAATGGCCGAGCAACGTGTCCTTGTCGCGCGAGGTCAGCGGCACGCTGGCGTTTCCTTCCCGATCGGGCGGCGTCAGCTCCGCCTCGAGGAAGGGCTCGATCGCGTCGAGAATGGCGTCGTCGCCGGTTCCCTTCACATAGCGGACTGTCAGATAGGGCAGCCACAGATGCGGGTCGGAGGCGTGGGTGCGGTCGGCGATGCCGCAGCCGCCGTCCGGCGCGTCATGCCACCATTTGACGGCGTCGCCCTCGATGAACTGATGCGCGGCATGCTTCAAAATCTGCGCGCGGGCGAGTTCCGGCGCGAGATGGATGAGCGGCAGCACGTCTTGCAGCTGATCGCGATAACCGGTCGCGCCGGAGCGCTGCGCCGGGCCGGAACGGCCCCATAGCCGCGAGACGAGCAGCTGATAGGGCAGCCAGTCATTCACCAGCCGGTCGAATTCCGGCCGATTGGTCTTCACGCGCAGCACGCCGAGGCGAGCGTCCCAATCGCGCTTGGTCTCTTCCAGCGCGCGCACGGCATAGGCCGGGTCGCTGGCGAGAGCGGCGAGAATCTTGGAGCTTTCGAGCGTCGGCGTCTGCCCCATGGCGACGACGACGAGCGACTCGCCATTGGCGGGAACGTCGATCGCGCCGGAAAAGCTCGCCACCTTGCGCTGATGCTCCGGCGCGCCGGCGTCGGGGTGGCCGTGCTCGACCATATAGGGAAGCGCCGGGTCGCGGCTCTCATGGCCGAGGAAGCGCCGCCGCGACGTCTCGGCGAATTCCGCCGGAACCGACGTGGAGACGAAGGCCCAGCCCTGGACGAAATTATTGTCCGGGTTGCGGAAGTAGAGCGCGCGCTCATTCTCGCCCGCGAGAGCCTCGACGCGGCCGAGGCTTTCGTTCGGCGTCTCGGCGAGGACGATCTCCATCGCCGGGGTGATCTGCAGCAGACGCTCGTGATCGTGGCGGTTGACGATGCGCAGCAGCTTGATTTCGACCGGCTGGTCCGGCGGAACGAAGACGGTCAGCTCGAGCTCGAGATCGTCGCGGCTCGACCGATAGATCGCATAGCCGAGGCCGTACTCGACCTCATGCTCGGCGTCGCGTCGGCGCAGCGGGGCGAAGGTCGCCGAATGCGCGTCCTGCCGGGCGAGGTCGTAGACATAGATGGCCTGGCCCGCCGGCGTCATGCGGCCCTCGCCCATGCGGAAGGGCGTCAGGCTGTTGAGCCGCGAATTGCCGTGAAAGGAATAAATATCGCCGTGATTGCCGAGCACCGCGCCCTGCCCCACAGCATTGGCGATCACATGAGCGTAGAGCCGCGGCGTGTCGGGGCGCAGCGTCAGGCTGCGGCCGTCCTCGGCGAATGCGTAGCGATGCTCGGTCGGCGCGGGCGGATGGAGCAGCGCGCGCTTGCGCGCCAGCGCCGCCTCCACGCTCGCGAAATCGAAGTCGCGGGAGAGATGCGCGGCGATCGTCCGCGTCGCCGAAGCGATGTCGCGCGCCCAGCCATCGACGATGACGATCTCCGCCGCGCCGCCCGCCGCGATCTCCAGCTCCGCGCGCAGGCTGGCGATCGGCTCGAAGCCGAACAGCAGGCCCTCGTCGGACGGCTCGCGCGGCTGATCGCCATTTCTGAGGCTGTCCGGCGATCCGGCGGCGCCGAGGCCATAGAAGCGCGCCTTCACATCCTCATAGCCGACGACGCGAAGCCGCGTTCCTTCGCTGGCGCCGATCGCATGGAAGCCGACCTCGGGCGAGAGGCGCCGATCGACGTCACGGCGCGCGCCGCCCTTCAGCAGGCGGTTCTGCGCGATGATGGCGTTGAGACCGCCGACGAACCATGTGCCGATATGAATCGCGTTATAGGCGGCGTCGCGCTGCTCGACGCCGGTCTCGTTCAGCACCCATTCGCGCAGCGTCGCGAGCGTGAGCTTGCGCGGTCGCTGCTCGAGATCGACGAGGCGCAGGCGCGTGATCTCCACGGCCTCGTCCGGCGCGAGCGAAATCTTCGCTTCTATGGCGAAGCCGCCCTGCTCCATCAGCACGTAGAGGAAAGTGCAGCCCTCGCTCTCCAGCGACACTTTCTCGCAGCGCGCGCAGGTCGGCGCGGAGCCGAGCGACCAGAGATCGCGACCCTGCTCGCGGAAGAACAGAAAGCGTCCGCGCGGATGGGCGTGATCGTCCGGCCTGCGGGTGAGATCGATCGGCGGGCCGCCGCGGGCGACGCCCTCGACGCGCATCGCGCCCTGGCCATCCTCGAACCATTGGCTGGTGACGAGGCCATTGGTCAGCTCGAAAGGCCTTGAGCCGGGCGCGCCGCCGGCGCCGGTGATTCCTTCCAGCGGCAGCTTGCCGGCCTTGGCGAGCTGGATCAGCAGGAAAATCACCAGCGCGATGGAGAGCGCGCCCGCATAGGCCATATAGCCGCCCATGAGGTAGGAATAGGACGGCGGCCTCAGATGCGTCATGCGCTCGGCCGCGCCCCAGGCCTGATCCCATTCCGCGCCGCGTGGGATGTAGAAGGGCAGCAGCAGCGGCGCCCAGGTCGCGAAGCGGCGCAGGCCTTCCGGTATGGCGCGGCTCTTCTGCGCCTTGCCGATGAAGCGCGCGGCCTTTTCGTCCGCGACATCGCCGCCGACGAAGGAGAGGTTCACCAGCGTCGCGACGCGCAGGCCCATATGGTCGAACCAGATCAGCACGCGGATCGCGTCATAGGCGAGCAGAGCCGTGAATATGTCGAGGCTCCAGGCGCGGAAATCCTGGTCCGGCAGCGCGTGATCCATCCATATGGCGACGATGGTGCGGATGAGGCCGTCCTGATTGTACCAGGCAGGATCGGGCGAGGCCTTCAGGAAGGAATAGATGACCGGCGCCATCCATAGGCCCCAGCGCAGCACGCGCACGGCGTTCTCGACCAGCATGTCGAGACCTTCCCAGCTCGCGAGCTGACGCAAAGGCGCGAGGCTGCGGCGCACCAGCGCCGTCAGGAAGAAAAGATTGATCGAGAACAAGGGCGCGGCGAACACCCATTGGATGACGCCCGACAGCGACTCGTCGAAGAAGAGGCGAACGCCGCCATCGACGAAGCCGAGATTAGTCGCGCCCCATTTGGAGAAGAGCGGGCGGATGACGTAATCGGAGACCGGCCGACCGTCGGCGGCGTAGCTCAGCGAGATATAGGCGAAGAATTTCTTGGCGATCGTCGAGAGCTGATCGGCGTCGAGATACCAGGCCACCGCCCCGCCGACGAGCCCGCCCAAAAGCGCGCCCAGCGCATAGACGCGCCAACTGCGCAAATGCTGCCGGCGCTTCTGCTGAAGCGCGTAGAGATCGAAGCCCATGTCCACGCCGGCATAGGCGAGAAGCCCCGCCCCGGCGCCGAAGAGGAAGCGCGCGCCGCCCTCCTCGTGCGGCAGGCCGAAGAGCAGCGCGAGCCCCACCGCCGCGCCGGCGACGAGGCCGCGCGGGAAATTGGCGGTCCGCTCATATTCGAGCCGCAGCCTCGCGTAGAATGGCGGGGTCGAATCCGTGCTCTCGACAATGGCGCGCAGCAGCGGGAATGTCGCCGCGCCGATCAGCGCGCCGCCGACCGGACCCGCCGCGACGAGAAGCCCGAGCGCCGGCGGGAAGCTCACAATGAGCCCGGCGACCAGCAGCAGCGCCATGAAGACGAAGCCATAGACGGCGCCCTTGGCGGCGCCGGTCTTCCAGTCGTTGAGCACGATGACCGGCAGAGACGGCGTCCCGCGCAGCATTCCCGCCATGGCCTGTGTGACGAGATAGGTCTCGCCCCAAAGACCGGCCTGCGCCGCGGCGGCGAGCAGCGCCGCGACGATGATGGCGACCGGCGCCGGCAGAAAGGCGACATGCGGATGTGCGCCGAGGCTGGCAATCTCCGGCGTGACGGCGGCGATCAGCGCGGCGAGGAACAGCACGCCATGCGGGCGCCATTGCTGCGGCAGATAGCGGCCGAGCGCCAGCGGCGCGCCGACGATGACGGCCTCGTTCAACAGAAAAACGATGAGCGTCCGCGCCGCGATGACGCGCGCCGTCTGCGGAACGTCGAGACCGAGGAAGAGCAGCCCGCCCAATTCGCCGACGACCCGCGAGCCGAGCGCGACCAAAAGGCTGAACAGGAATGGGAGAAGGAACAGCGCCGCGCGCAGCGCGAAAGGCGAGCCGGGCAGAATGGAGACGCCGAGCAGATAGAGGCCGACTGCGGAGCCCGCGCCGATCGGCGTCAAGGTGAAGAGGCCGGAAAGCGTCTCCGGCGCGCGCCACAGCACGCCCGCGGGATCGCAGAGCAAGGCGAGCGCGCCAATGGCGAGGAAATCAATGGCGAAATCGACGCCCTGGCGGATGCGCCCCAGCGCTGGGCGCAAAAGGAGCAGCGCCGTCGCGGCGAAAAAGCCGGCGACGAGCATATGCTCATGGCCGCCGCCCGCCTCCGTGGCCGAAACGAGCGAGCAGATCGCGCCGAATGCGATCCGCCCAAATCGCGCGCCTGCCGTCGGCAGGCCGGCTTTGTGAGGCGCCATAGGGGTCTCCAGCTTGCGCGCGGCCAGCAGCGGGCTGCGGCCTCCTCCTGCGCGCGAATCGCGGGCGCCCGCTCTCGTCGGCCGGAGATTTGCCGGATGGCGGCGCAAATGTCGACTCTCCGCAAGCTCGGCCGTCGACGCCCCATTTTTCCGCGGCGCGGTCGGCGAGACGCGCACAAGGAACATCATCGGAACAGAGGCCGAAACGTCTAATATTCGCGTCGAATTATCAGTATTATTCCCGACATCCTATTGGCGCGTTCGTAACGACGGCCATGCTTTATCCGCCTTTGCGGTCTAACCAGGACGCGCTCGCCTCCGATAATGGCTCGTTACATGAGAGCGAAGCCCCGGCCGAAGCTTCGCTGTGAGCGGCTCTTTCCGGTCGAAACTCGGTCGCGAGAAGGTATAATGAATGAGATGGCCATGCGGTCTTTCGTGCGAATGAGTGAGATGGACGAATCCAAAAGGGAGGGCCAGCCGGCGACGACGGGCGATGCGCCCGCCCCGACGGCGCTGGTGACGGATAGGCGGTCCGAGCGGGGCTCCGGCCAGCGCGCGCTGGCCACGGAGACCAAGGAGACCCGCGTCGCCAATCTGACCGGCGCGATGCGGCGGGCGCGGCTCGCCAACGCCGAGCGCTCGGGCGTTCTCGCCGATCTCCGCGACGCCGAGATCGCCCGGCTCGAAATATTGCGGGACCATCTGGATCCCGTCCTCGCCCAGGCGCCGAAGGATTGCGATCTCTTCGACATAGGCGTCTCGCATGGCGATCGCCCGCGGCTCTTCATCGATCACGTCGGCTTCGTCGAGATGGGCCGGGACCGCCGCACCTATCGCTTTCTGCAGGACACGCGCAACGGCCGCGTCACCATAGGCGAGAGCGAAAATATTGCGACATTGGTGGAGGCTATCACGGAATATATGGCGCATCGGCTGATCGAGCGGGAGAAAGCGCTGGCTTTCGACTTCGCCGGACAGGGCGGCGCCCGCGCCTTCACCGAGGAGGCGGCGAAGAAAAAGCGGCTGGCGGCCCCGCGAGTGAGCCTCCCCGCCCTGCCCCGGCCCGGCGGAATCGGCGAGACGCTCTATCGCGCCATTCTATTTCTGGCGCAGGGCGCCGGCGCGGCCGCGTTCTTCTTCCTGCTGTGGCGGCTCGGCGTCTACGCCATCCCCTATCTGACGCGCTGAGCCTCTACAGAGTCCTTCCGGTTCAGCTCGAACCGGAATGACTCTCTATCTCCGTGTTCGGTCGTGTTTTCTTCACGCGAACCGGTTCCCACTTCGCTCGAAAACACTCTAAAGGGCCAGCGCGTCCAGCTCCTCGATCGTCTCGCCGTCCGCGCCCAATCCGCGCGAGCGGGCGGAGATGGCGATTTTGTCGCCCTCGCGCTCGATGGAATAGAGATTATAGGCGGCGCGGGGATAATGCGCGCCGGCCTTGGCCGAGGCGGAGGCCACGCCGACGACCGGCGTCTCCCCATGCGCGCCGGGCAGGCGATGCAGGCTGATCTTGTGATTATGGCCATGCAGGATCAACTCGGCGCCGTGACGGGCGATGATCGCCTCCAGCTCGGCGGCGTCGTCGAGACCGCGCAAAATCTTGGCGCCGCCGCGATGCGGCGGATGATGCAGCAGCACGACCCGCGCCAGCCCTTCGGCCTTGGTCTTGTCGAGCAGCGCCGCCAATTTCTCGCGCTGCTCCGCGCCGAGCCGGCCGGAGGCGACGAAAGGCGCCGTCGGCACGGCCGAGTCGAGCCCGATGAGCGCCACCCCGCCGCGTCGCCGCAGATAGGGAAAGCCCGCCCCCTCCTCCGATGTCGTCCAAGGCGCGAAGGTCTCGGCGATACGGGGCACGGCGGCCGGCACATAGGCGTCGTGATTGCCGGGGGTGAAGCTGACATTCTCCGGGCTGCCGAGGCCGGAGAGCCAGAGCCGCGCGGCCTCTATCTCGGCGTCGAGGCCGATATTGACGATGTCGCCGGTCATCGCGACATGGTCGGGCTTTTGCGCCGCCATGTCTTCGACGAGCCGGCCGAGCAGGCCCATGTCATGCGCCTGCGCCCGCTTGTTGATCCAATTGGCGTAGCCGGTGAGCCGCTTGCCGGCGAGCTCTCGCAGGCTCGGCCGCGGGATCGGCCCGATATGGGCGTCGGAGAGATGAGCGAGCAGAAACGCCATTGGCTAGCCTCACGCGCCGCCGATGAGAATGCCCGCCGCGAGCACGATCGCGCCGCCGAGCACG
The DNA here is from genome assembly GCF_000745215.1 of Methylosinus sp. PW1. Classification (NCBI taxonomy): domain Bacteria; kingdom Pseudomonadati; phylum Pseudomonadota; class Alphaproteobacteria; order Hyphomicrobiales; family Methylocystaceae; genus Methylosinus; species Methylosinus sp. PW1. Next base: position 526,917 of record NZ_JQNK01000002.1, read on the forward strand.
ATCTGAAACACGGCCTGCAGGAAAGGCGTGTCCATGTAGCGCGCACGGATGAAGGCGATCGCCCACAGCTCGAAGAAGACCACCGCGCCGGCGATGGTCGTCGCTATGGCGAAGCTGTCGGGGATCGCATCCGGCACGAGATAGGGCAGAGTATGGCCGAGGCCGCCGAGCGTCGTCATCAGCCCGCAGACGCCGCCGCGCAGGATCGGCGAGCCGCGGCCGGTCAGCGAGCCGTCGTCCGAGAGCGCCTCGGCGAAGCCCATGCTGATGCCGGCGCCGATGGAGGCGGCGAGGCCGACGAGAAACGTCTCCCAATTATTATGGGTGGCGAAGGCGGCGGCGAAGAGCGGCGCCAGAGTCGAGACCGAGCCGTCCATGAGCCCGGCGAGGCCCGGCTGCACATATTGCAGGATGAAGAAGCGCCGATAGGCGAGATCCTCCTCCTTTTTCGCGCCGGGCGTGAGAATTTGCGCGCCGAGACGCATGGCGAGAGTCTCGTGCCCTTGCTCCGCCGCGGCGAGATCGCCGAGCAGCTTGCGCACGCCGACGTCGGTCGCCCGCGCCGCCGCCCGCTGATAGAAGAGCGCGCTCTCATATTCCATGACCTCCGCTTCCTTGCGGATCGTCTCGAGCGAGAGATTGCGCGTCAGCCAGATCGGCCTGCGGCGCAGAAAGCCCTTCACATCCTCGCGCCGAATGGGCGGCAGATTGGGACCGAAACGCTTCTGATAGAGGTTGAGCAGCGCGTGGCGATGGGCGGCCTCCTGCTCGGCCATTTCCTCGAAGACGCTGGCCGAGGAAGGATAGCGCTCGGAGAGGTCTTCCGCGAAGCTCTGATAGATGCGGCCGTCCTCCTCCTCCGAGGCGATGGCGACGGCGAGAATTTCGCGTTCCGTGAGGTCGCTGAAGGATTTCAATCTGACGCTCCTTGCGCGCGGCGGAACGGCGGCGCTAGTTAGCTGTCGACGTCGCGCCGGCGACGATTTGGAGCGGTTCTAGAGTGTCGAACCATGGAACGCCAGATATTTGAACCGACGGCCGCCGCACAGGCGCCGGGCCGATGAGCGAGTCCGGCTGGCGGACGCTGCTGACGACGCGGCTGATCGTGCTCGCGGCGACGGTGTTACGGCCGATGACGCTCGGCGTCCGCGGCCTCGTCGTCGATGCGGACCGGCGCGTGCTGCTGGTGCGGCACACCTATATCTCCGGCTATTATCTGCCCGGCGGCGGCGTCGAGCCGGGCGAGACGCTCGAGCAGGCGCTCGCCCGCGAGCTGGCCGAGGAAGGCAATATAGAGCTGGAGGCGCCGGCGGAGCTGCGCGGCGTCTATCTCAACCGCCGCATCTCCAAGCGCGACCATGTGGCGTTTTTCGTCGCGCGCGCCTTTCGTCAGACCGCGCCGCGCCCGCCCGACCATGAGATCGCCGAGGCGGGCTTCTTCCCGCTCGACGCCCTGCCCGAGGACGCGACTCCAGCGACGCGGGCGCGCATAGCCGAGGTTTTCGGCGGCGCGAAAGTCTCTCCCTATTGGTGAACAGCCAGCCTCCCCACATCCCGCCAACCATAGGCGACCTGCGGAACGCCGCGCCAGGAGAGCTCGCGGCCGAAACGGCGCGCGCCCATCGCCTCATAGAAGCGGCGGGCGGGGAGGTTGTCGCGCAGCACCACGAGGCTCGCCCATTTGAGGCCGCTGGCGCGCATCTCCTGCGACATCTGCCGCATCAGCCGGCGGCCGAGGCTGCGTCTGTGTACGGCGTGGCGTAGATAGATAGCGCAAATCTCGCCGCCGCGGCCCAGCCGGCCGCCGAGAACGAATTCATGCGCGCGCCAATGCGTGAAGCCGACAGCCTCTCCGCCCGCATCGAAAGCCAGAACGATGCGCGCTCCGCTCGACTGAAAGACCTCGCGCCAATGATCCAGCCGCTCCTCGAGCGTGAGGGCCGAGAAATTCTCCGCCGGCAGCAGGCTCGCATAGGTCTCGCGCCAGCAGGCGAGATTGAGCGCGGCGAGCGTTTGCGCATCCTCGGCCGTCGCGGCGCGCAGCGAGAATTCGTCCGCCAAGGCGAGTCACCAAGGCTTGGCGGGCGGCGGATCGATGAGCAGGCCGAGATCGCGCCAGCCATAGGCGACCTCCGGCACGCCGCGCCAAGCGCCTTCGACGCCGATCTTGCGACCGCCGAGCTTCTCGTAGAATTTCCGCGCCGTGAAATTATGCCGCAGCACCCAGAGGCTCCCCCATTCGATCCCGCGCTCGCGCAGCGCCTGCGCCATGACGCGCATGAGGCTACGGCCGGCGCCGAGGCGCTGCGCCTCCTTCAGCAGATAGATCGCCTGAAACTCGCCGGCATAGCCGCGCTCGCCGAGAATAGCGCTCTGCTGCGCGCCGCTGGCCGCAAAGCCGATGGCGACGTTTTCCCGCAGCGCCAGAAACACGCTCGGCGGCGGCTGTTGCGGCCCGCCGCCGCCCAAGGTCTCACGCCATTGCGCGAGGCGCGTCTCCAGCGTGTATTCCGCTAGAATTTCCGCCGGCGCCAGAGGCGTATAGGTCTCCGCCCAGCAGGCGACATGGAGGGCGGCGATCGTCTCGGCGTCCCCTGGCGTCGCTGGTCTGATCTCGATCGCATCCATGCGCGTTTTTCAGCAAGACTCGGGCCGGTCGCGGTCTTTGCCGACCGGGCGGCCCATGTTATGCGCAGCCATGATCGATCTCGTCATCCGCTTCTCGCCGCAGACGCCGGCCGATGCGCCTCAAATCGAAAAGCTCGAGGAGCGGGCTTTCGGTCCGGGTCGCTATGCGCGCACGGCCTATCGGCTGCGTGAGGGCGTCGGAGCCGATCTCTCCCTCTCCTTCGTCGCCCATGTCGGCACGCTGCTGGTCGGCGCGAATCGCATGACCGCCATTCTCGTGGACGAGACCCCGGCGCTGCTGCTCGGCCCGCTGACGGTCGAGCCGGCCTTTCGCTCGCAGGGGCTCGGCGAGGCGCTGGTCAAGAAATCGCTGGATGCCGCCCGCGACGCCAGTCACGGGCTGGTGCTGCTGGTCGGCGATCTCGACTATTACGCCCGCCTCGGATTCGCCCGCGTGCCGCATGGCAAGATCGTCATGCCGGGGCCGGTGGACGCCCGCCGCCTGCTCTATTGCGAGCTGCGCGAAGGCGCCTTCGCGGCGGCCAATGGCAGGATGCGGCGGCTGTGACCTCTTCGACGAGGCGCCGCGCATGACGGCGCCGCGCCCCCTCCTCGCCCGCTATGAGAAGCTGGTCGCCAGCGGCGCGCTGGAGCGCGATCCCGCGCAGCTCGCCGCGCTCGAGCGGCTGGAAGCGCTGGCGCGCGAGCTGACGCGTCGCCCCGCCGCCCCTTCGCATGGCGGTCTCGCGGCGCGGCTGCGTGGGCTGCTCGGACGGCGCGCGCCCTGCGGCGGTCCGCGCGGACTCTACATTCACGGCCTCGTCGGGCGCGGCAAGACGACGCTGATGGATCTCTTCTTCGCCGAGCTTCCGCTCGCCGCCAAGCGCCGCGCGCATTTTCACGATTTCATGGCGCAGGTTCACGCGCGCCTGCTCGCCGCGCGCCGCAGCGCCGCTCCCGATCCGCTGGCGCATGTGGCGCAGGAGATCGCGCGCGAGACGCGCGTGCTCTGCTTCGACGAATTCGCCGTGACCGATATCGCCGACGCGACCATTCTCGCGCGTCTGTTCACGCGGCTGCTCGAGGACGGCGTCATCATGGTGGCGACCTCCAATGTCGAGCCGCGCCGGCTCTACGAAGGCGGCCGCAATCGCGATCTCTTCCTGCCCTTCATCGCGCTGATCGAGGACAGGCTCGATCAATTGCGCCTCGATGCGCGCGCCGATTTTCGTCTCGAGAAAACGCTGCTCGGCGAGACTTTCTTCACACCCGCCGACGCATGCGCCTGCGCGGCGATGGATGCGCTGTTTCTGCAGCTGAGCGGCGTCGCCATGGGCGCGCCGAGGACGCTGCGCGTCGCGCGCCGCGATATCGCCGTTCCGCAGGCGGCGGGGCGCGTCGCGCGCTTCTCCTTCGAGGAGCTGTGCGCGCGGCCGACCGGCGCCGCCGATTACATGGCGCTCGCGGAGGCCTTCGACACGATATTCATCGATGCGGTTCCGAAGATGAATTTCGATCGCCGCAACGAGGCCAAGCGATTCATCACGCTCATCGACATTCTCTATGAGAAGAAAACACGGCTGATTCTCTCCGCCGAGAGCGAGGCGCAGGATCTCTATCACGCGCCGACGGGACATGAGGCGCAGGAATTCGCACGCACAGTGTCGCGGCTGATCGAGATGCGCTCGCGCGATTATCTCGCCGCGCCGCATGCCGGCGCCGTGGAATAACCGACTCCCGCGCTCTGGCGGAATCGGATAGGCATCGCATTCGCAGCCGGATTTTTCGGCGCGGTCGAAAGTGCTTTTCGTCGACTCGTTTCAATCTATGTTTTCGAAAAAGAGGCTTTCCTGCCCGTGGTCGCGACCTGGCGGCGCCTCCTCATGACCGCTCTCATGGCCGGCGGCGTCGCGGCGATGCTCGCCGTCGCCGCATCGGCGCAAGAGGACGATTCCAGCGCGCTGCTCGGATGGCCTGCATCGCCCGCCTCGCGCGCGCGGTCATCCGGCTCGGACAAGAAATCCGACAGCAAAGCCAAGTCGCCGCCGTCCTGGCTCGACACATTGACGGTGACGGGCTTCGTCGAGGCCGGCTCCACCTTCAATTTCGACAATCCGTTCAACAAGCTCAATTGGGGCCATCTGTTCACCGATCGCGCCAATCAGCCGCAATTCAACGCCGGCGTGCTCACCATGCAGCGCCTGCCCGATCCAAAGGCGACGAAGGATTTCGACTTCGGCTTCAAAATTCAGACGATGGTCGGCACCGATGCGCGCTACACGCATTTTCTCGGCGAGCTCGATTATGCGATGCGCGACCGCACGCAGCTCGACATTCTGCAGGCCTTCGCGACCGCGCATCTGCCGTGGATCACGGACAATGGATTCGATGTGAAGATCGGCCAATTCGTCACGCTCGAGGGCGCCGAGTTGGTCGACAGCATTTTCTACAGCCATTCCTATATTTTCAATTTCGGCATTCCGCTCAAGCAGACCGGCGTGATGATCTCGTCCGATCTCACCTCCTGGCTCTATGTCCATGCGAGCGTCATGTCGGGCGACAGCGCCAGCCTCGGCTGGCCGGGCGACAACAATAGCGCCGCCTCCTTCCAGGCCGGCCTGCGCATAAAGGCCTTCGACGACAGGCTGACCATTCTGGGGACGACGCACATCGGACCAGAAGATCCGATGCAGCTCGATCCGCTCGGCGTCGGCTGGCCGAACATTCCTTACGAATGCGCCTGCAATCCCAATCGGACCTTGTCCTACAGCAATGATGTGACGCTCACCTGGAAGGTCACGGATCGGCTAACTCTCAGCACGGACATAAACTACATTCGCGACGATGGATGGAACCCGCTCTCGATCACGGGACTGTCCGAAGGCGCGCTGAGCCGGCTCGCGGATATTTTCGGCTTCAACGCCGCGCTCATTCCGCGTCGCCCGCGCGGCGTCAATGGCTATGGCGTCGCGCAATATGTGTCCTACAAAATCGACGAAACGCTGCAGCTCAATGGCCGCGTCGAATTTTGGCGCGATCATAATAATTTCTTCGTCGGCGCCTATCCCGGCTATTTCGACTACACGAACATAGAGCACGGTTTCTATGCGCCCTCGGCGATCTTCCAGCCAGAGGGGCGCGGAACCAGCTATCTCGAGATCACCGCCGGGCTGACGATCACGCCGGAGATTCCCAAAGGCCTGCCGATCACCGGCCTGTCCCTGCGGCCGGAGCTGCGCTACGACGCTTCGCTGACCGGCGCGGCGCCCTTCTTCGGCGCGAGCGGCTATCGACGCTCGACCGGCATGTTCTCGATAGATGTGATCGTGCCGTTCACGCTGAAGTGACGTTGGGCGAGGCGGCTGGCGACCCCGGTAGGATTCGAACCTACGACCTACTGCTTCGAAGGCAGTTGCTCTATCCAGCTGAGCTACGGAGTCGGCGCTCGCAAATTAGCATGTTCGGCCGGCGGCGTCTCGGGCGCTGTCGTCGAGGCGCCCTTCCCTTTCGCAATGATCCGGCGGCCGTCGACCGCACTGCTTGCTTTTCTTGGCGACCCCGGCAGGATTCGAACCTGCGACCTACCGCTTAGAAGGCGGTTGCTCTATCCGGCTGAGCTACGGGGTCGTGACGGCGGCCGTCAGTGCGTCCACTGGCCGACGCGCTGCGTCTTGAAATTATCAGCATAGGACAGGATGCGGCGCGAAGGGGCGCCGGGCTTGGGCTCCTCGACGCGATAGACGAGCGCCTTGCGCTCGGCATAGGCGATCGCCTCTTCCTTGGTGGCGAAGCGAAGCCTGATCTGCGCCTTGGCGTCCGACGTGCCGGTCCACCCCATCAGCGGATCGAGCTCGCGCGGGGTCTCGTTCTCGTATTCGAGGACCCAGGGCTTGGCCGGCCCGGGACCGGATTGCGTCGCGCTGGGGGACGGGCGGTGAATGCGTGCGGTCATATCGGCCTCGGCGAGAGCCGGCTCGTGAGCCGGCCGGAAACGAAAAATCGGCGCTGTGGCGGGGCTCCGCGCCAATGGTCGGGGCAGCAGGATTCGAACCTGCGACCTGAAGTACCCAAAACTTCCGCGCTACCAGGCTGCGCCATACCCCGTCTCGCGTATAGGCCGCGGAGCCCATTTCCGCCGAACGCCTCGCTAGCACGAGGGCGCGTCGCTCACAAGCGCGAGCGCGCGCGCCGACCGCGCTACCTCGTGAAAATCGGATGTTTGACGGTGTCGCCGACCGCGATCGACAGGCGCTGCGCCGCGCCGGCGGCCAGCTCGATGACGGCGAGCGCCGGCCCGCCGGAGGAGATGACGCGCTCCGAATAGGGCTCTGCGGCGAGCGCCAGGGAGACGACCTTTCCGGCGCGCGAGACGAAGACCATGTCGAGCGACAGCGGCGTGTTCTTCATCCACATGGCGACCGGCCGCTCCTCGTGGAAATCGAACAGCATGCCGCCGTCCGCGGGGAGCGAGGCGCGGTACATCAGGCCTCTCTCGCGCTGGTCGGACGTGCGCGCCACCTCGACGCGCAGCCGATGCGCGCCGGAGGCGGTGACGATCTCTATCGGCTCTATGGCCATTTTGACTGCGGGCGGCGGCGATAATCCCGGCTCCTTCGCATGGCCGGGAACGGCCGCGCAGAAGAGAAGGACGAAAAACGCGGCTATGACGCCGAAAACGCTCCGCGACACCTCACCAGACATGCTCACCCTCGCCGCATCCAGGCCGCAGAGCGCATCGAGACAACGTCGAAACGCCAGCGCTTCGACGGCCATTCTGCCATTGCGGTCGGGAAATAAAAAGCGGCCCGGAAACGCGCCTGTCGCTCGGCCTCTAATGAGAGGCCGGCAGCGCCGATTCGAGTGGCCGCACTTCGGTCGCCATGAGGCCCTTGGGGCCGTCGCCATAGCGCACCAGAACGCTGTCCCCGGGCTTCAGCTCGGCGAGTCCATAGCGGCGTACCGTCTCCATATGCAGGAAGATATCGTCGGTGCCCTCGCCGCGGGTCAGGAAGCCGAAGCCCTTCACCCGGTTGAACCATTTGACTATGGCGATCTCATAGCCGCTCGACGGCGTCACTTGGACATGGGTGCGGACGGCGCCGTTCTGCGAAGGATGAACGGCCGTCGACTCGTCCATGCCGACGACGCGAAACACCTGCATGCCCTTCACGCGCTTCTGCGCCTCGCAGACGACGCGCGCGCCCTCATAGGCGGACTGGAATCCGGAACGGCGTAGGATGGTCACATGCAAGAGAATATCTGCGCCGCCATCATCGGGAACGACGAATCCGTATCCCTTCGAAACGTCGAACCACTTGATGGTTCCGGACACTTCGACGAGATCGAGTCCGGCTTCACCATTTTCGACATTGATGGTCGACGCGCTCAACTCATTCTGGAATGAAATTTTTGCGCCCAACAGACCAACTCCCCCTGCCGATTCGGAACGAATGCGCTCCGCTCGCCTTCGAAGACTCGAATCGCGACGCTCGCCCGTGAATCACTGTGGTTAAGATATCATCGCCACGCTTTCCTCCAACCGACTTTTTTGTTTCGTGCGCCTTCGCTGTGGATACAAAGCCCGAAAATGCTTGGCGTTCCGCGACCTCGGCGCAGGTTACGCGAAATACCGTACGAGCGTCGCCAATGCGCGATCACGGCTCTTTGGGGCTCCTCGCGCGCATGTTTCGGCTTCGATCTTCGCCATCAAAGCGGCGTGATTGGGCGCCAGAGCGGCTTTCGGCCACATTTGCGAGCGGCTCGGCCCCTCGGGGCGCGCGCGGCGCTGGACAGAGCGGCGCGAAACAATATGCTCGTCCATATGTTGCGGCCGTCGCGAAGCCGCGACATAGTGCGTCGCCGCCCGATGGTGGCGCAGCCGACGAGCCGCAATTCCCGCGAGAAGATCGCACGCAGCCCTTGAAAGCACGGACTTCGAACGAATGAGCTTCATCACACCGCGAGACGATCGTGAATTGGCGCAACGTGACGGCGCCCCGAATTTCGATCTCGCCTCGCTCTATGCCGAGCGGGAGAGCGAGCGTTTCGCATTGCACTCGCAGCATCTCAACGAGATGTGGGTGCGTGTGCTGAAGACCATCGGCTATGACGTCGGATTCGTGCGCGGCTCCGGCCAATATCTCTATGACCGCGCCGGCGCGCGCTATCTCGATCTCTTGAGCGGCTGGGGCGTGTTCGCGATCGGCCGCAATCATCCCGCGCTGCGCGAGGCGCTGATGAGCGTGCTCGGCGCCGAGCTTCCCAATCTCGTGCAACTCGACGTGTCGGTGCCCGCCGCGCTGCTCGCAGAACGGCTGCTCGGCTTCGCGCCCTATATGGAGAAAGTTTTTTTCGCCAATTCCGGCACGGAGGCGGTCGAGGCGGCAATCAAATTTTCGCGCGCGGCGACGGGCCGTCCGGGCATTCTCCATTGCGCGCATTCCTTCCACGGCCTCACCTATGGCGCGCTTTCGCTCAATGGCGACGAGATTTTCAAGAAGGGCTTCGGCCCGCTGCTCCCCGATACGCGTGAGATTCCCTTCGACGATCTCGCCGCGCTCGAGGAGGCGCTGCGCCATCGCGACGTCGCCGCCTTTTTCGTCGAGCCCATTCAGGGCAAGGGCGTGAACATGCCGGCGCAGGACTATCTCGCGCAGGCTGCGGCGCTCTGCCGCAAATATGGGACTCTGTTCGTCGCCGATGAGATTCAGACCGGCCTCGGCCGCACGGGAAAATTTTTCGCCGTGGAGCATTATGGCGTCGAGCCCGATCTCCTGCTCGTCGCCAAGGCGCTGTCGGGCGGCCATGTGCCGGTCGGCGCGGTGCTGACGCGCAAATGGATTTTCGACAAAATGTTCGACCGCATGGATCGCGCGGTCGTGCACGGCTCCACCTTCGGCAAGAATGATCTCGCAATGGCCGCCGGCCTCGCCACTCTCGAGGTCATGGCGAGCGAGAAGCTCGTCGAGAATTCCGCCGCCAGGGGCGAGCGTCTGCTCGCCTCCTTCCGCGCCATGGCCGAGCGCTACGAGCTCGTCGCCGATGTGCGCGGCAAAGGCCTGATGATCGGAGTCGAGTTTGGCGAGCCGCGCTCGCTGAAGCTGAAAGCCGCATGGAACCTGCTGGAGACCGTCAACTCCGGCCTCTTCTGCCAGCTCATCAGCATACCTTTGTTCGAGCAGCACAAGGTGCTGACGCAGGTCGCCGGCCATGGCAATCACACGATCAAGCTGCTGCCGCCGCTCACCATCGACGATTTCGATTGCGATTGGATCGAGCGCTCCTTCGACAAGGTCATCGCCGACGCGCATCACGCGCCGGGGGCGGTGTGGTCGCTCGGCAAGACGCTCGCGAGCCATGCGCTGAAAGCCAAGCTCGGCTGACACGCCAAGGTTAATGAATTGGGAACGCGCCTTGCTCCGATGAGGCGCGCGACGGGAAGCCGCGCCGATTTGAGACGTCGGCGCATATTTCCATCCCGTCGCGCTCCGCTTCGAGACGAAAGGCGTCGATTATGCGTATCAGTGCGACGATTCTGTCTGCGGCCCTGCTGGCCGCGCTCGCGGGCGTTCCCGCGTCCTCCTACGCCGGCGCGCGCGAACCACCGGTCGTCATTCGCGGGCTCGGCCCCAATGATTTCGCGCCGCGGGCGACCGCGAATTTTCGGCCGTTTCATCCGGCCGCGCGTCACGCGCGCCATTGGCGCGAGGAGGAGCCGAGCGACGGCCGCGCCGCCATCGCGCCCCGTCGCCACCGAGTCGCCGTGGAAGAAGCGACGTCATGGCCGCAGCCCATTCGCTATCGCGCCACTGAGGCGGCGGCCGTCCCCTATGCGGAGCCGGCCTATAATCCGCAAGAGAATTACGCAGGGGCCGTCGTCGCGCCGCAGCGCTATCGCGTCCCGACGGAAGATGTGACGCAATGGCGGCGACCCATTCGCCATCGCGGCGGCGAAGTCGCTCCCCTCGCCTATGCCGAGCCGACGACCTATTATCCGCATGAGGACGACGCCCGCGCCTCCGTCGCGCCCCAACGCTACCACGTGGCCACGGAAGAGGCGACGCAATGGCGACAGCCCATCCGCTATCGCGCGAGCGACATCGCTCCCACGCCTTATGTGCGGTCGGCCTATTATCCGCATGCGGGCAATCCCTATGATCGCGCCTATCGGCCCGGCGCCTATACTGCGGTCGATCCTATTCCGCAGCGTTCCACGCAGGCCTATGGCTATTTCCTCGACGAAGGCCCCTTCCCTGCGCGATGAGCCGATCGGCGCCAGAGCGGCGCGACTCGAAACCGACGCATTCGTCGGCTTCAATGTCGCGCGACTGCTCATGAGGGAATTGCAATGCTCATGCTGACTCGGCGCGCCTTTCTGAGAGGCGCGATCGCCGGGGCGGCTTCCGCCTTCGCGGGAGCGGCCTACGCCTTCGGCTATGAGCCGCTGATGGCGCCGCGCGTCGCTCGCTATCACATTGCGCCGCGCGTCTGGCCGAAGGGCTTCGCCCTCGAGATCGCGGCGCTCTCCGATCTGCACGCCTGCGAGCCATGGATGTCGATCGAGCGCATTGATGCGATCGTCGATCGCATCAATGCGCTGCGGCCCGACGTCATCGTGCTGCTCGGCGACTATGTCGCCGGGCTGCATCATTTCGCGACGTCGATTCCGGCGCCGCAATGGGCGCGGGCGCTGTCACGGCTCAGAGCGCCGCTCGGCGTCCATGCGATTCTCGGCAATCACGACATGTGGGACGACGAAACCGTGCAGCATCGCGGACGCTACGAGACGGCCGCCCGCGCCGCGCTCGAGGACAATGGGATTCCTGTCTATGAGAATGCGGCGGTGCGTCTGACCGGCGGCGCTCGCCCCTTCTGGCTCGCGGGACTGGCCGACCAATTCGCGATACCCGCCGGGCGGCGCAAATGGAATGGGCTGGACGATCTGCCGGGGACGCTCGCCGAGGTGACGACCGACGATCCGGTGATCCTATTGGCGCATGAGCCCGACATTTTTCCGCGCGTGCCCGAGCGTGTCGCGCTGACGCTCTGCGGCCATACGCATGGCGGCCAGGTGCGGATCTTCGGCTGGGCGCCGATCGTGCCGTCCTTCTATGGCAATCGCTATGTCCATGGACATATCGTCGAGGACGAGAGGCATCTCATCGTCTCCGGCGGATTGGGATGCACGGCGCTTCCGGTCCGCTTCGGCGCGCCGCCGGAAGTCCTTCACATAAGAGTCGAAGCGCCGGCGGCGTGACGCCGGCGCGTTCGCCTCACTCGCCGGCCGCCTTCAGCTTCTCGCCGCTCTGGCTGCGCGCCAGAAGCTCGGTGAGCGCGCGGCGATATTCCACCGGCATCACCTTGCGGAACTTCGGCTTATAGCCCTCCCAATCGTCGAGGATGGCGCGCGCGCGCGTCGAGCCCGTGTAGCGCAGATGATTGGAGATGAGATGCTTCAGGCGCTCGGCGTCGAAGCGCGTCATGTCGCTCATCACATCGACGCGGCCATGCTGCTCGAGATCGCCGCTCTGATGATAGGCCTGCGTCATCGCGGTCTCCTCGTCGCGCACCGGCTCGAGATCGACCATGGAGAGATTGCAGCGCTCGGCGAAGCCGCCATCCTCATCCAGCACATAGGCCACGCCGCCCGACATGCCGGCCGCGAAATTGCGGCCTGTCGGCCCCAGCACGACGACGACGCCGCCGGTCATATATTCGCAGCCATGGTCGCCGACGCCCTCGACGACCGCATAGGCGCCGGAGTTGCGCACGGCGAAACGCTCGCCGGCGACGCCGCGCAGATAGGCCTCGCCGCCCACGGCGCCATAGAGCACGGTGTTGCCGACGATGATCGACTTCTCCGGTACGATCTGCTTGGCCTCGCGCGAAGGATAGACGACGACCTTGCCGCCCGAGAGTCCCTTGCCGACATAGTCGTTCGCCTCGCCCTCGAGACGCAGCGTCACGCCGCGCGCGAGAAAGGCGCCGAAGCTCTGTCCCGCTGTGCCGGCGGCGCGAATGTCGATCGTGTCCTCCGGCAGGCCGGCGAGCCCGTAGACGCGCGCGACCTCGCCCGACAGCATGGCGCCGGTCGAGCGATCGACATTGCGGATCGCCGTCTCGATGGAGGTCTTCGCGCCGCGGTCGATCGAGGCGCGCGCCGCCTCGATGAGCTTGTTGTCGAGCACCTTGTCGAGGCCGTGATCCTGCGTGAGGCTGTGACGGATCGCGGCGCCCTCGCCCGCCGGCTTGTGGAACAGCTTGGAGAAGTCGAGTCCCTTCGCCTTCCAATGGGCGAGCGCCTTCTCCTTGTCGAGCATCTGCATCTGGCCGATCAGCTCGTCGAAGTGGCGATAGCCCATTTGCGCCATCAGCTCGCGCACTTCCTCGGCGACGAAGAAGAAGAAGTTGATGACATGCTCGGGCTGGCCGACGAAGCGCTTGCGCAGCACAGGGTCCTGCGTCGCGACGCCCACGGGGCAAGTGTTGAGATGGCATTTGCGCATCATCACGCAGCCCGCCGCGATCAGCGGCGCCGTCGCGAAGCCGAACTCGTCCGCGCCGAGCAGCGCGCCGACGATGACGTCGCGGCCCGTGCGCAAGCCGCCGTCGACCTGCACAGCGATGCGCGCGCGGAGATTGTTCAGCACCAGCGTCTGATGCGTCTCGGCGAGGCCGATCTCCCACGGGCTGCCCGCGTGCTTGATGGAGGTGAGCGGCGAGGCGCCCGTCCCGCCATCATAGCCGGAGATGGTCACATGATCGGCGCGGCCCTTGGAGACGCCGGCGGCGACCGTGCCGACGCCGACCTCGGAGACGAGCTTCACCGAGACGTCGGCGCGCGGATTCACATTCTTCAAATCGAAGATCAGCTGCGCCAAATCCTCGATCGAATAAATATCGTGATGCGGCGGCGGCGAGATGAGGCCGACGCCCGGCGTCGAATGGCGCACTTTGGCGATCACCGCATCGACCTTGTCGCCGGGCAGCTGGCCGCCTTCGCCGGGCTTTGCGCCCTGCGCCATCTTGATCTGGATCATGTCGGAATTGACGAGATATTCCGCCGTCACGCCGAAACGTCCAGAAGCGACCTGCTTGATCGCCGAGCGCGCGCTGTCGCCATTGGGCAGCGGCTTGAAGCGCTCCGGCTCCTCGCCGCCTTCGCCCGTGTTGGACTTGCCGCCGATGCGGTTCATCGCAATGGCGAGAGTCGTATGCGCCTCGCGCGAGATGGAGCCGAAGGACATGGCGCCGGTGGAGAAGCGCTTGACGATCTCGCTCGCGGGCTCGACCTCGTCGAGCGGCACGGGCGCGCGTCCATCCTCCTCCGCCGTCTTGACGCGGAACAGGCCGCGCAGATTGAGCAGCTTGTCGTCCTGCGCGTTCAAATGCTGCGCGAAGGCGCGATATTTGTCCTGCGCATTGGCGCGCACGGCATGCTGCAGCAGCGACACCGTATGCGGCGTCCAGCTGTGCGCCTCGCCGCGAATGCGGAAGGCGTAATCGCCGCCGACATCCAGCGCGTCGCGATAGATGGCGACGTCGCCGAAAGCGTCCTTGTGACGGCGCACCGTCTCGGCCGCGATCTCATCGAGGCCGACGCCCTCGACGCGCGTCGTGGTGCCGCAGAAGAATTCGTCGATGAAGCTCTGCGCGAGGCCCACGGCGTCGAAGATCTGCCCGCCACAATAGGACTGGTAGGTCGAGATGCCCATCTTGGACATGACCTTCAGCAGGCCCTTGTCGACCGCCTTGATGAAGCGCTTGATCGCCGTCGGCCCATCGACGTCGGAGGGGAATTCCGCCGTCGAAGCCTCGAGCGTCTCGAAGGCGAGATAAGGATTGATCGCCTCCGCGCCATAGCCGGCGAGCAGAGCGAAATGATGCACCTCGCGCGCTTCGCCCGTCTCGAGCACGAGACCGACCGAGGTGCGCAATCCGCGGCGAATGAGGTGATGATGCACGGCCGCCGTGGCGAGCAGCGCCGGAATCGGAATGCGATCCGGCCCCACCATGCGGTCGGAGAGGATGATGATGTTATAGCCGCCGTTCACCGCCTTCTCGGCGCGCTCGCCGAGCCGGTTCAGCGCCTCGCGCAGGCCGGCGGCGCCGGTCGCGGCGTCATAAGTGATGTCCAGCGTCTTGGTGTCGAAGCTGTCCTCGATATGGCCGATGCAGCGGATCTTCTCGAGATCCTCATTGGTGAGGATCGGCTGGCGCACCTCGAGCCGCTTGCGTTTCGCCGAGCCCTCGTGATCGAGGATGTTCGGGCGCGGGCCGATGAAGGAGACGAGGCTCATCACCAATTCCTCGCGGATCGGATCGATCGGCGGATTGGTGACTTGCGCGAAGTTCTGCTTGAAATAGGTGTAGATCAGCTTCGGCTTGTCGGAGAGCGCCGAGATCGGCGTATCCGTGCCCATGGAGCCGACCGCCTCCTGGCCGGTGACGGCCATGGGGAAGAGCAGGAGATCGAGCTCCTCCTGCGAATAGCCGAAGGCCTGCTGGCGATCGAGCAATGACACATCGGCGCGCGAGGCGCGCGGCTCGACGGGCTTCAAATCCTCGAGCACGATCTGCGTGCGCTCGAGCCATTGCTTATAGGGATGCGAGGAGGCGAGCTCCTTCTTGATCTCGTCGTCGGAAACGATGCGTCCCTGCTCGAGATCGACGAGCAGCATCTTGCCCGGCTGCAGGCGCCACTTCTGCACGATCTTGTCCTGCGGAATCGGCAGCACGCCCATCTCGGAGGCCATGACGACGAGCCCGTCCTCGGTCACGAGATAGCGCGCCGGGCGCAGGCCGTTGCGGTCCAGCGTCGCGCCGATCTGACGGCCGTCGGTGAAGGCCATGGCGGCGGGGCCGTCCCAGGGCTCCATCAGCGCGGCGTGATATTCGTAGAAGGCCTTGCGGTCGTTATCCATCAGCGGATTGCCGGACCAGGCCTCCGGGATCAGCATCATCACCGCATGGGCGAGGGAATAGCCGCCCTGCACGAGAAACTCGAGCGCATTGTCGAAGCAGGCGGTGTCCGACTGCCCCTCATAGGAGATCGGCCACAGCTTTTCGATGTCATTGCCGAACAACGGCGAGGCGACAGAAGCCTGACGTGCGGCCATCCAGTTGAGATTGCCGCGCAGCGTGTTGATCTCGCCATTATGCGCGACGAAGCGGTAAGGGTGCGCGAGGCGCCAGGACGGGAAAGTGTTCGTCGCGAAGCGCTGATGCACGAGCGCGATGGCGCTGATGAAGCGCGGGTCTTTCAGATCGAGGAAATATTCGCCGAGCTGCGAGACCAGCACCATGCCCTTGTAGACGATCGTCTGCGAGGACACGGAAACCGAATAATGCTCGCGCGCCGCCGGCCCACGCGCATAGATTTCATTGGAGGCGGTCTTGCGCGCGAGATAGAGGCGGCGGTCGAAATCGACGTCGTCGGTCACAGAGGGGCCGCGGCCGATGAAGACCTGCCCGTGAACCGGCTCGACCGCCTTCACCGCCGCGCCGAGGTCGCTCGAATCGACCGGCGTGTCGCGCCAGCCGAGCACGACGAGGCCCTGGGCGGCGGCGGCGGCCTCGATGAATTCCTTCGCCTTGGCGCGCTCGGCGTCATCGCGCGAAAGGAAGAACTGGCCGATGGCGTAATGGCCGGGCTCCGGCAGGGCGAAGCCGAGCTTCGCGCATTCGTCCTTGAAGAACTGGTGCGGAATCTGCACGAGAATGCCGCAGCCGTCGCCGAGCTTGGGGTCCGCGCCCACGGCGCCGCGATGATCGAGATTGAGCAGGATCTGCAGACCCATCTCGACGATCTCGTGGCTCTTGGCGTTGTGCAGATTGGCGACGAAGCCGACGCCGCAGGAGTCGTGCTCCTTGGACGGATCGTAGAGGCCCTGAGCCTGCGGCAGGAGGGGGTCTCTGGCGTCGATCGCGGTCATGGCGGCGTCTCCCGGGCGAGTCCGGGGGCCGCCCGGCCCGATCGCCGCGCCCGCTCCCCCGTCCTTGGTCGTCGAAATCATAGCGTCGCTCGCAGGGTGCCGCGAGCGACATTGGCGCAGAATGGTCAGCATGGCTGACATATCGGCGGGAAATATTGTTGCCAGATTTGCGTCCCCCGCACAAGCAATCTGCCGCTACAAAACCGAATTCCCGGCGCATTCCGTCGCCGGCGCGCGCCGCTTGCGTCCAAAGCTCGCCGCAATGGTCGCCCAAGCTCGGCAATCGAGACGGGGCCAGACGATGAGATGGATGTGGAGCGGTTCATGACGCTATCGAGACTGCGGCCGAAGCTCTTGCTCGCGATGGCGAGCCTCGCGCCGATGGCGGCGCCGACGCCGGCCGCGGCGGATTTCTTCTTTCGTCCGTTCGGCTACGCCTTTCACCAGCCGATCCCGGAGCCCGCGCCCAACGCCACGCCTCGCGCGATCGCCGGCATTTTGGGCGAGGAGGGATTTCGTCTCGTCGGCGGGCTCGGCCGGCGCGGCGATCAGGTGGTGGCGACCGGCGTCGATCGCCGCGGCCATTATCGGCGCTTTCTGATCGACCCCTATGAGGGCGAGATTTTGCGGTCCTGGCGCATCGGGCCGGAGGAAGTCAGACCGGGCTTCGTCGAAGCGCCGCCCGCCGCCTATCGCGGACCGCCAGGGCCGGAACCCTATGACGCGCCGCGCGCCGGCGCCGCGGAAGACCCTCTGGTCGTGCCCGGCCTCGGCGGCGAGCCCCGCCGTCCGGCGCGACGCGTGGAGGCGCCTTCGCGCGCCCATGCGCCCAATGGCGTGGCCGCCGTCCGGCCGGAGAACGCCGAGACGCAGCGCCCGCCCCATTCGCCGCCCTCCGAGGCGACCAAGCCGCCGGCGCGCGCCGCCGCTCCGCAGCTTCGTCCGACGGCTCCCCATTCCGCGAAGCCGGCCGCCGAGCGCAAGGCGCCCGCGCAGCAGCAATCCGGGCCGACCCCGCCGCAAGGCGCGGCTCCGGCGCTGGCCCCTGCGCCAGCCGCCGCCCCCGCCGCGCCGGTCCAAGCTGCTCCCGAGCCGCCGCATGCGGCGGCGCCAGAACCTGCCGCCGTCGGCCATCAGCAGGCGGCGCCGGCGCCTCAAATCATTGTTCCAGCGACGCCGGCCGCGCCGCCGCCCGCCCCTGCGGCTCCCGCCAATCCGGTCTCGGCGGAGCAATCCAAGGCGCCGCCCGCGGGCGAGCAAGCCCAGCCGACTCCGGGCGGCTGAACGAAAAAGAGGCGTCCCTCTCGGGACGCCTCGATTTTTTGCAAGCGAGGGATGCGGCCTGCGGTCAGGCGGCTTTGGCGTCGATCGTCTGCGCCGGAACGCCGCCGCCGATCTCGATGCGGCGCGGCTTCTGCGCCTCGGGAATCTGGCGGACCAGATCGACATGCAGCAAGCCGTTGGCGAGGGTCGCTCCGGTCACGACGACATGGTCGGCGAGCTGGAAGCGGCGCTCGAAGGCGCGGGCGGCGATGCCTTGATGCAGCATCTCGCGCTTGACGCCGCCGGTCTCGGGCTGCGGATCTTTCGCGCCCTTGATGGTCAGCGTGTTCTCGCGCGTCTCGATGGAGATATCCTCGCGCGCGAAGCCGGCGACGGCCAAGGTGACGCGATAGTCGTTCTCGCCGGTGCGCTCGATATTATAAGGCGGATAGGTCGGCGCCGTCTCCGCGCCCGGCCCCTGGTCGAGCAACGAGAAGAGACGATCGAAGCCGACGGTCGAGCGATAGAGGGGGGAAAGATCGAAGTGACGCATGTCATTGTCCTCCTAGAAGCGACAGTGGAAGCGCGATCGGGATGCTCGTCCCCGCTCGCGCCGGGGAAGAAGCGCGTCCGCTACGGCCCGCGCTGAATTCCATGTGGGAGCGCCTTTTGCGGCCTGCAAGAGGCGCCGGCGCGGGTGTCGCAATTTTGTGACAGGCCCCGAGTTTTCGCCGCGAGCGCGACGATCGCATTGACCGCGGAAATTTCCCGGCGCTAGTTTCACTCATGGCGAAGCTGAGGTCACGGCGCTGGTCGGACGTCTCCGCGGCGAGACGCGCGTTCGTCTCGGCGCTGGCGCTTTGCCTTTTCGCGCTCCAGGCTTTCGTCGCCGCCTCGCTGGTCCGAGCGCATGACGCGCCTTTGGCGGGCGGCGTCTCGGCCTCCGCCTATTGCGAGCCGCACAGAGACGGCGCGCCGCCGGCAGAGCGCGATCATGCGCCCTGCTGCATTCTCTGCGTCTCCGGCCGCGATCTGCCGAGCCTCGCCGAACCGCCGTCCCAGGAGCCGGTCCTCGCGGCGCCGGTCGCTTTCGCCTTCGTCGCCTACGCCTCGACAGCGCCGCCGCAGCACGGACCCGTCGGCTGGGCCAGCTCCTGGTCGTCCCGCGCCCCTCCCCTCGCCTGATCGCGCGGCGCGCCGCGATCGCGGCCGCCGTTTCGATACGCCGATCGACGCACCGGACGCCCCCGCGCCCGGGCGACGCCGCGACGGATGGCGCCGATGCCCGACACGAGATTTTCGATTTTGCGCGAGCTCTTCGCGCGCACCCAACGCGACCTGACGCGGCTGCTGACGCGGCGGGTCGGTCCCGATCACGCCCCGGACATCGTCCAGGAGGCGTTTCTGCGCGTCATGCATAGAGACATGACCGAGGAGATCGCCGATCCGCCCGCCTATCTGCGCCGCACCGCGGTCAATCTGGCGATGGATTTTTCGCGCCGGCGCAAGCTCGAGAGCAAGCTCTTCGTCGCCGATCCGGAAAGTTATGACGCGCCCTCGGACGAGCCCTCCGCCGACGAGGCTTTGGAAGCCGGCCGCCGCGCGCAGAACCTCACGGCGGCGATCGAGACGCTGCCGCCCAAATGTCGCGAGGTCTTCGTGCTGCGCATGCATCACGACGTCCCGCAGGACGAGATCGCGCGGCGGCTCGGCATTTCCCGCAATATGGTGGACCGGCATTTGCGCATCGCCATTAAGCGCTGCCGAAGCGCGGTGCAGTAGAAAAATTCCCGGGCGAGGCATCCGCGATTCCGGCCGTCGTTCGTCTGTATGTGTGAGGAGCGAGTTTCGATCTATGGCCGCCCACGAATATCCCGCGCCGCAGGAGAGCGCCTCGCAGGACTCCGCCGTCGCCTGGTGGGTGCGGCGCGACGCCGGCGACATGTCGAGCGCCGAGATCGCAGCCTTCGAGGCCTGGATCGCCGATCGGGCCAACGCCGCGGCCTTCGCCTATATTTGCGCGCTCTGCGGCGAGGTGAAAGCGCTGAAGCCGCGCCGTATCGACGCGATGGCGGCGCGGCGGCGGCGACGCATGGCTTACGCCGTCGCGCTGGCCGCGACATTGGCCGCCGTGGCGAGCTTCGACACGCTGCGCCTGCTCTGGAGCGCCGATTTCCGCACCGCCGCCGGTGAGACGCGCATGGTCGCGCTCGCGGACGGCTCCAAGATCCAGCTCGGCGGAAAATCTGCCATCGCCGTCCATTACGCCGCCGGCGAGCGCGCGCTCACGCTGCTCGAAGGCGAAGCGTTTTTCGATGTCGCGCCGGACGCCGCGCGGCCCTTTGTCGTCACGGCGGCGGGCGGATCGGTGACGGCGCTCGGCACCTCTTTCGATATCGCGCTCGAGAATGACGGCGCCCGCGTGACGGTCGCCGAGCATAAGGTCGCTGTCGCAAGCCATGGCGAGAAGACGATCGTCGAGGAAGGACGCCAATGCGACTTCGGCCCAGCGACGCCGACGAGCGCGCCCATCCCCGTCGCCGTGCCGGACGCCACCGCCTGGCGACGCGGCAAGCTCATCTTCGTCGATCGTCCGCTCGGCGAAGTCGTCGATATTCTCTCACGCTATCACCGCGGCTACATCATCGTGGCGAGCGATTCCACGCGGCGGCTGCGCGTCACCGGCGTGTTCGACGCCGCCGATCCGATCGGCGCTTTGCGCGCGATCGAGGCTTCGCTCGCGCTCGATGCGATTCACATCGGCGATTATCTCGTGGCGCTGCGCGGATGAGACAGAAAGCCGCACCATGCGCCCGCATTTTTTCGTCGCACGGACGTGCGTGTTCGCGCGCTCCATTCGTCAGAGTTCATAGAGGGACGTTTTCGTTCCCGATAAAAACTCGGAGAAGGGCGGATGCAGCGGCGATTTTTTCGTCTCGAGAATAGAAACATGGGCGCGACGGCCATAGCGACGGCGCTGAGCGCTCTCGTCTTCGGACAAGAGCCGGCCGTCGCGCATGTCGCAATGCCGGAGGCGGAGCTCGCCGCCGCAGTGCGCAGCTATGAGATTCCGGCGGGCTCCATCGCCGCCGCGCTCAATCGCCTCGCCGACGCCACCGGCGCGCAGCTCGTCTATAAATCGCGGCTGACGCGCGATCTGACGACACACGGCCTCACCGGCGCCTTCACGCTGGAAGACGCGCTCGATCGTCTGCTCGCCGGCACGGGCATAGGCTATCGCCTCACGCGCGACGGACGCAGCGTCGCCATCGTGCTCGCGCAGAACGAGACCACGCGCAATGACGCCGGAGCGGTTCCCTTGCCGCCGATCGACGTGGCGGCGGAGCGCGCGCGCGCGCTCCGCGCCGCAGCGCGCCACGCCGACGGCCCCTTCACGCCGATCGGCGCGACAGAGATCAGCGGCGAAGCGCTGGATACGCAGCGCGCCAACGCCAGCGACACGGCGCAACTGCTCTATTCGGCGCCGGGCGTCGACCTCTACGAGGCGGGCGGCGTGTCGCGCCTGCCGACGCTGCGCGGCCTCGCCGACGATCGCATCAAGATTTTGCTCGGCGGCGTCGAGATCACCTCGGCCTGCGCCAATCACATGAATCCGCCGCTCTCTTATATCGATCCGAACAATGTCGGAAAGATCGAGGTGCTCTCCGGCGTGACGCCGGTGAGCAAGGGCGGCGATTCGATCGCAGGCACGATATCAGTGACGCCCAAGCCGCCGATCTTCGCCAATCCGCGCGTCGCCTCGGCGCCCGGCCTCGTTCCATCGGTCGCGCCCGGCGTTCTCGCCTCGGGATCGATCTCGGGCTTCTTCCGCAGCTCCAACAGCAGCTTCGGAGTCTCCGGCACGGCCAATGTCGCCACCGAGCATTTCAGCCTGCTCTACAATGGCGGCTACACGCGCGGCTCCGATTATCACGCCGGCGACAATGGACCGAAGGTCCTCTCCACCGGCTTCATCTCCGAAAATCATTCGGCGACTCTCGCCTATCAGAACGACGGACATCTCTTCACGCTGCGCGGCGGATACCAGAACATTCCCTATCAGGGCTTCGTCAATCAGCGCATGGATATGATCTATAATCGCGGCTATTCGGTCGACGCCGGCTATGAGGGCGCGTTCGAATGGGGCAAGCTCGAGGCGCGCGCCTTCTGGCATCATACGGCGCATAAGATGGGCTTTCTCTACGACAAGCAGCCCGCCAACATGCCGATGGACGCTTCCGGCACGGACTATGGATATCTGGTCAAGGCGGATATTCCGCTCGACTCTTCCAATCTTCTGCGCATCGGCAACGAGTTCCACGGCTATCATCTGAACGACTGGTGGCCGCCGATCATCGGCAGCATGATGATGGGTCCGGGGACCTATTGGAACATCAATGGCGGCCAGCGCGACCGCATCGGCACATTCGCGGAATGGGAGGCGAAATGGTCGCCGCAATGGACGACATCGCTCGGCGTGCGCAATGATATCGTATGGATGAGCACGGGCGACGCCAGCGCCTATGATCCGCGCAATCCCGTCCCCATGGGCATGATGGGTATGATGGGCATGGGCATGGGCATGGCCAATCCAGACGCGACGGCGGCGCGTTTCTTCAACGCCCGCAGCCATGCGCGCACCGACGTGAATTTCGACATGACCGCGCTCGTCCGCTACCAGGCCGACGAGACGAGCACATATGAGCTCGGCTATTCGCGCAAGACACGCTCGCCCAATCTCTATGAGCGCTATGTGTTCGGCGTCGGCGGCATGGCGAGCAGCATGATCGGCTGGTTCGGCGACGCCAATGGCTATGTCGGCAATCTCGATCTGAAGCCCGAGGTCGCGCATACAGTGAGCTTCACGGCCGCTTGGCGCGATCCCGTCGCCCATGATTGGGAGGTGAAAGCGACGCCCTATTTCAGCTATGTCGAGAATTTCATCGACGCCGATCGCATCGGCGGCTTCAGCGACAAGAATGGACGCTGGTTTCCCATTCTGCAGTTCCGCAATCACAAGGCCGAGCTCTATGGCTTCGATCTCTCCGGCCGCGGCAAGCTCTATGAGGCGCCCGATGTCGGCAGCTTCACGCTCTCCGGCGTCATCGGCTATGTCTATGGCGAGAATCTCGATCGCGGCGACGGGCTCTATCACATCATGCCGCTCAACGCCCGCTTCGCTCTCGAGCACAAGCTCGGCGGCTGGAGCAGCGCCGTCGAGCTGCAGCTGGTCGACAGCAAGACGCATGTGAGCACAGCGCGCAACGAGCTGAAGACGCCCTCCTATGGCCTCGTCAATCTGCGCACCGCCTATGAATGGGACGCATTCCGCATCGATCTCGGCGTCACCAATATCGCCGACGTTCGCTACTATTCGCCGCTCGGCGGCTTCGACTACGCCGATTACAAGAAGACGAGCGTCTTCGGCGCCGTGCCGGGACAAGGCCGCTCCTATTATGCGGGGCTGACGGTGAAGTTCTGAGCTTCGCCTTTTGCGCGGCCGGGCGAGACATGCGATAGACGGGGCGAGAGGCGCGGGCAGCGCCTTTCGTTCCCGCCGCAGCAGGATCGCCCGACATGCCGCTCACCGAATCGCAGCTCATCGGAACGCCCGACAATCCCGTGCCGCCCAATGCGAAGGTCTACGCCATTCGCACGGCGGACGGACGCAGCCTGCGCGCGGCGAGCTTCGCGCCGCCGCGTGGGGCGATCGGCACAGTGGCGCTGTTTCAGGGCCGGGCCGAGTTCATCGAAAAATATTTCGAGACGATCAATGATCTGCTCGCCCGCGACCTTCATGTGGTGACGCTGGATTGGCGCGGACAGGGCGGCTCGGAGCGCGACCTTTCCGATCCGCGCAAGGGCCATGTCGATGATTTCGCGCTCTATCAGCGCGATCTCGACGCCTTCATCACCGACGTCCTGGCGCTCGAATGCCCCTCCCCCTGGCATGCGCTGGCGCATTCCATGGGCGGCGCCATATTGCTCGATCGCGTCCATTCGGCGCGCTCGCCTTTCGATCGCGTCATCGTCGCCGCGCCAATGGTCGATTTCGAAGGGCTGCGCTTTCCGATCGGCGCGCGCGCCATCGCCGACACGCTCGACATGTTCGGGCTCGGCGCCATGTATGTGCCGGGCGGCGGACCGAAATCGCTGGAGGAGCTGCCCTTCGAGGGCAATCGTCTGACCTCCGATCCCGCGCGCTTCTCCCGCAACGCCGACATCGTGCGCGCCGCGCCGCATCTCGCCATAGGGGATCCAACGGTCGGCTGGGTCAACGCCGCCTTTCGGCTGATGAAGCAGTTCGCCGCGCCCGAATACGCCCGCGCCGTGCGCTCGCCGGTGATGGCCTTTCTCTGCGGGCGCGACCGCATCATTTCCTCCCGCGCGATCGAGCGATTCGCTCAGCGGCTGCCGGTCGCGAGCCTGATAGAGGTTCCCGGCGCGCGTCACGAATTGCTGATGGAGCGCGACGAATTGCGCGAGCAGTTCTGGGCGGCCTTCGACGCTTTCGTTCCCGGCGAGGCGGTGGACAGCGCCTGAGCGCTTCCGATCACTCGAAGGCGGTCTGAAAGCGCACGATCGCCCGCGCCACCGGCCGCGTCGGCAGATAGCAGAAGGAGTTGGTGGCGATCTTCGCCTCCTTGCAGTGCTCGTGCTCGGCGTTCCATTCATAGCCGAGCCGCTCCATGCAGGCGACGATATGATCGTGCAATACTCGGCTGTTCTTGTGCCGCTCCTCCGGGAGCTTGCTCTCGCCGTCGAGCTCGCAATCGGTGACGTCGATCTTCAGCCCGGCGAAATAGCGTCCGCTGCTGCTGCCGGTGACGAAGACGAATTCGGTGGCGACGATAAAGGCGAGACCGACGGCGAAAGCGACGCGCGCCTTGAACTTGCTGTCGAAATAATCGATGCCGATGAAGGACAGAGCGCCCAGCGCCAGCAATCCGCCGCCGAGCATGAGCGTCAGCGGAGCCACGAAGGCGGCGATATCCTCATTCATCGGCACGTCTCCCGTCTGTTCCCGACGGGGCGCCGCCTTCCCCTCAGTCTCGAGGTCAAATGGAGCAAGCCCTCCAACCGGCAAGCGCCCCGCACGAGGCGAGCGGCGAGCTTAGACTCGCCGCCGCGGTCGGGCTATTCGAATCTCAGCTGAAACGCGGTGATCGCGCGCTCGAAGCCGGTGGCCGGCAGATAGCAATAGGCATTGGTTGCGACCGGCGCATCCTTGCAATTGCGATGCGCGGGAGCCCATTCATAGCCGGCCTCCTGCATGCAGCCGAGAATATGCTTGTGGATGACATTGACATCCACGCCGAGGCGCGCCTCTGGATGCGCCGACTCGCCCTCGAGCTCACAGGCGGAAGTCTGCACCTGCTGCGCCTTGAAGAAGGAGACGCTGCTGCCGGCGAGCACCACCTCGAGCGCGGCGAGAACGATTGAGCCCGCGACGAGCGCCGCGATCGCCTGGACGCGCGACTTCAGAAATTGAATCTCGATGAAGTAGAGCCCGCCGGCGGCGATCAGCGCGCATCCGATGACGAGAGCGAAAGGGGTGACGAAAACCGAGAGATCCTGATTCATCTGCTTCCTCCTGCATTGCGAGCGCGCAAGCGCCCTTGTTCGATGATCTTCCGATCATCGGCATCGAGCAGGAGTCATCAGCCTCTTCGGCGGTTGTAGGGGGCACCCCATCCCCTGGCGCGCGGGCTATCGCCCTCGCGGCCTTATGTAGCTAATTCGATACATAAGCCTGGTCGGGTCGTCAATGCGCCTGGATGAAAGTCTGGTGAAAGCCTCGGCGCCACTTATCGGCCCAGCAGACACCGCCTCACTTGATTTCGGCGAAGCCCAACGGCCTGGCGGCAGTCGGCGCGGCGGTCGGCTCGCCCCGCGTCGCGGCGGCGATCGTCACGCCCGATTCGGCGCCCGCCGCGGCGGCTATGGCCTCCGGCGTATCGGAGAGAAAGGCGGCGAGCTCGTCGGCGCCCCGCGCCGCGACCGCGGCCAACGCGCGATCGTCGAGCAGCGTCCAGGGATCGCCGGCGCCGGTGACGGCCACTTCGTCGGTGAGGCGGCGGGCGCGTCGTCCATTGCGGTCGAAGACATCGAAGACATAGGCGAAGCGCGTCGCCCCTTCCGCGCTCGCATAGGCGGTGAGATAGCCGCGCAGGCGATAGGCGGCCGCCGGCTCCTCGGAAGCGGCGATGTCTCGGCTCTCCGTCGCGCGGGCGAAGGCCGGACGGAAGCGCGCCAGCGCATCCTCCGGCGCGCCTTCCAGGCTGATGAGCGCCACGGGCGCGCCATGGGGCTGACGCCGGGCCGCGGCGCCGGATGCTGCCGCTGGGCGAGCTGCTCGGCCCGCGGATGGCCGATCTCGACCGCCGTATCGACGCAGCCGGCGAGCATCAGCGCGCCGATCGCCGCGCAGAACGGCCCGAAAAAGCGAAGGGCGGAGCGTTTCAGATCGCGCATCGTCTCCAGCACCCTCCGCCTCATGATGAAGAAAGTGCTAACAATGATCCGGGCGGCGGTCCAGCCCCCGCATTCCCCATACGCAATTCCCTGTGGGACAAGGCGCATCGCCTTTCGCGCCGCCTTTTCGCCTCACTGCCGCCACGGACCGCGTCGACGATCAAGCTCACGTTAACCTTACCGCGCTTTCGCGCGCCGCATCGAGGCGCGCAAAGCTTTCGTCAAGGTTGACGGAACCTTCGCTTAACCCCTGCGCAGATAGGACTGGCGACAGCAGAGACCCGTCGTCAGAGGAGCTTAGAGGAAATGGCATTGCTTTCCGCCGCGCGCGCCCTGCGCTTCGCCGTCGCCGTTCTGGCGGCCGTCTCGCTCGGCGCCTGCGCCAAAAACGCCGAGGACGAGAACGCAGCGCTCGCCGGCGGGGCCAATGGACGTGGCGGCTACGCCGCCCCCGGAAGCCCGCAGGATTTCGTCGTCAATGTCGGCGACCGCGTCTATTTCGAGACCGATTCGAGCGAGCTGACGCCCACCGCGCAGGCGACGCTCGACAAGCAGTCCGACTGGCTGCAGCGCTACGGCCGCTATTCCTTCACCGTGGAGGGCCATGCGGACGAGCGCGGCACGCGCGAATATAATTTCGCGCTCGGCGCCCGCCGCGCCGAGGTGGTGAAGAACTACCTCGCCTCGCGCGGCCTCTCCGCCGGCCGCATCCGCACGATCAGCTATGGCAAGGAGCGTCCGGTCGCGGTCTGCGACGATATTTCCTGCTGGTCGCAGAACCGCCGCGCCGTCACCGTGCTGTCGGGCGGCAATTCTTGACCCGCAAAATGCGCCGAGGCCCCTCCCCGGCGCTTGCATCCTCGGCCGCGATGCGGCATTGAGAGCCCCGACGGCGCGCCGTCACCGCAGGAGTGTAGCTCAATCGGCTAGAGCACCGGTCTCCAAAACCGGGGGTTGGGGGTTCGAGTCCCTCCACTCCTGCCAGCTCCTCCCAAAATTCAGCCCAACAAAGATCGCGCAGCCGGGCTTTCGGCGAAGCGCGATATCGATGTGCATTTCGTGATCGGGATGTTTCGATGCGTTCCATGCTCGCCGGCGCCGCCATTCTCGCATTTCTGATTTCCGCCGGGACGGCGCGCGCCTGTGGCGGCGGCGATCCGACGCCCGGACGCTGGGCGCTCGATCAAAAGAGCTATGCCGAGCAGAATGGCATGCCCTTCCTCGATCCGGGCAATGACACACGTCTCAATCTCCTCTTTCTGATGATCGACGCCGATCCGGCGCTGCGGCCGAAGGACGAGGCGATTTCAAAGGGCGAGGAGAAGCTCGACTTCTATTCTTCTGTGCTGTTCTTTCGGCCCGATTTCACCGACGCCTGCCGGAAAGGCGCGGCGGCGCGCGACCGCAAGGACGAGGCCGCGAGCGCTTTCGCCGATGGCGAGGGAACGCGCTGCGTCTCGCTCGACTCCGGCCGGGCCGCCTTCACGGCCGCGGTCGAGGCGGAGCCCGCGCTTTCCGCCGAAGAGCGCCGTGCGCTGACGGCGGCGCGGGACAAGATCGCTCCCTCCTGCCGCAATGAGAAAGCCGACGCGGCCGCGCAAAAAGCGCTCGCGCAAGTCGCGCCCTCGGCCGCCGGGCAGGAGTTCGCGTCCTATCTGATCGGCGCCGACGCTTTCTACGAAGGCGATTTCGATCGCGCGCTGGAGCGCTTCGGCAAGCTCGACTCGGCGCGCAACGCCTGGCTGCGCGAGGCGGCGCGCTACATGACCGCCCGCGCTCTGCTCAACAAGGCGCAAATCGGCGCCTTCGCCGATTTCGACGCGACCGCGACGCCCAATGTGACCGATCGCGCGACGCTCACCGCGGCTCAGGCCGCCTTTCAGACCTATCTGAAATCCTATTCCACGGGGCGCTACGCCGCCTCGGCGCAGGGACTGTTGCGGCGCGTCTATTGGCTGGCGGCGGATGACGAGCGCCTCGCCGCCGAATATGGCCGGCAGATCGCGCAGGGGAGCGGCGCCAAGGTCGGTCTCGACGGCGTCGATCTGGCGCAGGAGATCGACGCCAAATATCTGACAACCGCCAAAGACCATGCGAGCCGCGAGCCGCTCCTGCTGGCGACGCAGGATTTGATGAAGCTGCGCTCCGACGGCAAGGAGACGCATCTCGCAGCCGCGGAGCTGGACGCGCAGGCGCAGGCCTTCGCCGGACGCGAGGATCTCTTCGGCTTTCTGAAAGCTGCGCGCGCCTATTACGCCGACGCCGATTTCGCGGCGACGCTGCAAGCGCTCGGCGCTCCCATCGCGGCGCCGCGCTCCTATCTCGCTTTCAGCCGCGAGACCTTGCGCGGCCAGGCGCTGATGGCCTCTGGCCAATATCCCCAGGCGATCGAGCATTGGGCGAAGCTGCGCGGAACCGTCTCCAATCCCTTGTGGAAAGAGGCGGTCGAGCTGGGCCTCGCCCTGAGCTATGAGCGCGCCGGCATGGCGAACAAGGTCTTCCTGCCGGAGACGCGGCTCTCCTCGCCGCGCATTCGCGCGATTCTGCTGCGCCACACGGCCGGGCCGATCCTGCTGCGCATGGCCGTGGCCGATCCGCAGGCGAGCGCGGAGGAGCGCAAGCTCGCCCGCTTCCTCCTGCTCTACAAGGAGGCGACGCGCGGCCAATATGCGAATTTCCTGCGCGATTTTACGGCCGAAGGCCTCGCGAAGGACGACGCCGAGGCGCCGGAAGTGTCCGATCTCCCCAAATCGGCGATCTTCCTCTCCTCGCCCGCCAATGAGCCCTATAAATGCCCAGCGCCCAAGGCGGTGGTGGCGGAGCTCGCCGCCGATCCGCGCTCCGCGCATGGGCAGCTCTGCCTCGGCGATTTTGTCCGTCACTCCGGTTTCGCCCGTTTCGACGCATGGCGTCCGGCGGCGGACGAGCTGGGCGGCGCCAAAGCCATCTTCCCCGGCGAGCCTTTCTCGCGGGGCGATGTCTATCAGCGGCTGATCGCCGATCCGGCCACCAAGGACGCCGACCGAGCCTATGCGCTCTATCGCGCCATCAACTGCTACGCCCCGGCGGGCAGCAATGATTGCGGCGGCAAGGATGTCGACAAGACGCAACGAAAGACCTGGTTTCAAACGCTGAAATCACGCTATGGCGCGACGCAATGGGCGCGCGGGCTGCAATATTACTGGTGAGAGCGCGGGCTCTTCTCCTCGCGCTCTGCGCGTTGCTCTGCGCCTTTCCGGCGATCGGCGAGCCGCTGGTGCAGGCGGCGGATCATGACGCCTTCTGGCTCTGGGCCGGCGTCAAAAGGCGCGCCGAGCTCGCCACGGCGAAAACCATCTATCTCCATTCGGGCGAGATCGGGCCGGATCGCGACGGCTTCATCCGCATGAAGGCGCAAGGCGGGGTCGAGCCCGGCCCGCACACGGCCGCTCTCTGGCTCGCCTATCGCGTCCGCAGCCTCGATTGGCCGCCGGAGATCGTCGCCCAGATTCGCCGCCGGCTGGACGCCTGGCGCGCGCAGCCGGGCGGCGTCGCCGGCGTGCAGATCGATTTCGACGCGGCGACGCGCGGCTTGCAGAGTTACGCCGCCTTCCTGCGCGCGCTGCGGCGGGAGCTGCCTCGAGGCTGCGCGCTCGGCGTGACCGGCCTCATGGATTGGGCGTCGCGGGCCTCGCCCGAGGATTTGAACGCGCTTTCGGGAAGCGTCGACGAGCTGGTCTTCCAGACCTACAAAGGCGCGCAGACGGTCGAGAATATCGACGCCTATCTGGCGCGGCTCTCGCGGCTTCGCATTCCCTTCCGGCTCGGCCTCGCCGAAGGGGCGCGATGGGCGCCTCCGGCCGCGCTGGCGACGCGGCCGAATTTTCTCGGCTATGTGGTGTTCCTGCGCAATCGCGCTGCGCCATGAGCGATCGGCTCACGCCTTGGGAAGCAGCCCGCGCAGACGCTCCGCCCCTTGCGGCGCCGGACGGCGCGGCGGGCCACCGGGCGGAAATCCCCCCGGCGGCGGTCCGGCGAAACGATCGCCGCGCGGCGGCATGAAGGGCGGCGTCGGCACGGCGCGCACCGTCTTGCGGTCGATCCGCGCGCGCAGCGACACGACATAGCGGCCGGCCGCCTCGCGCAGCTCGCCACGCGTCGTCTCGCCGGCGGCGAGCGCTATGCCGTCGGTCGAGTTCAGCGTGTCGCGCAGCCGCCCGCGCGCATAATCGCCGAGATTGGCGTAGAGGAATTCGCTCAGCGCATCCGGCAGGAAAATCTGCGAGGTGAGACGCGCCGTTCCGCCATCGATGATCTTGAAATGAATATGCGTGGTGCGGCCGGGATACCAGCCCGGATAGACGCTGGAAAAGCGCGCGCGTCCGTCCGCCCCCGCGATCTGGCTTCCGCGCAGAAAGGTCTTGCCCGAGAGATCGAGCCGCCCGTCCTCGCCCTGGCCGGGGAAGCCGGAATAGCGCCCCTGCGCATCGCAATGCCAAACATCGATTCGGGCGCCCGGCAGCGGCGCGCCGGTCTCGTCCTGGACCGCGAAGGCGATGTCCAGCGGCACGCCGGCGAGCCCTTCGGCTATGTCCGCACGCTGGAGATCGAGATCGAGATAGAATGGCCCCTCTTCCGCCGGCGCCGTCAGCGGCCCGGGGGCAGGCTCGGGAGCGGCGGGATCCGGCAGGACCGCGGTCGCCGAGCCGGCGAGCGCAACAGCCACGAGGCCGCGTCGCGTCAAAGCAATTTTGTCAGGCATGGAATTTCCTTGGTCTTCGTCAGAGCGCGCAGAATGAAACGGCCCGGTGTCGGATGCGCGGCGGAAAATCTCTCGCGCGTTTCGGTCCCGTTTCTTCTCGCCATGCGGCGCGGGGTGGGCTTTCCGCGCAGACGGGCTATAAGTCCCACCGTCCCGCATCTCGAATGAGCCGATCGCCCGTGAAACGTCCCTCCCTCGATTCCTTCCGCCGCATCGTCGTCAAGGTCGGCTCCTCGCTGCTCGTCGATCCGCGCGAGGCGAAGGTGAAGCGCGAGTGGCTCGCGCGGCTCGCCGCGGACATCGCCGCTCTGCACCGTCGCGGCGCCGACGTTCTCGTCGTCTCCTCGGGCGCGGTGGCGCTGGGACGCAGCGTGCTCGGCCTGCCCTCCGGCGCGCTGCCGCTGGAGGACAGCCAGGCGTCCGCGGCCGTCGGGCAGATCGCCCTCGCCCGCATCTGGGCCGAGACGCTCGGCGAGCTCGGCGTCACCGCCGGGCAGATTCTCGTCACCTTCGGTGATACGGAGGAGCGCCGCCGCTATCTCTACGCCCGCGAATGCCTGACCCGGCTGCTGGCGCTGCGCGCCGTGCCGGTCATCAATGAGAACGACACGGTCGCGACTTCCGAGATTCGCTACGGCGACAACGACCGCCTCGCCGCGCGCGTCGCGACGATGGCGAGCGCCGATCTTCTGGTGCTGCTCTCCGATGTGGATGGGCTCTACACCGCTCCGCCGGCGAGCGATCCGAATGCGAAGCTGCTCGAGGTGGTGCCACGGGTCACGGCCGAGGTGGAGGCGATGGCCGGCGGCGCGGCCTCGCAATTCTCCCGCGGCGGAATGCGCACCAAAATCGAGGCGGCCAAGATCGCGACCACGGGCGGCGCCCATATGGTCATCGCCGACGGACGCGTGGAGGCGCCGCTCTCGCGAATCGCCGCAGGCGGGCCTTGCAGCTGGTTCCTCACCCCCTCCTCGCCGGTGACGGCGCGAAAAAAATGGATCGCCGGCTCGCTCGAGCCCAAGGGCGTCGTGCATGTGGACGAAGGCGCGGCGCGCGCGCTCTTCTCCGGCAAGAGCCTGCTGCCGGCCGGCGTCACCGCGCTGGAAGGCGGCTTCGCGCGCGGCGATTGCGTCGTGATCCGCAATCCTTCGGGCGGCGAAATCGGCCGCGGCCTGGTGACTTACGACGCGCTGGACGCCGCCCGCATCATTGGCCGCTCGTCCCGCGACATAGAGGGGCTGCTCGGCTTCAAAGGCCCGGACGAGATCATCCACCGCGACGACATGGCGCTCGCCGGCGACTGACTCGGGGCGTTCGCGGCCCCGTAAAACATGGGCGGGAACGTAGCGGCAGACCTTGGCAGAGCGAAATCGCGCTCCCATATCACGGGCGCCACGCCCGCGAAGAGGGCTGGTTCCAACTGGGAGAGACCTATGTCACCCGAAGAACGCCAACTGCTCGCCGGTTTGTTCGAGCGTACGCGCAGCGCCGCCGGCGCTCAGCGCGATCAGGAGGCGGAGAGTTTCATCGCCGAGCAGCTGAAGTCGCAGCCGGGCGCGCCCTATCTGCTGGCGCAGACCGTTCTGGTGCAGGATCAGGCGCTGCAGGCGGCCAATCAACGTCTGCAGGAGCTGGAAGGCCGCGTGCGCGACCTCGAGAGCCGTCCGCAGCCGTCCAGCGGATTTTTGGGCGGTCTGTTCGGCGGCGCTCAGCGCCAAGCTCCGCCCCCGCCGCGTCCGGCCCCGCCTCCCGGCTATGGCCAGCAGCCCGGCTATCCGCAGCAGCAAGGCGGTCCCTGGGGCGCGGCCCCGGCCGGCGGCCCCGCTTATGCTCCGCCCCCGCCTCCCGGCTACGCCACGCAAGGCTATCCGCCCCAGCAAGCTGCGGCCGCCCCCGGCGGCGGCTTTCTGAAGGGCGCGCTGGGCACGGCGGCGGGCGTCGCCGGCGGCGTGCTGCTCGCCGACTCGATCCGCGGCCTGTTCCATGGCGGCGCCGGCGGAGCCGGGAGCAATCTCGGCATAGGCTCGGGCTTCGACCACGCGAGCAGCGGCGGCGACACGATCATCAACAATTATTACGGCGATCAGGGCGGCAATAGCCAACCCTACCCCGACGCCGGCTATGACAGCCCCGACCCCGGCGGCCCCGATGTGCAGAGCGCCGATTACGACACGGACGCCGGCGGCTTCGACGACGGCGGCGGGGATGGCGGCTTCGACGTGTAATCGCCATCGAGATAAATCGAGCGGCGCGCCGTTGAGGCGCGCCGCTCGCGTTTTTGCGCATAGCGGCTCCGTCCTCATTCGAGCTTGACCAGCAGCGTCCCGCCGAAGGTCCTCGGGAAATCCTGTATCTGCATGGTGGCAGGCGCCGTCGGCGTGCCCGCGGTCCAGGTCTTGATCCATCTCTGATCGGTGATGTTCTTGCTCCAGAGCTGGAAGCTGTAGCGGCCGTCGTCTGTGCGCAGGCCGAGGCCGACGTTGATGAGCGAATAGGCCGGCTGCCAATATTGAATGATGGAATGTGGATCGGTCATCTGCATCCGATCCTGCCAAGCCAGATTGAAATAGCCGAAGGCGGTGACGGGCTGATCGAAGCCGCCGAAATCCTTGAAGATCGCACCGAGCGGATGTTCGTAATTGGCGCCGACATTCACCGCCCATTTCGGCAGCAGCTCCCAGCGCGTGTTCGATCGCGATAGAGTGAGAGGCGCGGTGAGGAAGCCCGCCGGCGCGGGACTGGGCGTCGGCCATACCCAATCGGACGGCGGCGCGGCTTTGGCGAAATCGATATAGCGCGCTTCGGTGTAAGCGCCGTTGAACCGCAGCCAGAGACGCTCGATCGGGCTCCACCGGCCCGTGAACTCGAAGCCTCTCAGCCGCACATGCGGAACATTGCCGAGATAGGTCTGGCGAAGCGGCTGGCCATTGGACGCAATGAAGCTCGTATCGACCATATTGGACTGAAAATTGAAGATGTCGGTCCAATAGAAATTGAAATTGGCGATGAGCTTTTCGTCGAGCCAATTGGTCTTGACGCCGATCTCGTAATCCCAATTCTGCTCCGGCTTGGTGAAGAGCGGCTGCCAGCCGAGAAAATTCGCGCCGGACCACACCGATCTCGCCGAGACATTGACCTGCGACGCCTTCTCGCCGCGGCCGATCAGGCCGAACAGCAGAATATTGTCGTCGACCTTATAGGACGGGTTGAAAACGCCGGTCAGCATGTTGCGCGCGCGCGTCTGGCCGCCGGTGTCGTAATATCCGCCGCCGCCCCCGCCGCGCACCGCCGTATCGGTCTGAGCGATGGTGTAGGCGGTGTTCCAATATTTCTCCCAAGCGAAGACCGAGCCTTCCTTGATCTCATAGCTGTCGCGCAGGCCGAAGGTCAGCGCGAGGCGATCGTCGACATGTAGAGTTTCCTGCGTGTAGGCGGCCGCCTGGAAGGTGCGTGACGCGCCATCGGTGTGCTGCTCGACGCGATTGAGCAATTGCGGATCCGTGGTCGTCGTGCCGAACCATCGCGCGGCGTTGCTGCCGAAATCGGTCCGGCTGAACGACCAGATTCGCTCATAGAAGGTGAAGAGGCCGAACTGCCATTCCAGCGTCTGTTCCTTCGGCGAGGCGAGGCGCAGCTCCTGGGAATATTGCGCGACATGCGGGTCGCTGAATCCGCTCGTCAGCTCGAGCTCTTCATTCTCGTTGTTGTAGGTGTAATTGGGATGATCGACATAGAAGGCCCAGGCCGAGATGGAGGTCAGCGTATTGTCGCCGATACGCCAGTTCAGCTCATTGGAGGCGCTCACGGTCTGCTGGCTGAAGGCGGCGCTGTGCGTGAACTCCGGCGAATAAGGATCGACCGTCGTCATGACGAGATGAAGCCGGTTCCACAAGTTTTGGGCGAATGACGCGCCGACCGTGCCGTTCGCATAGATCGGAACGGAATTGCCGATCACGCCCGTATGGTGATTCGCGCCGATATATTCGTGCGAGGTTCCATAGCTGAAGATCACACGATCGGTGATATCGTCGCCGACATAATAGAGCTGCCCGCGAATTCCCCAGCGGTCGTTGTTGAGATAGCCGGCGCCCGTCACCTTGTCGTTGATCCAGCCATCGCCCTTGTCGAAATAGGCAGTCAAGCGATAGGCGAGCTTGTCGTCGATGATCGGGCCGGTGACATTCAGCTTCTCGACGACATGGCTGTAATTGGCGAAAGACGTCTCCAGAGTGGCCTTGCGCTCGAAGGACGGCAATTGCGTGCGAATGATGATGTTGCCGACAGTCGTGTTCTTGCCGCCCGCCGTTCCTTGCGGGCCGAGGCCGACCTCGAAGGATTCGAGCTCGACGAAATCGGCCCATTGGAAGCCGACATTCTTGAAAAACACATTGTCGACGATGAATCCCGTCTCCGACTCCGCACCATTTCCGGTTCCGGCGCCGACGCCGACGCCGCGCAGGGCCGGCGTTCCCGTCTGGGGATTGGCGATATTGGGGCGATAGTTGGGAGCCAGCTGCGAGAAATCGGAGAGGCGATCGAGATGCTCCTCCGTCGCGCGCGTTCCATTGATGATCGCCGCCGAGCGCGGCGCCTTCAGCAGGACGCGCTCCTCCTGCCGCGACAGCCCCTCCTGCGCCGGGCCGCCGACCCGCACATCCTCGATCTGCGCGTCCTGCGAGAAAGCGCCGGAAGGAGCCATGAAAGCGAGCAGAGGCCCGAGCAGCAACGGCGCAGGCGACGCCGAGGAACAAAGCCATGTCCGTAGATTTCTGGTGGCGCCGATCGTTCGCATTTCGTCATTCCCGCCCTTTAACAATATTAATATGATAGAAATTATAAATATATGCAACAGCCTGGACACAGCGCGCCGGACGACAAATGCGCATGTTTTGTAGGGAAAATATACATTCTGTTACTCTGGGCCGGCGGACGATCGCCACGAATGGCGTCATAAAATCGCACAGATATAATATGAATTATGCCATGCTCGGCGCGCGAAGGGCCGTCTCGGCGAGATCGACGCCTCGGCTGCGGGCTCGCGACGCTCTATCTTGCGCCCCGCCCCCTTTCCCCGTAACACCCTGCCCCCATGTCCGACGCATTCCGCCCCAAATCAGAATTCCTCGCGACGCTCATCGCGCGCGGCTTCGTGCATCAGTGCTCCGATTTCGAGGGGCTGGATGAAAAGGCGCGCTCCGGCGAACTCACCGCCTATGTCGGCTTCGACTGCACGGCGGCCTCGCTGCACATCGGCAACCTTCTGTCGATCATGCTGCTGTCCTGGCTCCAGCGCACGGGCGGCAAGCCGCTGCCGCTGGTCGGCGGCGGCACCACGCGCGTCGGCGACCCTTCCGGCAAGGACGAGAGCCGCAAGCTTCTCTCCATAGAGACGATCGACTCCAACAAGGCGGCGATCCAAAAGACCTTCGCGAAATTTCTCCGCTTCGGCGACGGCGAGACCGACGCCATTCTGCTCGACAACGCCGAATGGCTGACCAAGCTCAATTACATCGACTTTCTGCGCGATGTCGGCCGGCATTTCTCGGTCAATCGCATGCTGTCGATGGATTCGGTGAAGCTGCGGCTCGATCGCGAGCAGGAGCTGTCCTTCATCGAATTCAACTATATGTGCCTGCAGTCCTATGATTTCGCCGAGATCGCCAAGCGCTATGGCGCGAGCCTGCAAATGGGCGGCTCCGATCAATGGGGCAATATCGTCATGGGCGTCGATCTCGGCCGTCGGCTCGGGACGCATCAGCTCTATGCGCTGACCGCGCCGCTGCTCACCACCTCTTCCGGCGCCAAAATGGGCAAGACGGCGGCGGGCGCCATCTGGCTCGACGAGTCGATGCTCGCGCCCTACGATTATTGGCAATATTGGCGCAATACGGAGGATGCGGACGTCGTCCGCTTCTTGAAGCTGTTCACCTTCCTGCCGCTGGACGAGATCGCGAAGCTCGGCGCGCTGGGCGGAGCCGAGATCAACGAGGCGAAGAAGATTCTCGCCACAGAGGCGACCGCTCTGCTGCATGGGCGCGAGGCCGCCGAGCTCGCCGCCGAGACCGCGCGCCGCACTTTCGAGGAAGGCGCGCTCGCGCTCTCCCTGCCCAAGATCGCTGTCGCGGCGAGCGAGGCGGCGGCGGGCATTGGCGTGCTCACCGCCTTTGTGAAAGCGGGGCTCGTGGCCTCCACGGGCGAGGCGCGGCGGCAGATCAAGGCCGGCGGACTTCGCGTGAACGACGCTCCTGTGACCGATGAGAAGGCTGTGCTCGGCGAGACGGATTTCGTCGAAGGCGTCGCCAAGCTGTCGCTCGGCAAGAAGAAGCATGTGCTGCTGGAGCGGGTCGCGGAGTAGATCTTCCTATTTTTCGTCGACACACACATAAATCTATCCATAAGATAGATTTATCTACTCGCGGCCCGTGCGGGATGTCCGTCAAAAGCCTGCAATCATAGCGATTCACGGCGCGCTGCTGACGCGCATTCGAATCCTGCTCGCCTTTGCTCGCCAAAATCACATTAAGTCGATAGACATAATGCGTAATTCCCCTTACTAGGTAAGACATCGTACGAAGCGACCGATGGCCTTGGGAGAAGGCCCTCGGACGCGGCGCACGAAGGAGGATCGCGCTCGGGGGAGCTCGATCCTCGTCACAACGCTAGGGGATGAGCACAATGTGGTTTCGGGGAGAATTTGTACGCGGACGTCTGACGTCCAGCGTGTCACTGGCGTCTCTTCTGGTGGGGATTTCCGCAAGCGTCCCGGTCCAGGAAGCGTTCGCGCAAGCGCCCGCGGCGGCTGCGCAACAGGCGGCGGCGCCGAGCCAGGGCGACGGTGGACCCCTCTCCGCCCAGATTCAAGACGTGCAAGTGCTCGGAGCCGAGGCCGCCGCCCAGAAGCTCCAGGAGCAGGTGCTGATCAAGACGCCGCGATCGGGAACCGTCGTCACCGACAAGGTGATCGAGGAGCAGCAGATCGAGACGGTGACCGACATTTCCCGAAGGGTTCCCGGCTATCGCCCGAACCTGGTCCAGCCACGACAGTCGCGCATGACGATCCGCGGCGCCGGCATAGCGGCAGCCTCTGCGGGAACGGGCTCGCCCTCCGACACGGGCTATATCGTCGACAATGTCTATTGGAGCTTCGCCGGCTTTCAATGGGGTGAGTTCGTCGACCTCTCCTCCGTCGAGGTGCTCTATGGCCCGACGGGAACGGCGGGAACGAAAAACACCAATGTCGGCTCCATCATCATGCATACGCAATTGCCGTCATTCGTCCCGAAGACCACGCTTCGAACGAGCTACAGCAATTACAATCATATCCGGCAGACCATCAATTCCACTGGCCCGCTCATCGACGATGCGCTCGCCTACCGGCTGGCTTTCTACCTCGACAAGGGCGACGGCTGGATTCGGGACGCGAGGTCCGGCACGACCTATCTCGACACCAACCGTCTCGGCGTCCACTTTCAGCTCTTCGGCGTCGGCGACGGCTGGAGCGATCGGCTCAGCCTGACCTACAACGGCTCCAACGAGCAGAACGGCTATCTCACCGCGGCGATCGGCGACACTTCCCTCGTCTATGCGAATGGGACCCGGCCCGCTCAGACATATTTTCAAAGAGTCCAGCAGCGCCTCGGAAAGCCGATCTGGACGATCGACCCCAACACGCCGTACCGGGCGGCCATGAACCGCAATCCGACCCATGTGGGCATGGCCTCCAACGAGCTCAATGTCGCCGTCGGCGACTACATATTTACGTCGATCACCGCTGGCGGCTTCGGCTCGTTCAAAAACTATGCTTCGCAGGACGACCAGCTGCTCAATATCGGCAGCGACGATATGGACACATTCGGCTGGCAGGTGTCTCAGGAATTCAGGCTGTCCTCGCCCAAAGAGCAGGAGCTCGAATGGACGGTCGGCACATTCACCTATTGGGAATTCCTCCAGGACCGCATGCATCATTCGACATTCGGCTACGACGCGCCGAAATGGTATAATGATCCCGCAGCGATACCCGGCAATATTTCCTGGTGGCTGAACAAGGCGGGGGATATTCAGCAGGCTGCATTCGGGCAGGCGACCTGGCATGCGACCGAGCAGTTCGATCTCACCTTCGGCCTGCGCGACAGCTGGGACCTGCGATATTCGTCGAACAAGTTCCGCCCCACCTACAATTATTATGTTCCGGTCTCGATCGCCGAGCAGGACCGCGCCCTCGCCTACCACGCGAGCTACGGCTGGTCCGACTCGGGAGGCGCGACCAAGGGCCACAATGCGGTCATCGGCATCATCAATCCGAAATATCAGGTCAACGAGAATGTGCAGATCTACGCTCTGATCGGCCGTGGCGACAAGCAGCCCGCGGTGAACACGCAGAACACCCCCAACTATCGGCGAGACTCGAAAACGCTCTCGGTGACCCCTCTGGGATGGAAGCCCGCCTTCAACAAGGCGGAGACGTCCTGGGATTATGAGATCGGCGCGAAGACCAACTGGTTCGACGGCGCGCTCATCTCCAACGTCAATCTCTATTGGAACGATCTCTACGATTTCCAGATCGGCCAATCGCAGGTTCAGACGCTCGCGGACGGCGCCACGATCACCGTCGCCTATCTCGGCAATGCGCCGCATGTCCGGCTGCGCGGCGTCGAATTCGTCGAGCAATGGCGCCCGTTCGATGGGCTGACGTTCAACCTCTCGGGCGCCTACACGGAGGCGCGCTTCGTGAGCTATGCGGAGGCGCCCACGCCCGAAGATTGGGCCTTCTCTGGCGGCCCCGCGACGATGTCGCTCAGCAACACGCGCATCAACCAGCTGCCAAAATGGCAGATCAACGGCGGCTACAGCTATGAGCGCTCGATCGGAAACGTCTTCGCGGGAGTCGGGGATTGGGGAAACCAGCCGATCACGGCCTTCACCTATCTGAACGCCTCCTGGTTCGACAAGTCGCAGCTCACTCATCCGCGTTCGATCGTACAGTATTGGCAGCCCGACTATGTGATGCTCGACGCCGGGCTCGGATTGAAGACGAGCGACAACAAATACAGCCTCACGCTCTGGGGCAAGAATCTCTTCGACAACCGTCCCTGGCGGAGCATCTCGCTCGGCTCATCCACCTCGCCGACCAATGTCGGAATATCGACGCAAGGGCCGCGCACATTCGGCGTCACCTCGTCGATCACGTTTTGAGGCTACGAAATAATTACCGGAGAAAAGAAACGATGAAGGCGTCACTCTCTATCGTCGTTATCGGCGGCGCGCTCATGCTCGCCGCTTGCAATTCGACGAGTTCACCGAAGCCCGCCGTCGCCGCCAATGAGGATTACAAGAAGCTCGGCGGCGTCCACGCCAACCATACGCCCGAGCAGCATGCGGCCTTTCTCAAGCGCGTCGGCCAGCTGCCGTCAGACGACGAGGCGGTGGGCGCGGTGGGCGGCGGCGGCGGCGGCCATCACCACTAAGCGCATGTGGAGCGCCCCGCCCGTCCACGCGCGAGCCGCCCTAGCGTGGCTCGCGCTTCTCCTGCTCCTCGCCTGCGGCAGCGTCTCGGCGTTGATGGCGACGCTGCGAGACGCCCCGGAGCCCGGCGGACCGATCTGCCGCCATGCGAGATGACGCCGCTCTCGCGGCGCCCTCTACCGCGGCGCCGGCGCGCTCTCCGGCAGGCGGCCCGTCCCCGTGCCGTCCACTATGCCGAACACCTTGCGCAGCAGGCCCGGCGCGATCACCGATAGCGGATTGACGGTCAGCACCGGCGCGCTGAAGGCGCCGCTCACGCGAAAGCTCACCGCGAAGACGCCCTCGTGCTGGCCGCCCGCGAGCATGAAGCCGATGACCGGAATATTCGACACGAGATTATTGAGCCCATAGGCCGGCACGAAAGAGCCCGACACGTCGATGCGATCGCGCGCCATGTCGATATAGCCGTCCACCGTCAGGCCGATTTCTGTCCCGGACATCACAGCGTCGCGCAGGGTGAGGCGGCCATTCGCCCAGGTGAAGGTGGATTGCACGCGCGCGAATTTCACCGAGTCTGGATCGAAATGCGCGGCGCCCTTGTCATCCGTGCGCGCGGCGCCCTGCATGACGAGCTGACGAATGGCCGGCTCGTTCTGCAGATAGAAATCATGAATGCGCATCGTGCCGTCGGAGCGGCCCGGATTGAGCAATAGCGTCGCCGACAGCGCGCCGCTCTCCATGCGATGATAGAGATCGAGGAAGGAGAGAAAGGCGCCGCCGTCGCTGGTCGAGAGATCGATCTGCGGCGCGCCGCTCGGATGGCGCGTCAGCATCGCCGCGAAGGGCTCGCGGCCGAAATTGCCGGTCAGCGACAATTGCCGCGGCTTGCCGCCGCGCCGCTCGAAGCGCAGATCGACATTGGAGAGGATCTGCTTGCCGTGTCCGGTGACGATCGGCGATTTGAGATCGAGATCGAAATCGTCCGAGGTCGGCGGCTTGCCCGCCGCCGCTGCGCCTTGCGGCTCGGAGGATGGTTGCGAGAGATAACGCAGCAGCGGACGCGCATCGATATTTGCGCCGCGCACGACGAGCTTCAGCGCATCGCCGCCGCGCGTCATCTCGAGACGCATATCGTCGCCGGGCGAAAGCTTCGCCTGTGAGAGCTTGGCCGAGCGCAGCACGCCGTCGCGGCCGAGCTCCACCACGCCGGAAAATTGCTGCGGCCCCGCCTCCGCCTGCAATTGCTCGAGCGCCGAGCCGTCCGGCCGCTTCACCAGAGTGAAGCTGGCGCGGCCCGGCTTGCCGAGCGGCTTGGTCACGCCCGGCAAGGGATGATCGAGCGCGGCTTTGGAGAAGTCGATCTCGAATTGCGACTCGGAATCTTCGATCGGCAGCCTCGTCTGCACCTGCACGCCGACGACGCCGGAGACGCCGGCAAATCCATAGCCGGCGCGCAGGCGCGCGGCGTCGTCGAGCGAGAAGGACAATTGCGCCTGCGCCTGTCCCTTCTCGCCGGCGGCGCGGCGCAGATCGAGCGTCACCGGCGCGCCGAAGACGCGGCCGGCGCCGGTGACGCGCAGCCCCTCACGATCCGAGACGAGCCGCAGCGCCGCGCCCTCCAGCCGCTCCTTGCCGATGAAGCGCTCCATGGTGAGATTGCTCGTCTCGGCGTCGACCGTGATGCGCGTATGCTCTTCCTTGGCCGCGAGGCCGAGCTCGAAATCGATGCGCAGCTTGCCTTCGATCTGCCCTTTGAGCTGATTGGCGTCCATGGGCAGGCTGGCGGCCGGAGCGACGCTCTTGAGCGAGAGAATATCGGCGACCGCCTCCACGCCGCCGGCGAGCTTCAATTCGATCCAGGCGGGCGCCGGATCGAAGCCGAGCGAGGGCGCACGAAACACGCCTTCCGTTATGGCGAGCTTGCGGCCCGGCGCGCTCTCCATAACGCCGGAGGAGGCGACGAAGGAGACGGTGCGGCCGGTGAGCGCGATATGGCCGTTCATGCCGTTGATCGGCCACAGGCCCGGAACGGCGTCGACGAGCGTCGCATTGTCGAGATCGAAATCGCCGCGCAAGGCGGCGTCCGGCGGCGGCCGCTCATAGCGCCCGGCGGTCATCGCCTGCTGATCGAGATCGGCAGTGAGCGTTCCGCTGCGCATCACGCCGGCGGTGATATGCTCGTCCATCCACATGCGCGTCGGCGCCGCCACCTGCGTCGGCCAGATGCGCAGCACGGAGCGCAGCGGCGTCTGCGTCGCATGGATCGCATATTTGAGATGCGTCCCATCCGGCTGCGCGCCATCCACATCGAGGGTCGCCGTGGCGTGCACCTCCGGCCCGTCCAGAAAGACGCGCTCGACCTTGTATTTCTTGGCGAGGAGATCGAGCGTCGCGGTGAGGCCGGCGTTCTCGACGACGAGCGCCGACTCGCCATGGCGCGTCGGCAGAAAGGCGCCCGGCCGCGCGAGAACGAAGGAGAGCCCGACGACGCCAGACCCTTCCGCCGGCGGCGTCAGCGCGCCTTTGAAGCTCAGCCGCGCAACGCTGGTGCGGATCTCGACCGGCTCTATGG
The DNA here is from genome assembly GCF_000745215.1 of Methylosinus sp. PW1. Taxonomy (NCBI): domain Bacteria; kingdom Pseudomonadati; phylum Pseudomonadota; class Alphaproteobacteria; order Hyphomicrobiales; family Methylocystaceae; genus Methylosinus; species Methylosinus sp. PW1. The sequence goes on from NZ_JQNK01000002.1 coordinate 569,992, forward strand.
CGAGCAGCCGGCGCTCCATGTCCCAGCGGCCGGAGATGGACAGCTCCTGCAGCATGAAAGGCTCGGCGTCCGGCTCCTCGAGGCGGAGGAAGCCTTCGCCGACGGCGAATTTCCCGCTCGCCTCGATGACGCGGCCGTCGTCCGCCAGAGCGAAATGCAGATCGAGCGATAGAGGCGCGTCTGTGTCGAAGGGCAGAGCGCGCGCTCCCGCCGCCAGCGCGATCTCTTCCATGGAGAGGCTGCGCAGGCGCGCGTCCAGCGTGCGCCGCTCGCCCATGCCGCCCTTGGCCTCCACCTCGGCGCCGACATGGCCGGAGGAGCCGGTGGCGCCGAGGCGCAGCCGCCGCGCGCCGGCGATCTTGTCGAAGCTCAAAGTGAGATCGTCATAGACGATCGTCTTCTCCAACGTGCGATCGTCGATCACGAGGCGGGCGTTGGAGACGCCGATCTTGTCGATGGCGGCGACCGGACTCTCGGGATCGACGATAAAATTCATCACCGCGCGCAAGGCGCCCGCCGCCTGCCGCAGCGATGGGACGACAGGCGCCGCCTGCGCCTCCGCGGCGGGCTCCGCCGGTGATGGCGCGTCGAGCGGTATGGCGACGGGATCGGCGCCCGGCGCAGAGATCGCCACCACGCCGTCGGGCAGCACTTCGAGCCTCAGCTCGAGGTCCAGCACGTCCAGCCGGCGCGGCGTCAGCCGGCCGATGAGCAGCGCCCGCGGGTCCACCGACAATTGCGCGCGCGGCGCCGCGAGGATGGTGCGCTCGCCACTCTTCACGGCGAGGCCGTTCACGGTGAAGGTGAGGCCGTGATCCGTGCTGGCGATCGCCACCGAGCTGAGCCCGAATTGGTAGCGATGCACATAGAGATCGTCGAGCGCCTCGACGATTTTTGGCGCGAGCCAGTCGGAGGCGATGGGACCGCGGGCGAGCGCGGCGAAAAAAGCGCCGACAGTGAGCACGATGCCGAGCAGCACCGTCACCGCCACGATGGAAAGGCTACGCACCACGCAAAAGCCCCGCAGCCGAACCGCGGTCGAGCCGCGCTGGAAAAATCCCAATAAAAAGCGCGGCGCCCGCGCTCCGACCGCCGGACTCTCGTCTATCCTCTGCGTCAAGCGCCAGCCCTTCGGTTCGACCGCGCCGCTCCGCGCGCGCCGGCGCCGAATCTGCACGGCGTCGAGAAGATCACAACTCGAATGGCGCGCAACTGGGGATTTTCACCAGAATCCCTTGCGGAGCGCGCCATCCTCTGCATGCTGCCGATTGTAACGGCGGATGAGACGAAAGGAAGGCGCGGTGACCGAAGCGAAGAAATCCACAGGCTTGCGCGAAGGCGACGCCGCCCCCTCTTTCGAGCTGCCGGGCGCCGGCGGCGAGAAGCTCTCTCTTTCCGGCTTTTCCGGCAAGAAGCTGGCGCTCTACTTCTACCCTAAGGACGACACCTCCGGCTGCACCAAGGAGGCGATCGAATTCAACGCTTTGAAGGCGGATTTCGCCAAGGCGAAGACTGCGCTGGTCGGCGTCTCGCCGGATTCGCCGGCCAAGCACGACAAGTTCCGCGCCAAATATGAGCTGACCTTCCCGCTCGCTTCCGACGAGAGCAAGGAGATGCTCTCCGCCTATGGCGTCTGGGTGGAGAAGAGCATGTATGGCCGCAAATATATGGGCGTGGAGCGCTCGACCTTTCTGATCGGCCCGGATGGCAAGATCGAGAAAATCTGGCGCAAGGTGAAAGTGCCCGGCCATGCGGCCGAGGTGCTGGTGGCGGCGAAGGGGAAGTAGGCCCTACGCCCACCACTCGGCGCCTGAGGTCTAGCCGGCTCGAGACTTCCACGACGAGCCGGGCTCGAACATTCGGCGTAGTCCGCACTCCGCCACCGCGGACTACGCCTTCTAGCGAATTGGCGCGACTTATTCGCCGTTCGCGATCAGATTTCTGACCGCATTGACCGTATTTTCATGCTTTCGAGAATCCCGATTGAGAATAAGTTCGCCGCGATAGCGCAGCGCTCCGCCTTTGGCGTCATCGGAAAATTCGTAGCTCAACTCGGCTTTCTCTAATTGAGTCCGCAGCGATTGCTCCAATGGCTGAGAGAGGCCTTGCGCGCGCAGATTAGTTGTAGCCTTTGCTATTGCGCTCGACACGGCTTCCAAGACGAACTCTTGCTTCGAGCACTCCATCACGTCTGTGACTGCATCGAGTTGCGCGAGGGTGAGGGCGTCGATGCGGACGCACAAATTGCGAACCAGTTCCTTGGAATGGCCTCCCATGCAAACGGCGCCGGCGTTCGCGCCCAGACCATTCCCGAAGGTCCATGTCCGCTTAGCGGCAATCGACTTCATCGTCAGGAAATCATCGAAAGCCTCGGCGCGAACGGAAGGAGATATGCCGGCTTCTCGGTAACCCTCGTCAAACATGTCTAGAAGCTTATTTTCTATGCGTATCTCCTAAAATTACATGCTAATATTCGTATATAACATGCATATGTAGGCGTGCATAGACGAAACATAGGCGAATCCCCGGCTCATCCTCGCCTCCGCTTGACGCCGCTATCCCGCTCAGCTACGCCTCTATATGTTATAACATAACATATGGCGCGCCATGGCTCAGAACCCCGACCTTCGCCTCCCCGTCACCGTCCTCTCCGGCTTTCTCGGGGCCGGAAAGACGACGCTGCTCAATCATGTTCTCAATAATCGCGAGGGCCGGCGCGTCGCCGTCATCGTGAACGATATGAGCGAGGTGAACATTGACGCCGACCTCATCCGCGAAGGCGGCGCAGAGCTGTCGCGCACCGACGAGAAGCTCGTCGAAATGACCAATGGCTGCATCTGCTGCACCTTGCGCGACGATCTGCTCGCGGAGGTGCGGCGCCTCGGCGAGGAAGGCCGCTTCGATTATCTGCTGATCGAGAGCACGGGCATCGCCGAGCCGCTGCCGGTCGCCAGCACCTTCTCCTTTCGCGACGAGAATGGCGCCAGCCTCTCCGATCTCGCGCGGCTCGACACGATGGTCACCGTCGTCGACGCGGCCAGCCTGCTGCAGGACTATGGATCGAACGACTTTCTGCGCGACCGCGGCGAGGTCGCCGGCGAGGACGACGACCGCACCCTCGTCGATCTCCTCGTCGAGCAGATCGAATTCGCCGACGTCATCGTCCTCAACAAGGCCTCGGCGGTGTCGGACGAGCGGCTGGCGCTGGTGCGCAAAGTGGTGAAGTCGCTGAACGCCGACGCGCGCATCGTCGAGACAGATTTCGGCGCGGCGCCGATGGACGCCATTCTCGACACCGGCCTCTTCGACGAGGAGAAGGCGGAGCGCCATCCGCTATGGCGCAAGGCGCTCTACAGCCCGGAAGAGCATGCGCCGGAGTCTGAGCAATATGGAATAGAGAGCTTCGTCTATCGGGCGCGGCGTCCGTTCCACCCCGAAAAATTCAACGCTTTCATCAATGCGACCTGGCCGGGACTGGTGCGCGCCAGGGGGCATTTCTGGCTCGCCACCCGGCCGAAATGGGTCGGCGAATTCTCGATCGCCGGCGTGATCGCCCGCGTGACGGCCATGGGCTATTGGTGGATCGCCGTGCCGAAGCAGCATTGGCCCGACCACCCCGATTGGAAACGCCATTTCGAGCGCAATTGGGACGAGGTCTGGGGCGATCGCCGGCAGGAGCTGGTCTTCATCGGAATCGGCATGGACGAGGCCGCGATTCGCGCCGCGCTCGACGCCTGCCTCGTCGGGCCGCAAAAGCCGAAGCGTTTCGACGCCTCCGCCTATCGCTCGCTCGTCGATCCCTTCCCCGCTTGGGAGAGCGCCGATGCTGCGTGACGAGGCGGCCGCGCCGCCGTCCAGCTCCGCTCGCCGACTGATGCAATCCCGCTCCATCTGCCTATTGCCGCGAGAATTGGAGCCGCGGATCGCCGAAGCGTTGGATGCGATGAGTCTCGCGCAGCCTCTGCGGTTGCGCGTGACCGGCGCGGAGGAGACGCTGCCGCGCGCGCTCCTCGACGCTCTCGACGAGGCGGCCCTCGCGCCGAAGTGGCTCGCCGAATGGTTGGCGAGCGACGTTATGCGCCTCGCGCGTCTCTATCGTGAGGCGACGCGGGCCGGAGAGCTGCGCGTAAGGCTGGAGACGATCGCGGATGACGCCTGCCGGCTGTTCCACGTCGATTTCGTGCGCTTTCGGCTCGTGACCACCTATCGCGGTCCGGGTACGCAATGGGTCGCGCCGGGGCCGGACGCCGATCCGCTCGCGGAGAATTCGATTCGGCGGCTCGAGCGCGGCTGGGTCGCGATCATGCGCGGCGAAAAGGCGGCGAGCGCCGAGCTTCGCGCCCTTCCGCATCGATCGCCGCCGATCGCCGGGACCGGCGTCGAGCGGCTCTTCCTCGCCATAGACGAGGCGCCCTCGCCGTCGCGCTGACGACGAGAGCGCATCGCAGGATTATTGCGCCGGCGCGGCCGCGGCGCGGGCGGCGAGCTGCTTCGTCACCTCGTCCAGCCCCTTTTTCGCTGCAGCGAGATTGGGATCGAGCGTCAGCGCCTGCTCGAGATCGGGCTTGGCGTGCTCGAGATCATGCTTGCCGCGATAGGCGTTGGCGCGATTGAGATAGGCGCGCGCATATTTGGGATCGAGCCCGACCGCCTTGCTGAAATCGGCGACGGCGCGGTCGAAATCGCCCTTGGCGTGCAGCGTCAGCCCGCGATTATTATAGGCGATGGCGAGCTTGCCGTCGCTGGCGATCGCCTTGTCGTAATCGGCGAGCGCATGGTCGAGATCGCCCTTGGCCTGATAGAGCGCGGCGCGATTGAGATAGGCCTGCGCGGATTTGGGCTCGAGCTTGATCGCCGCGTCGAAATCGGCGAGCGCGTGGTCGAGATCGCCCTTGGCGCGCCAGGCGCGGCCGCGACCCGCCAGAGCGGCGGCCGATTTCTTGTCCAGCTCCAGCGTCTTGTCGTAATCGGCGATCGCCTTGTCGAGATCGCCCTTGCCCTGATAGGCGCCGCCGCGGCCGAGATAGGCCGCCGCCGATTTCGGCTGCGCGACGAGGAGCTTGTCGTAATCGGCGATGGCGTGGTCGAAATCGCCCTTGGCGCGATAGGCGGCGGCGCGATCGGCGAGAACGACGGAGGAGGACGGGTCTATCTCCAGCGCCTTGTCGAAATCGGCGAGCGCGCGCTCGAAATCGCCCTTGGCGTGATAGGCGCCGCCACGATTGACATAGGCCGCCACGCGGTTCGGCTTGGTCTCCTTGTCGCCGCGGGCGATGACCTCGCCGCAGCCTTCTATGCGCTTGTCGGGATCGGCGGCGCGGCAGGACGCCCAGGCGTCGCCCTTGGCCTCGGCCGCGACGCAGACGAGGGAGAAAGCCGCCGCCAGAGCGAGCCGAAGCGGAGACTGAAACGAGGTGGAGACGAAAGCGAGGGGCGCCATGTGGCCGAGGGCTCCGTATAGTTGACTATTTCACTATGATTTCATTTCGCCGCTTCGAGAGCAATCGGAAAAACTGCGCATCGCGACGCGCGCCGCTCGGGCTGGGCGCATAGAATGGGAGGAGAGACGTCCTCATCCCCTCCCGGATAGATCATTTCCCGAAACGGCTCAACAGATTGGCCGTCGTCGAGCGCCCTCCGCGGGCTGCCGCGAGAAGCGGGAGCTCGGGCGGTCCGCCGGGAAAATCAGTCGAAAACATGCGGCAAGAATGCGAAAACATGCACGCAAGCCCTTCAGGACCACAAAAAAGTACTCTAAGACTGCATGTCGATGAGCCTCTTGACCTCTACCGAAGATCTCGCCGCCGCCTGCGCCCGTCTCGCCCGACATCCGTTCGTCACCGTCGACACGGAGTTTTTGAGGGAAACGACTTTCTGGCCCAAGGTCTGCGTCATCCAGCTGGCCTCGCCCGAGGAGGCCTTCGCCGTCGACACCCTGTCCGAGGGGCTCGACCTCACGCCCTTTTTCGAGCTGATGGCCAATGAGCGCGTGGTCAAGGTTTTCCACGCCGCGCGCCAGGACCTCGAGATCGTCTGGCGACTGGCGCGGCTGATTCCCGCGCCCTTGTTCGACACGCAGGTCGCGGCCATGGTCTGCGGCTTCGGCGATCAGGTCTCCTATGTCGAGCTGGTGAAAGCCATCGCCAAGGAGAGCCTCGACAAATCCTCCCGCTTCACCGATTGGTCGAAGCGGCCCTTGTCCACGGCGCAGATCGACTACGCCATCGCCGACGTCACCCATTTGCGGCAGATCTATACGCATTTGCGCGCGCGGCTCGAGCGCTCCAACCGGCTCGACTGGCTCGTCGACGAGATGCGCACGCTGACCACGCCCGAGACCTATGAGCAGAGCCCGGAGAACGCCTGGGAGCGGCTGCGGCATCGCGTGCGCAAGCCGCGCGACCTCGCCGTGCTGATGGAGCTCGCCGCCTGGCGTGAGGCCGAGGCGCAGGGCCGCGACGTGCCGCGCTCGCGCGTGCTCAAGGACGATATGCTGATCGAGATCGCCCTCGCCGCCCCGCGCACGCAGGAGGCTCTGGGCAATTTGCGCGCCTTCCCACGTGGGCTCGAGCGCTCCCGCTCGGGGGCGGAAATCGTCGCCGCAGTGGAAAGAGCGCTGGAGCGCGACCCCGCCACCCTGCCGCGCATAGAGCGCGAGAAGCGCGGCAGCTCCAGCGGCGCCACGGTCGAGCTGCTCAAGGTGCTGCTGCGGCAGGTCGCCGAAGAGACGGGCGTCGCCACCAAGATGATCGCCACCGTCGAAGACCTCGAGGCCATGGCGGCCGACGATGGGGCGGATGTCCCTGCCCTGTCCGGCTGGCGGCGGGCGATCTTCGGCGACAAGGCCCTGCAGCTAAAGGCTGGACGGCTGGCCCTCGCGGTCGAAAAAGGCAGGGTCGTCACCCTCGACTGGCAAGAGCTGGACGAGAGCGCCACGCGCTGAAGCCCGCCTCGGGGTAGGCAGACTCCCCATTCTTTCACCTATTCCCATCCCTATCCTGACGGATAGGGATGGGTGGCTCTTTGCCAACCCATCCAGCCCGTAAGAACCCATCCATTTTGCGACGCACAACTCATCTTTAGAGCTGAATTCATTGCCAAATCGAATGGTTCTATAGAAGCAGCCCTGCGACAAACCGCGCCTTGAATTTTTGCTGCTGCGGCGCAACATACGATCATGTTGCGACGCAACGTGAGCTCGACGCGGCTTCGGCGCGGTCGAGGAGCGGCGGTCGCAGGAGGCGCTTTCCAGCGCCGCCGCTGATTTCGAGGAAGGACAAGACCATGATGACTGCAGGCAAACGCATCTTCGCTCTGGCCCTCGCCGCTGTGCTGAGCCTCACGGCGGGCGTGGCCCTGCACGCCGAGCCCTTTGGCGCGGCGGCTGCGCCCGTCACGCTGAAGCCGCTCGCCGCGGCCAGCTTCGACGCGGGCCAGAAACATGTGCTGAGCTATTTCGTCGGCGGCGACGGCGCCTGCCGGCTGACGGTGATCGTCTTCGACGCGCCGACGCTCGAGGCCGCCAACGCCAGCACGGCGACGACGCGATTCATTGTGCCGATCTCCAGCGGCTCGTCCGCCAATCTCGACACCGCCGTCGCCAAGACGCTGCGCTTCTCCTGCTCGGCCGACGCCGGCGCCGTCACGGTGAGCACGAGCGAGCGCGTCGCGCCCCGCGCGGCCTATTGATGAAGGGCGCCGCCTCCGTCAGAGGACGGGGGCGGCGGCCTCTATGACCGCCTCGGCCCCGATGAGACGGCCGAGCGCCTTGGACCGGCTGGCCAGCCGCTCGCTGACGAGATCGGCGAATTCCGGCGGCAGCGACAGAATCAATCTCCCCTCATGCGTGACCAGCGGCGTGCGCGGCAAGACGCCGGGCATGGCCGCGGTCAGCAGATAAGCGACCCGCAGCGCCGCCGAGAGCACGCGGGCGCGCTCCAGCAGGCGCGGCGACAGCAGGCCGCGCACCGGCAGGGCGCCCTCGCTGTCCGGCCCGGCGTGGCGCAGCACCGCCACCAGCGCCAAAAAGGCGCGGCCCGGATGATCGACAGCCACGAAGGCGGAATTGGCGATCACATTCATCGCCTGATTGGCGCGATAATCGGGATGGGCGCGCCAGCTGACATCCGACAGAAAGCAGGCCGTGTGGCGCAGCCGCGCCTCATCCTCGGTCTCCGGCAGGCCGGAGGAGGAAAACAGCGCATCGGTCCAGGCGATGAGCTCATCGCCATAGCCGGGCGCGCGCGCCATGGCGCGCTCCAATTCACGCGCTGCGGCGACCAGCGGATCGGCCGCGCGCTGCTGCGGAGACAGGCGCTCATAGAGCAGGCCCTCGCGCACCCCGGCGGCGGAGATGACGATCTCCTTGGGCCGGGCCTTGCGAATCACCTCGTCGAGCACGATCGCTCCATAGGCCAGCAGCGGACGGCGCGCCGCCGATACCGCGGCGATATCGGCCAGCGCCTCGCTGTCGACACGCTCCAGCAGGCTGGCGAATTCCGCGGCATCGCTGGTCGGGATGCGGTAATTATGCATCATGTCGAGCGGATAATTGCGCTGGCGCATATGCAGCCGCGCCAAGGCGCGCCATGTGCCGCCGACGGCGTAGAAGGTCCGCCCCTTGAGCCGCTGCAGAGGCAGCGCCTCGTCGATCGCCTTGCGGGCGATGCGCGCCGCCTGGCGGGTCGAACGGCTGGCGGCGTCCATCAGCGCGAGGCCGCCGAGCGGCAGCGTGACCCCCTCGCCCATCTCGCCGTCTTGCAGATCGATGAGCTCGAGCGAGCCGCCGCCGAGATCGCCGACGACGCCATCCGGCTCGTGTATGGCGGAGATGACGCCGAGCGCCGAAAGCTCCGCCTCGCGTCGGCCCGACAACAGCGAAATCTCGCGGCCGATCGCCTCCTGGGCGGCGGCGAGGAAGGCGGCGCCATTGACGGCGTCGCGCGCGGCCGCGGTCGCGATCACCTCTACGTCGCTTATCTCCATGATCTCGCAGAGCGAGCGAAAGCGCCGCAGCGCCGCGAGCGCTTTGCGAATCGCGTCATCGGGTAGCCGGCCCGTCGTGACGACGCCGCGCCCGAGACCGCACATGGCCTTTTCGTTGAAGATCGGCGTCAGCGCCCGCCCCAACGCCGAATAGGCGACGAGGCGCACAGAATTCGAGCCGATGTCGACGATCGCGACAGGCCGCTGCGCTGCTTCCGCATGCGCCGCGGCCTCGACCTCCGCCGCGTCATTCCTCACGCGGCTTGAGGAGCGATCGCGGGCGCCATTCCTTGAGAGACTTGCCACGGCCAGAGAGACTCGGGTTGGTCATGAAGTATTTATGGGCGTTGAACCGCTCTTCGCCCTCCGGGGGTGTTATGCGTAACGAAGAGCCATCCGGCAAGACTCGATAGCTCTGCTCATTGTCGATGAGATTGGCCAGCATGATCTGATCGAGAATCTGCTGATGCACCGTCGGATTGGTGATCGGCATCAGCACCTCGACGCGGCGGTCGAGGTTGCGCGGCATGAGATCAGCCGAGGAAATATAGACATGGGCCTTGGCGTGCGGCAGCGTATGGCCGCCGCCGAAGCAATAGACGCGCGCATGCTCGAGGAAGCGCCCGACGATCGATTTCACGCGGATATTGTCGGAAAGGCCCGGCACGCCCGGCCGCAGGCAGCAGATGCCGCGCACGACGAACTCGATCGACACGCCCGCCTGCGAGGCGTGATAGAGCGCGTCGATGATCTCGGGATCGACGAGAGCGTTGCATTTTCCCCAGATCGCGGCCGGCTTGCCGGCCTTGGCGAAGCCGATCTCCTGCTCGATATGCTCGAGCAGCCGCGTCTTGAGCGAGATGGGCGACACCGCCATGCGCTCGAGCCCGGCGGGCTCCGCATAGCCGGTGATGAAATTGAAGATGCGAGAGACGTCGCGGCCGATCGCCGGATCGGCGGTGAAGAGCGAGATGTCGGTATAAACGCGCGCCGTCACCGGATGATAATTCCCCGTGCCGACGTGGCAATAAGTGACGATGCCGCCGCCCTCGCGCCGCACCACCATCGACAGCTTGCCATGCGTCTTCAGCTCGATGAAGCCGAACACGACCTGCGCGCCGGCGCGCTCGAGATCGCGCGCCCAGCGGATGTTGGCCTCTTCGTCGAAGCGCGCCTTCAGCTCGACCAGCGCCGTCACCGACTTTCCGGCCTCCGCCGCCTCCACCAGCGCGCGCACGATGGGGCTGTTGGAGGAGGTGCGATAGAGCGTCTGCTTGATCGCGACCACATTGGGATCGCGCGCCGCCTGCTGCAGGAATTGCACGACGACGTCGAAGGATTCGTAAGGGTGATGGACCGCGAGGTCCTTCTGCTTGATGGCCAGAAAACAATCGCCGCCATTGTCGCGCACGCGCTCGGGGAAGCGCGGCGTGTAGGGCTTGAACTTGAGATCGGGCCGATCGAGCGCGACCACCTCGGAGAGATCGTTCAGCGCCAGCATTCCATCGAGCACGAAAATCTCGTCATCGCCGACATCGAGCTCCTCGGCGACGAGGGCGCGCAGCGCCTCCGGCATGTCCGAGGCGACCTCGAGACGAATGACCGAGCCGCGGCGGCGACGCTTCAGCGCCGTCTCGAACAGGCGGACCAGATCTTCGGCTTCCTCCTCCACCTCGAGATCGCTGTCGCGAATGAGGCGGAAAATGCCCTGCCCCTTGAGCTGATAGCCGGGGAAGAGCTTTTGCGCATTGATGGCGATCGAGGTCTCGAGCAGCATGAAGCGCTCGCGCCCCTGCCCGCCCGCGCTCGGCAGACGCACGAAGCGCTCGATCTTGGGCGGCAGGCGCACCAGCGCATGGAGCGTCTTGCGATCCCCCGGACGCACCAGCTCCAGCGCGAGGGTGAAGCCGAGATTGGGAATGAAGGGGAAAGGATGCGCCGGATCGATGGCGAGCGGCGTCAGCACCGGAAAGACGCGCGAAAGGAAATGGTCTTCCAGCCATTCGCGGTCGCCCTTGGAGAGATGCCCCGGCTCCACGATGACGATGCCGACATCCTCGATCTCGCGGCGCAGCTCGCGCCAGCGCCGCGTCTGCGCCGTGGTGAGCAGCGCCACGCGCTCGTTGATCTTCACCAGCTGCTCGGCCGGGGTCAGCCCGTCCTGCGAAAGAGTGGCGACGCCGGTGCGCACCTGGCCGCGCAGGCCGGCGACGCGCACCATGAAGAATTCGTCGAGATTATTGGCGGAGATGGAGAGGAAGCGCAGCTGCTCCAGCAGCGGATGATTGCGATTGGACGCCTCCTCGAGAACGCGGCGGTTGAACTCGAGCCAGGACAATTCGCGATTGATGAAGCGCTGCGGCAGAGCGGCGAGCTCCTCGGGACGCTCCAGAATCTCGCCCGGCTGGTCCATGACGGGAATATCGGCCCCGGTGCGCTCGGCCTCGAGATTGTCCTGGATGTGCTTCGTCATGCTTTTTCCACCTCTCGCCCGCCGGCGCGATTCTGACAGATTTTCCACCATCCGAAAGCCCTCACGCGCCGCGCGAGGCGTCGATGAGCTGGAGAAGCTCGCCCGCGAGCGCGCGCGTGACCGGACGGCCGCGCGCCAGCGCCTCCTCGTCGAGCATGCGCACAAAGGCGCGAGCCGCCTCGAGCGAGCGCTCGAGCCGAAGCGCGACATAGTCGACCAGCGTCGCCTCGACCGCCAGCTGACGGTCGCGAAACAGCTTTTCCAGCACGGCGCGAATCAGAGAATCGTCCGGCGCGCCGATTTCTACGACCGGCGCACGACGCAAACGCGACAATAGGTCGGGAAGCGCGATTTTCAGTGTAGACGGAGGCCGCTGCGAGGTGACGAGCAGCGACCCGCCGCTTTCCCGTAGAAAATTCATCAAATGAAACAAGGCTGTCTCATCCGTCACCGCCTCTAGCCCGTCGAGCATCGCCGCGGCGCCGGCGAGCCGGCCGGGCTCGGGAATCTCGGTCGGCGACACGAGAACGGCGTCGTTGCGACGCGCGAAAATGGCGCCGAGATGAGTCTTGCCCGATCCCGGCGGGCCGACGAGCAGCAGCGCGCTATCGGGCCAGTCCGGCCAGCGCGAGATCATCTCATAGGCCGCGCGATTGGCGGGGGAGATCAGAAAATCCGCCTCGCCATAGCGCGGCTCGCCGGCCAGATCGAAGAAGAGCTGGGCGGACCCGCGGCGAGAATCGCCTTCCGGCATGGGCTCAGCTCTCCCCCGGCGCGGCCGGGCCGAGAAACAGCGCGCTCTGACGATAGCGCCGCACGGCGAAGCGCAGAATGACGCCGAGCGCCGCCGCGACCGGCGCCGCCAGCAGCAGGCCGGTGAAGCCGAACAGCGATCCCGCAGCGAGCAGAGCGAACATCAGCCACACGGGATGCACGCCGATGGAGCCGCCGACGAGGCGCGGCGACAGCACATTGCCGTCGAGAAAGAGGCCCGTGGAGACGACCGCCACCGCCATGGCCGGCAGGCGCCAATCCGGCCAGCCCTGCACCAGAGCGACGATGATCGACAGGACGAAAGCCGTGATCGAGCCGACATAGGGCACGAAGCTGAGCACGCCTGCGCTGACGCCGATGAGAAAGCCGAAATTCAGGCCGATGAGCGATAGGCCGATGCTGTACCACAGGCCCAGGAACAGGCAGACGAGCGCCTGGCCGCGCAGAAAGCCGGCCAGCGCTCTGTCTATGTCGCGGGCGATGGCGCGCACATCGTCGCGATAGCGCGGCGGCGTCAGCTGATCGAGCGTCGCGACCATATCGTCCCAGTCGAGCAGAATGTAGAAGGCGACGACCGGCGTGATCACCACCAGCGAGACCATGTTGACGAGCGCCGCGCCGCCGGAGACCAGCGATTTCAAGAAGGCGGCGCCCATGCGCGCGGCCTCGCTGGCGAGGTCGTTCACATATTTCTGCGTGTCGAGCGAGGCGTCGGAAACCGGCAGGCCGAGCTTCTCATAGACGCTGCGCATGAAATCGCCGGTGGCCTCGCGGCTGACGCGCGTGAGCAGCCCCTGCAGAGTGGTGAGATAGCCGGGCAGGCTCTCGAGGAACTCGCTGAATTGCCGCGTGAGCACCGGCGCGACCAGCAGCACGATCGTCGCCGTCAGCACGACGAACACGGTCAAAATGACAAAAGAGGCGCCGAGGCGTGAGAGGCCGAGCGTCTGCAGCCGATCGGCGACCGGATCGAGCAGATAGCCGAGCGCGAGCCCCGCCAGAAACGGCGCGAGAACCGGGCTCAGAAAATAGAACAGCGCGAAGACGAGAAGAATCGCCGCCGTCCAAAAGGCGAGCCGCCGGTCGAGCCCGTTCAGAACGCGCGCCTCCTCCATCTCACGCTCCGACATCGTCTGGTCCCATGAGCTTGACCCAGCGCCAGAGATAGACGCTGGCGGAAGCGACGGTCAATGCCGCGACCGCGGCCATGACAAGGCTGTCCACGCCATGGAGCGGAATAGCGAAGGCCTCGCCCGCGAGCACAATGGCCGCGAGCAAAAGCTGCGCCGCCGTCGTGGCCTTGGAGACCGGCAAGGGGCTGAGGTCTATCGAACGAGCCATCAGCCAGGAGACGAATACCGCTCCGACGATCATCACATCGCGCGAGATCACCAGCAGAGCGAGCCATGGCGGCAGCACGCCCTTGATCGCCAGAGTCGCGTAGATGGAGACGATCAGCGCCTTGTCGGCGATGGGATCGAGGACGGCGCCGAGCTCGGTGCGCAGATCGAAGGTCTTGGCCAGCCAGCCATCCAGCGCGTCCGACGCTCCCGCGAGAACGAAGATCGCGAAGGCGGCGCGCCAATGATCGCCGACGATCATGTCGATCGCGGCCGGCGTCAGCACGAGACGCCCGATGGTGATGAAATTCGGCAGCCAGCGCAGGCAGAGAGAACGCATGACCTTACTATTTGGCGCGCCGAGGGCTCGGCGCTAGGGCGCATCCGCAGATGTCCGCAGGCGCGTCGCGCGAATGGCGCCGCCGTCGCGACTGTGAGCGCGCGCACAGGACGCGAAGACCAGCCCGGCTAATGTCGAGGTCAGTGACGCCACGGCGCCGCTCGCGATTTCGATCCAGCGCTCCTGCAGGGAATTGACCCATGGCCCAGCAAATTCTCATGAAATTATCGAATGGCGGCTGCTCCAGCTGCGATCCGCCGCCGGCGCCCGGCTTTTCGATCGGCGGCTCTGTCGGCCGCGGCGGCCGCAATCGGCCTGAAGACGTGCGAACGATTCAATCGGCGCTCAATGGCGTCTGCCCGGCAGATGGCGGGCCGATCTTGAAGCTCGACGTCGACGGTATCGTCGGGCCGATCACCATCGCCGCGATAGAGAAATATCAGAACCGCCAGCTCGGCTGGTCGGACGGACGAGTCGATCCCGACGGGCCGACCATTCACGCGCTGAACGGCCAGAGCGGCGGACAGGCCGCGCCCGCCAAGGCCGGCCCCAAGGCGGCGCCGCCCAAGGCCACGGCGCAGCAGAACGCCCAATTCGTCGAGCGCATCGGCTCGCTGCTGCCGCGCGCGCGCCATTGGATCTCCATGGCGCAGCTCAATATCGACATGGCTTCGGACTATTTGCGCCGCGCGCCGGCGGGGCGCAACGATCCCTTCCCCTCCCTGCACGACATCGGCAGAGGGCAGCTCGCTCTGTTCGACAAATATTTCCACACGCAGAAAGAGCCGACGACGACGAAGCTGGCGCAATTGCAGCGCGCCAAGCGGCTCTATGATTCGATGACCACCGTCATCACCCATTCGCTGCTGCAGGCGCCGATGTTCGGCTGGGGCGTCGGCTATTTCCAGCCCGACCCCGCCGACGGCACGATCGCAGCGCTCGATTATGTCGCCTACACATTCTACGGCGGCTGGCAGGCGCGCCGCCCGGACGGCAAGCCGCGCCTCTCCGGAGACGACAATTACAAAGGCGCCAAGAATCTGCGCGAGGACACGATCTTCTTTCCGGTCGGACAGCTATTGACGAAGACCGATAATTTCATGCTCGAGACGATCATTCACGAGCTGGCGCATTTCGTCGGCCCCGGGGTGAGGAGCCCGGATCGCATCGGCGACCACACTTACGACACCAAGGCGAATTTCCTCACCGTCAACAATTGGACCGCTCTGCACACGGCGGAATGCTACGGCTATTTCGCCGCCGAATCCGCCCTGCGCAATGCGATCACCATACCGATCCATTGAATGGCGGCTCACTTCGACATGCAGGCCTTGATGTCGCTCGAGGTCTTCATCGCCTCGAATGTGTCGGCGCAGAACTTCTCCAATGTCGGGCGCAGCTCGGGATTGGAGGCGTTGGCGCGCAGGCTCATCGCGCCCTCGAGCAGCTCCTTCTGCGCGGCGTGGATATTGGCGCGCGGCAGCTCGACCGAGCATTCCTCATACCGCTTCAAGAATGCGTCGCAGACTGGAATTCCGGTGGGATCGATAGCGAGCGCCGGCGTGACGAAAAGAATGGCCGCCGCGAGAGAGATGAGACGTTTCACTGCCGAATTTTCCCCTATCGCCCAACCCGGACGTCCCTATAGAGGCTCCCGCCGGAAAAGAAAACGGGCGACGGGCGCGTCGTGCCGCCCGTCGCCCCACTCCGGCGCAAGTGTCTCGCGAACGCCTGAGATTCCTTCGGCTCACAGCCCGGCGAGATAGCCCGTCGGATCGACCGGGGTCGAGCCTTTGCGCAGCTCGAAATGCAGCTGCGGCGAGCCGACATTGCCCGACTGGCCGGATTTGGCGATCGTCTGGCCGCGCTTCACCTGATCGCCGCGCTTCACATCGAGCTCGCCATTATGGGCGTAGGCGGAGACGAAGCCATTGGGATGGCGGATCAGCACCAGATTGCCATAGCCCTTGAGCTCGCTGCCGGCATAGGCGACGACGCCGCCCTCGGCCGCCTTCACCTGCGTGCCTTCCGGCACGGAGATGTTGATGCCGTCATTGCCGCCCGTGTTGAAGCCCTGGATAATGCGGCCGCGCGCCGGCCAGCGGAACTCCGGCCGAGCGTCGGCGGAAGCCGCGGGGGCGGACTTCTCCTCGGCCGGCTGCGCCTGCGGCGGGATCGAGGCGGTCGGCGTCTTGTCGATGCTTCGCTGAGCCTGCGGCTGCGGGGCCGGCGCGGCTTCGGCGAAACGCTGCGGCTTCTCGGCCTGCGGCGCGCGGGCGATCTCCTTCGGCTGAGCCGGCTCGGGCTTCTTCTTGGCGATCTTCTCGGCGCGGACCTCGGGCTCCGGCTTGCGAGCGGGCTCGGCCTGAGCCAGCTTGCGCTGCGGCTCAGCCTTCGTCTTCGCGGGCTCGGGCTCCTTCCGCTGCGCGAGCTGCGCGCGGGCCGGATGCGCCTCGGCCTGCGGCTTTTGCGCGGGCGTCGGCTTCAGCACGGGCGCCTGAGCGACCATCTGCTTGGGCGCGAGCCGCACGGGCTGCGCCTCGACCTGCTTGACCGGAGCCGCCTTGGCCGGCTTCGCCTCGATCTGCGCCTGGCGGACAGGCGCGGCATGCGGACGCTCGGCCACGATGGGGCGCGCGGGCTCCTGCTCGGGCTCGACGCTGGAGGTCTTCCTCTTCGGCTCGACGGGAGCGGCGGCCTTCTTCTCCGTCTTGCGATCACGCACATCCGCCGTCTTGGCCGCAGGCTGCGGCAAGGGCTTCGGCTGTGCGGCGACATGGACGGGCGCAGGAGCCGGCGCTGCGGCCACGGGCGCCGCCGGAGCGGCGGAAGCGCGATAGATCGGGATCACCAGCCGCGAGCCGGAATGCACCTCGGCCGGCTTGCCATAGCCATTGACGCGCAGCAGCGCGTCGAGCGGCACGCCATAGCGCGTCGCGATCACGCCGGCCGATTCGCCGTCGGCGACGACCACGGGCGTGCCGCCCTCGGCGCTCCAATGATTATACGCCCCGGCCACGCGGGCGGGCGCAGGCGCCGGCGCAGCGGCCCGAACCGGCGCAGGAGCGGCGGCGACGGGCGCGGGCTGGCTCACGGCCGGCGGCGGAGCGAGCGGCTGGCGCTCGACGACGCTGCGGCGCACGGGCTGCGAGATCGTGCCCGTCGGCGCGCGATCGACGCGGCTCGTCGGCGCGGAATCCTGGAAAGGATTGGTGAAAGGATCGGAGAAACGGGAAGCGTCGGAACAACCGGCGAGCAGGCCGGCGGCGCCGGCGGCGAACATGAGCCGCTTTGCGACTCGCGACAGAAAAACACGACGCTCAATTGCCATGACGCGACCTACACTCGAACGCTATCCTCACTGTGGTCATTTAGCCACAGCCCGGTTAAGGGAGCGTTTAAGATGAATGCGGGTTCAGCGACGCGACGCGGATTTTAGGTAAATTTCGAGCCTTCACAGAGCTTTCGCGCGCCCGTCGAGCGCCGAGCCGAGCCGGCAGGACCAAAGATCGCTCGTCGTCCACAGCGCCTCGCCGTCGCGATGCGAGAGCGCGAGCCGCTCCGACGGCCGCGCATCCTCGGAAGCCGGCGGCGCATAGCGTCCGAAGATCGCCGCCCCGCCCGGCGCGAGCGCGGCCATCACCGCATGCGGCGGCTGCTCGTGAAAAGACATATGGAGAATGATGCGGTCGAAATATCCGCGCGTCTCATCGGCGGCGAGCCCGTCGCCGAACAGCGCCTCGACATTGGCGCAGCCGAGCTCGGCGAGGCGTTGCCGCGCCTCTATCGCCAAGGTCTCGTAACGCTCGATCGTCACCACCTCGCACGCGAGCCGCGACAGCACCGCCGCGCCGAAGCCGGAGCCCGTCCCCACTTCCAGCACACGATGATTCGGCTCGATTCGCAGCGCCTCGAGCCTGCGCGCGAGAGCGGCGGCGGCCGGCATTGTCTGTCCGCAGCCGATCGGCAGCGACATGTCGCGGGCGGCGAGATCGCGGAAGCGATGCGGCGCGAACAGCTCGCGCGGCGTCGTCTCGAAGGCGCGCATGATGGAGAGGTCGCGCACGCCGGCGCGCCGCAATTGCAGGAGAAGCGCCGCGCGTGCCTCGATCGACTGTCCCTCGTCCGCACGCTCCTCCATTTGGCTCCTATTCGAAAGCGGCGGAGAGCCGCGTCAAGGTCGGATGGTCGGTGAAATCGAGGCGCAGGGGCGTCACCGAAATCTTGTTCGCCTCCACCGCCTCGAGGTCGGTGCCCGGCCCCGGCGTGAAATTGCCACGCCGGAAGCATATCCAATAATAGGGAATGCCGCGACCGTCCTTGCGATCCTCGATATGCATCAGATCATTGGAGCGCTGGCCCTGCATGGTGACGGCGACGCCTTTCACCTCTTGCGGCGTGCAATTGGGGAAATTGACATTCATCAGCACGCCCGGCGGAATGCCGGCCGCGACCAGCTTGCGAATGACGTCGGCCGCATGCGTCTCCGCGCAATCCCAGTGGATGTGCCGGCGCCCGGCGAAGAAATCATAGACCTGCGACAGCGCGATGGAGGGAATGCCGAGCAGCGTGCCCTCTATGGCGCCGGCGATGGTGCCGGAATAGCTGACGTCCTCGGCGAGATTCTGGCCCGAATTGACGCCGGAGAGAATGAGATCCGGCGGTCTGTCGGCGAGCAGCTTGCGCACGCCCATGATGACGCAATCGGTCGGCGTGCCTTTGACGGCGAAATGCCGCGAGGAGATTTCGCGCAGACGCAGCGGATCATTGATGGAGAGCGAATGCGCGACGCCGGATTGCTCGCTCTCCGGCGCGACGACGAAGACATCGTCGGTGAGGCTGCGCGCGACGCGCTCGGCCAGCGCGAGGCCGGCGCCATGGATTCCGTCGTCATTGGTGATGAGGATGCGCATCGTCACTCATTCTCGAAGGACTATAGCAATCGGCGGGCGCAAGTCCTTCTCCCACTCGTGGGAGAAGGTGGCCCCGCGAAGCGGGGTCGGATGAGGGTCCATGCCTTCAGTGAGTCGAAGGACACGAAGCGATGCGCAAAGCGGAAGGACCCTCATCCGACCCTCGCTAACGCGAGGGCCACCTTCTCCCGCACGCGGGAGAAGGGTCACGCCCCAGCTACCGCGCCGCGGCGATTCGCTCCAGCCCACCCATATAGGGGCGCAGGACCGTCGGCACTGTGACGGAGCCGTCCGCCTCCTGATAATTCTCCAGCACCGCGACCAGAGCGCGGCCGACGGCGACGCCGGAGCCGTTGAGCGTATGCACGAAGCGCGTCGCCTTGCCCTCGGCGGGGCGGAAACGGGCGTTCATGCGCCGGGCCTGGAAATCGCCGCAGACCGAGCAGGAGGAAATCTCTCGATATTTCCCCTGCCCCGGCAGCCACACCTCGAGGTCATAGGTTTTCTGCGAGGCGAAGCCCATGTCGCCGGTGCAGAGCGTCACCTTGCGATAGGGCAGCTCGAGCAATTGCAGCACTTTCTCGGCGCAGCCGGTCATGCGCTCATGCTCCTCGAGCGATTGCTCGGGCGTCGTTATGGAGACGAGCTCGACCTTGTAGAACTGATGCTGGCGGATCATGCCGCGCGTGTCGCGCCCCGCCGCGCCCGCCTCGGCGCGGAAGCAATAGGTGCCGGCGGTGAAGCGCAGAGGGAGCTGCGATTCGTCGAGGATGGATTCGCGCACGAGGTTTGTGAGCGGGACTTCGGCGGTGGGGATGAGCCAGCGGCGACTGGCTTTGATGCCAGCTTCGCTCTCTATGATGAAACGTAGCAGCTCCGTCGCAGAGGTCGTCGATGCCCGAAGGAGCTCCGCGGTGTTTCTTAAAACCTTAAGCGAACTTTCCCATTTGACATCTATAGGGATATCAGACGTCTCCAGGCCGATTATTATGTCGTCGAGGCTCGCTACACCACCGCTAACGGATAATTTGTAATCCGACTCTACATCAGCCAGTCCACTTACAGTTGAAGCGGAAGGAGGCTCGATTTTTATTGACAGACCGTAAAACTGATCCTCTTCAAACTTCGGCAGCTGCGCCGTGCCGAACATTGCGTCGTCACGCACCAGCAGCGGCGGCGCGACCTCGGTATAGCCGTGCTCGCCCGTATGCAGATCGAGCATGAATTGCGCGAGCGCGCGCTCGAGCCGCGCGATCCCGCCCTTGTTCACGACGAAGCGCGCGCCCGAGAGCTTGGCGGCGCTCTCGAAATCCATGAGCTTCAGGCCTTCGCCAATGTCGAAATGCTCTTTCGGCGGATAGTTGAACTGCCGCGGCTCGCCCCAGAGCAGAACCTCGACATTGTCGTGCTCGTCCTTGCCTTCCGGCACCTGGTCGAGCGGCGTGTTGGGAATTTCCGACAGCGCCTTGTCGAGCGCAGCGCTCGCCTCGCGCTCGGCCTGCTCGAGCTGTGGGAAGTCTTCTTTGAGCTTCGCGACTTCCGCCTTCAGCGCCTCGGCGCGAGCGGCGTCCTTCTCGCGCATGGCGAGGCCGATTTCCTTGGAGGCCGCGTTGCGACGCTCCTGCGCCGCCTGCAAGGCCGCGATCGCCGCGCGGCGCGCGTCGTCGAGCGCGAAGAGGCTTTCCGACAGAGGCGGGAGATTGCGGCGGCGGCGGCCATTGTCGAAAGCTTCCGCATTATCGCGAATGAATTTGATGTCATGCATGAGAATCGATCCGACGACTGGTGCGTGCCCTCATCCGACCCGGCTACGCCGGGCCACCTTCTCCCGCATGCGGGAGAAGGGAGTGGCCGACGTTGCGCGAAAACGAGGGGCGCGAATCCTTCTCCCACTCGTGGGAGAAGGTGGCCCTCGCGTCAGCGAGGGTCGGATGAGGGTCCTTGTCCCTCGAGCGGAACGAAGGGTCAACCCGCCGCTTGCTGTTCCTCGGCCGCGGCGCGCTTCTTCTCGATCCAGCGCACGGAAATGATCGACGCCTCGTAGAGCAGCAGCCCCGGTATGGCGAGCGCCAGCTGGCTGAACACATCCGGCGGCGTCAGCACCGCCGCCACGATGAAGACGAGGACGATCGCATAGCGGCGCTTCTCGGCCAGGAATTGCGAGGAGACGATGCCGATCTGACCGAGCAGCGTCAGCACCACCGGCAGCTGGAAGACGACGCCGAAGGCGAGCACCAGCGTCATGATCAACGAGAGATATTCGGAGACGCGCGGCAGCAGCTCGATCTTCGCCTTGCCGGGCTCGTTGGCCTGCTGCATCGAGATGAAGAAATGCAGCAGATTGGGCATGACGAGAAAATAGACGACCAATGCGCCGAGCGCGAAGAAAATAGGCGTGGCGAAGAGATAGGGCCGAAAGGCGGCCCGCTCGTGCTTGTAGAGGCCGGGCGCGACGAAAGCATAGACTTGCCCGAACACGATCGGACAGGAGACGAAAGCGGCGGCGAACATCGCCACCTTGATCTGCGTGAAGAAATATTCCTGCGGCGCGGTATAGATGAGCGTCGCATCTGGACCCACGGCGATCGTATAGGGGACCACCAGCAAATTATAAATGTCCTTGGCGAAGAAGAAGGCCAGGATGAAGGCGCCCAGAAACGCCATCAGCGCGCGGATGAGCCGCTCGCGCAGCTCCATCAGATGCTCGAGGAGCGGCGCCTTGGTGGCGTCGATATCGGCGTCGGTCATATCGGCTGGCTTTCGGGCGTCGTCTCGGCCCCGCTCGTCGTCGCCGCGGGCTCGCTCGCGGCCGGCTCGCTGGAGGCGTGGACATCGGCCTGCGCTTCGACGGCCGGCGCCGGCGCGGCCGCATGACTCTCGGCCGTGACGCTCTCAGCGACAACGCTGCTCTCGGCCGCCTTGGCCTCACCATCTTGCGGCGGAGCGGGCGGGCCTTCGATCGCGCCGACGATCTGCTCGCGGGCCTGCTTGAGCGGATCGAAGGCGACATCGCCGACGCCAGTGAAGGCCGAATCGACCTCGTTCTTCAAATTTTTCTGAACCTCGGCGAGATCGGCCTCGCGCATCGCATCCATGAACTGGCCTTGGAACTCGGACGCCATGCGCCGCATGCGCCCGGTGATCTGGCCGATCTGACGCAACACGCGCGGCAGGTCCTTGGTCGGAATCGCGACGAGCGCGACGATGCCGATGACGATCAGCTTTCCGGGATCGAGATCGAACATGGTCTTCTCGAGAGCCTGCGCACGGCAGGCGAAACAAGGGTGGCGTCAGGCCTTTTTCGCTTCGGCCGTCTTATCGGCGTGGAGCGTCGTCTGGCTCGCGAGCGGCTGATGCTCCAGCGATTTCGCCGGCTCCTCGGCCTTCGCCTCGGTGTCGTCTTCGGCGAGGCCCTTCTTGAAGGCCTTGATGCCTTTGGCGACGTCGCCCATGACGTCGGAAATCTTGAAGCGGCCGCCGAACAATATGAAGGCCACGCCGCCGACGATAATCCAATGCCAGATCGACAGACCGCCCATGGCGTGAACCTCCCACTCGTCTTTCGTGGACCGGCGAGGCCGGCCGAAACTTCTCGGAACCTAGGACGCCGGACGCGCAAAAACAAGTTGGATGAGACGCCCTGCGTCGAATTCTCCGACGCTTTAGGTAGGATTTCGACTTGGCCCGGGCGAGACTGGGCAAAAGCGCCCTATTCCTCTATCGGCTCGGGCTCCTCCGGCGCGTCGGGCTCCTGCAGAAAATCCATCTCGAGCGCCGCCTCGGCGTCGCCCTCCAACGGATCCTCGTCCTCCTTGAGCGTGGCGTCGTCGGTCGGCTGCGGCACGTCGAAGCCCTTGGGCAGACGGCCGTCGAAGAGGCCGGCGCCTTTCAGCTCGTCGAGGCCGGGCAGATCGCCGATCTGCTCCAGGCCGAACTGCATGAGGAACGCATCGGTCGTGCCATAGGTGAGCGGACGCCCCGGCGCGCGGCGGCGGCCGCGCAGGCGAATCCAGCCGGTCTCCAGCAGCACGTCCAGCGTGCCTTTGGCGACGGCGACGCCTCTTATGTCCTCGATCTCGGCGCGCGTCACCGGCTGGTGATAGGCGACGATGGCGAGCGTCTCCAGCGCGGCGCGGGAGAGCTTCTTCTGCTCCACCTGCTCGCGCGCCAGCACCCAGCCGAGATCGGCGGCGGTGCGGAAGAACCATTTGCGGCCGGCGCGCGTCAGCGTGACGCCGCGGTCGGCGTAATCCTGCTTCAGCCTGGTCAGCACGGCCTCGACGTCCATTCCGTCCGGCAGGCGGCGGGCGATCTCCGTCTCCTCGAGTGGCTCGCTGGCCGCAAAAAGCAGCGCCTCGGCGATGCGCGAGGCCTCGCGCAGCGCCGCCGCCTCTTCATCGGGGGCGGCGTCGTCCTGGAACAGCTCGACGGGTCGCAAGGCTCGCGCCAAATTTCTCTCCCTCGCCTTTGGATCATGAGCCCTGTGGCTCACGGCTCCGAGGCTTCGCTCAAAGAGCCCGAAGGCTCGCGGTCTAGTTCCGTATCGCGCCGACGCAGCCAGATCGGCGCGAAGGCGCGGTCCTGGCGAATGTCGAACCGCCCTTCCCGCACCATTTCCAGCGAAGCGGAAAAAGACGAGGCGCGGACGGTGCGCGCGGTTTGAATATCCACACAATAATCCAGCAGGTAATCGTCGAGCGCGGTCCATTGGGCCGCGATTCCAGCGAGCCGCTCCAGCGTCTCGCGCGCCTCGGCCAACGACCAGACATTGCGCTGGCGCAGCGTGACCTTGGAGATCGCCTGCTTCTGCCGCTGGCGGGCGTAGGCCGACAGAAGATCATAGAGGCTGGCCGTGAAGGTCGAGTTCGTCTTGGTCTCTATGCCCTCCGGCCCGCCGCGCAGGAACATGTCGCGGCCGAGCCGCGCGCGCTCCTGAAGCTTGTCGGACGCCGCGCGGATCGCCTCCAGCCGGCGCAGACGATCGGCGAGCGCCGCGGCCAGCTCTGCGGCCGAAGGCTCCTCCCCCGTCTTGGGCTGCTCCGGCAGCAGCAGGCGTGATTTCAGATAGGCGAGCCAGGCGGCCATCACCAGATAATCGGCGGCGAGCTCGAGCCGGACGCGCCGCGCCTCCTCGACGAAAGCGAGATATTGCTCGGCCAGCGCCAAAATGGAAATGCGGGCGAGATCGACCTTCTGGCGGCGGGCGAGCTCTAGCAGCAGGTCCAGCGGGCCTTCGAAGCCGTCGACATCGACGAGGAAGGCGGGCTCCGCCTCCGCGCGCTCATGTTCTCCGGCGATGTCGAAAGCCAAATCCTGCGCCATATCGCCTCACGGCGTCGTCTCACGCCTCCGCCCATCGGGAAGGCGAGAGATTGGGCCGATCAGACGCCGGCCGCAAGAGCCGCGTCGAGCTGACGGGCGCCGTCCACAGGATCGAATTCCTTCGGCGCGGCGATTTTCGCCTTGGCGGCGCGCGCCCGCTCCAGCGCCCGGCCGGCGAGATCGCCCGCCCCTTCCGCCACGGCGCGGGCCTCGGCGAGATCGCCGTTGCAATGCAGGACCACATCGCAGCCGGCGGCGATCGCCCCCTCGGCGCGCGCGCGGAAGCCGCCGGAGAGCGCCTTCATCGAGAGATCGTCGGTCATCAGCAGGCCGTCGAAGCCGATGAGGCCGCGAATGATCCCTTCAATCACGGCCTTGGAGAGCGTGCCCGGGGCCTCGGGATCGATGGCCCGATAGACGACATGGGCGGTCATGCCCAGCGGCAGATCGGCGTCGGCGCGGAAGGGAATGAAATCCTGCGCCTCCAGCTCGGCGCGGGAGGCCTCGACGACGGGCAGCTCGAGATGGCTGTCCGCCCGCGCGCGCCCATGGCCGGGGATATGCTTGATGACCGGCAGAACGCCGCCGTCGAGCAGCCCCTCCGCCGCCGCCCGGCCGAGCCGCGCGATCTCCGTGGGAACGCGGCTATAGGCGCGGTCGCCGATAATATTGTGCGAGCCGTCCACCGGCGTGTCGAGCACCGGCAGGCAATCGACGTCGATGCCGACCTCGCGCAGATCATGGGCGATCAGCCGCGCGCCGAGCCGGACGAGAGCGGCGGTCTCTTCGGCCGGAAGCCCCAGCCGCTCGAAGGCGGCGGCGGAGGGATAGGCGCGCCAGACCGGCGGACCGAGACGCTGGACGCGCCCGCCCTCCTGATCGACGAGAATGGGGGCGTCCGTCCCCAGCGCATCGCGAATTTCCGCCGTGAGAGCGGAAAGCTGCTCGCGCGAGGCGACATTGCGCTTGAACAGGATCGCGCCCCAGGGCCGCGCCTCGCGCAGGAAGGATTTCTCCTCCGGCGAGAGCGCGAGGCCGGCGCAGCCGCAGATGAAAGCGCGCGTCACGGAGCCGCTGTCTCCATCAATTGGCGGCGACGAAGCAGGAGCCGCCGGAGGCCTTGACCTTCTCGCAGACGCCGACCGCGGCCTCGCGGCTCATGCCGGCGGCGCGGACGCGATAGACACTCTTCTCGCCGACCTTGGCGAGGCGGAAGCCGAGCCGCTTGCCGCCGAGCTGGGCGCTGTATTTGGAGTTCACCGTCTGCATCAGCCGGCGCGCCTCGTCCTCGGAGCCGGCGGCGCCGAATTGCACGGCAAAGCCGCCATCGCCGCCGGTCGCGGCCTCCGGCTGCGCCGATTCGAGGGCGGCGGTCTGCTCGGGAGCGGCGGCCGCCGGGGCGGCGGGCTTGGGACGCGGCGGCTGCGCGACCTTGGGGGTCGTGGCGGGCTTGGCCGGACCCTTGGGCGTCGCGGTCGGCGGCTCGGCCGCGGCGTCGACGGCGCTCGGCCGGGCGGCGAGGGACGGCGGCCGCGCCGGGGGCGCGACATTGACGGGACGAGCGATCGCCGGCGTCGGCGCGTCATGATCGATGACGGTGCCGTCGGGCCGGACCGAGACGGTCTTCACCCGCCGCGGCTCCGCGCCATAGGGATTATTGGGGCCGCCGGCCGGGGCGGCCTCGTGCGGCGCATCGACCGGTCCGTCGCCGAGCTTGACGACGCGCATTGCCGCCGCCGGATCGACCGGCTGCTCCTGCCTGGAGACGACCTTCTTGACCGGAGCGGTCTGATTGCGGTCGAGCACGGCCGCGCCGCGTTGGGGCGCAGCGGCTTCGGCCACGGTGGAGGGCTGCACCTTGGCCGGTCCTTCCGGCGCCTTGATGGTGGCCAGCTCCTGCGGGGCCACGACGCCGCCGCGATGGCCCAAGGCCAGGCCGATGCTCACCGCGCCGACGCCGGCGAGCGCGACCACCGCATGCCAGGGACGCAGCCGATCGCGCAAAGCGCCGAAAAAGCCCCTGCGCTCGCGCGGCTCGTCATAGGGCTCGTCCTCGACGCCATAATCGAGATAATCCTGCTGATCCTGATGCGCCCACTGACCCTCGTCGGGCGAGCGCACGGCGTAATAGTCGTCGGACTGCGACTGCTGCTGCGCCGCCGGAGAAAGCGGCGGCGGCGACATGGGCGAAGGCGACCTCTGCGACGGCGAAACCGGCGGCAAGGCGCCGCGCAGCTCGGCCGTATCGAAAACGTCTCTGTCTCTCTGGCTCACGGACGGCTCCCGGCGCTGCTGGTCGGCGAAGACTCGCCCGTAAGGGTCGGCCGCGGCGGCCGCTTCATCGCCATGCAGCAGACGCGCCAGCTCGGCGAGCGGATCGGTCTTCGCCTCGCCCCTGCCCGGCTGATTCTCCTGCGGCTCGCCGCCACGCAGGCGCCGCTCGAACTCGCTGATGTCGATGGAAGGCCCTCGGGCCGTCGCCTCGCGCATGATGCACCTTCCTGCTCACTACCCGACGGACGCGACGTCGCCATTCCCGGATGCGAGCGCGCGCCGCGCTCTTGCAAAGCGCCGGCCGCGATCACCGCATCTCGTCGGGGGCGCTCACGCCTAGGAGTCTCGAACCCGACGCCAGGACGCAAGTCAAAGAAACGACCAACGCCATCCGCGCATAGGTCGAATTTCTATCATCTGCATTAACAAAGCGTAATTGTGGCCGATCTTTGCCTTTGTTCCAATGCGAATGAAAGACGCTGGCGAGATCGTAGAGATAGAAGGCGATTCTGTGCGGCTCATGCGCCGCGGCGGCCGATTCGATCAACCTCGGATATTGCGCAATGGCTTTGGCGAGCGCGATCTCGCCTTCGTCCTGCAGCAGATCGAGCGGCGCGGCGGCGAGCGCGTTGGGCGTCAGATCGAGATCGGGAAAAGCGCCGAGCGCCTGACGCACGGCGGATTTGGCGCGCGCATGGGCGTATTGCACATAGAAGACCGCATTGTCTTTCGACTGCTCTATGACCTTGGCGAGATCGAATTCGAGCGGCGCATCATTCTTGCGATAGAGCATCATGAAACGCACAGCGTCGACGCCCACTTC
This sequence comes from Methylosinus sp. PW1, assembly GCF_000745215.1. Taxonomy (NCBI): domain Bacteria; kingdom Pseudomonadati; phylum Pseudomonadota; class Alphaproteobacteria; order Hyphomicrobiales; family Methylocystaceae; genus Methylosinus; species Methylosinus sp. PW1. The sequence continues at coordinate 597,236 of NZ_JQNK01000002.1, forward strand.
GTCCACCACCTCGCGCAGAGTGACGAAATCGCCGGAGCGCTTCGACATTTTTACCGGCTCGCCATTGCGCATCAGCTTGACGAGCTGGCAGAGCTTCACATCGAGCGTGACCTTATTGTCCGAAAGCGCGGCGACCGCCGCGGTCATGCGCTTCACATAGCCGCCATGATCCGCGCCCCACACATCGACGAGCGTGGTGAAACCGCGGTCGATCTTGGATTTGTGATAGGCGATATCGGCCGCGAAATAGGTGTTGGAGCCGTCGGATTTCTTCAGCGGACGATCGACGTCGTCGCCGAAATCGGTGGAGCGGAACAAGGTCTGCTCGCGATCCTCCCAATCATCCGGCAATTGGCCCTTGGGCGGCGGCAGGCGGCCGTCATAGACGAGGCCGCGCGCGCGCAGCTCGTTTATCTCCTTGTCGATCTCCGACAGACCATTGATCTTCTCATGCAGCGAGCGCTCGGAGAAGAAGACCTCATGGCGAATGTCGAGCGCGGCGAGATCGTCGCGGATCATCGCCATCATGGCGTCGATGGCCGCGCCCTTGACCGGCTCCAGCCATTCGCTCTCGCTCTTGTCCAAAAGCGCGCGGCCATATTGCTTCGCCAGCGCTTCGCCGGCGCTTTTGAGATAGTCGCCCGGATAGAGCCCCTCTGGAATGGCGATCGTCTCGCCGAGCGCCTCGCGATAGCGCAGAAAGGCCGAGCGGGCGAGAACGTCGACCTGAGCGCCGGCGTCATTGATGTAATATTCGCGCGTGACCTCCGCGCCGGCGAAGGCCAGAAGATTGGCCAGCGCATCGCCGAAACACGGCGCCGCGGCCATGGCCGACATGCATCGGCCCGGTCGGATTGGCCGAGACATATTCGACATTGATCTTGCCCGCGAGCGCTCCCCTGCCCTGCGGCCTTCCGTAGGCTTCGCAATCGGTCAGCACGGCGCGCAGAACATCGGCGTAGAGGCTCGGCTTCAGGCGGATGTTGATGAAGCCCGGTCCGGCGACCTCGGCCTCGGCCACATTGGGCAGATCGGCGAGCGCAGCGGCGATCTCCACCGCGAGCTGCGCGCGGATTGGCGAAATTGGCCTGGCCTCCTTGGCGAAGACCATGGCGGCGTTGGTGGCGAGATCGCCATGGGCGGCGTCCTTGGGCGGCTCCACGACGAAACGCGAATAATCCAGCGTCTCCGGCAGGCGGCCGGAGGCCTTGATCGAATCGAGAATGGCGGCGATGGCGACGTGGAAGTCGGAGAAGATGTTCATCGAATGTCCGGGCCGGGGGCGATTGCGGCCGGGGGTTTAGCAGAATGGGGAGCGGAACGCATCCTTCCCGACAGCCGCGGCCGATCGGGTTGCAAGCCTGAAGGCTCGCGGTCCGACCGCTGCCCTTGGACCGCGAGCCTTCAGGCTCGCCCTTTCACTCGTCTATGCTCCAGCTCGCGACCTCCCGCCCGTCGCCGTCCAATATGCGGAAGCCATGCGGTAGCGGCTTATGCTTGCGCTGGACGATCACATTCGAGAACAGTGATTTGGCGTGAGTGACGGCCTTGCGCACGTCGCTGATGTCGGTGTTCATCCGATCGATGACCTGCGCGGTCATTCCCTCTGGAGCGACGCCGACGAATTCGATGACGAGCATGGGAGCCTCCCGGGTCAGAACCAGCAGGTCGGGCGCGCAAGGGGCTCCGTCAAGGCGCGCTGTGGTCCGCCCTCAGCCCAGCGACATCTTTTCCCCGAACAGCTTGCGATATTCGAGCGCATAGCGGTCGGTCATTCCGGCGATGTAATCGGCCACATGGCGGGCGCGGGAGGCGCCCTCCTCGGCGCGGGCGAGCTCGGCCCATTCCGGCGGCATTTGCGCCGGATCGTCGAAATAGACCGGGAAAAGCCGCGAGATCACCTGCTCGGCGCGATCCCAGACGCCCACGACTTTCTCGTGCCGATACATTTTGGGGAAGAGAAAGGCCTTGATCGAGCGGTCCGCCTCGGCCATGGGCGGCGAGAAGGCGATCGTCGCCACGCCGGCGCGACGGACATCCTCCACGCTTTTCGCTCCGACGAGGCGCAGGCGCTTCTCCGATTGGATGATGGCGTCCTCGACGAAGCGGGTGATGACCCGCCGGCCGAGCTCGTGAATGACGCGCGAACGCTCCAGCGCGCCATAGACGGCGCGAATCTCGTCCAGCATCACGCCGATGAAGGGGACGGCCTCGATATCCTCGAGCGAGAACAGGCCGGCGCGCAACCCATCGTCTATGTCATGGCGTCATAGGCGATATCGTCGGCGAGCGCGGCCGCCTGCGCCTCCGCCCGGCGAATGTGTCCAGCTCGAGCGGAAACAGCGCGTCGAACTCCGCCACATAAGGAGCGAGCGCGCGATGCGAGCGCGGGCCGCGCAAAGGTCCATTGTGCTTGACGAGGCCTTCCAGCGTCTCGAAGGTGAGGTCCAGCCCGTCATAGCGGGCGTAGCGGCGCTCGAGCAAAGTGACGACGCGCAGAGCCTGGGCGTTATGGTCGAAGCCGCCATAGGCCTCCATGCATCGCTGCAGCGCATGCTCCCCGGCATGGCCGAAGGGCGTATGGCCGAGGTCATGGGCGAGCGCCACCGCCTCGGCGAGGTCCTCGTCCAGCGCCAGAGCGCGGGCGAGCGCGCGGGCGATCTGCCCCACCTCTATCGTATGGGTCAGCCGCGTGCGGAAATGGTCGCCGCCCAGCGGCACGAAGACCTGCGTCTTATGCGCGAGGCGGCGAAAGGCCGTCGAATGGATGATACGGTCGCGGTCGCGCTGGAACTCGCTGCGCGTCGGCGAGGCCGATTCGGGAAAGAGGCGCCCGCGCGACGCCGAAGGGTCGCTGGCGTGAGGGGCGCGGCCACGGACGCCGGGATCTTCGATCGCCAATCGTCTCTCCTGTCATTGCAAGGTCACGCGGGCGGCCATATTTTCGCTTCGCATATCCCGCCCGCCCCGGGGAGCGCAAGCGACGAGGCCGGCGAGACAAAAGCCAAAAAAGAGGAAGGCGCGCCCAAATGACCGATACGGCGACGATTGCGAAGATCGAGATGAGCGAGCGCGCGGCCGAGCGCATTCACGCCATTCTCGCCGGCGAGGCCGAAGCCAAGGCGCTGCGGCTTTCGGTCGACGGCGGCGGCTGCTCTGGCCTGCAATACGCCTATACGGTCGAGACCGAGCCCAAGGCCGACGATATCGTCGTCGAGCGCGACGGGGCGCGGCTCGTCGTCGATTCGATCTCCGCCGCCTATATCGCCGGCGCGCGCGTCGATTATGTCGAGGATCTGATGGGCCAGTCGTTCCGCGTCGAGAATCCCAACGCAACCGCTTCCTGCGGCTGCGGCTCCAGCTTCTCGGTCTGACGCCGCCCCTCCTCCGCCTCCTCCTGTCGGAGTCCTCGCTTGCAGT